>NZ_JADPUN010000179.1 GCF_015690345.1 Plantactinospora alkalitolerans | reverse complement strand
GCCGGTCCTCGGCGCGGTGGCCGCGGCGGCGGCGGTGTCCGCGGTGAGCCTCCCCCTGACCCGGCCGGGGCTCGGCTGGCTCGTCGGCGGAGTCGCCGGGGCGGCGGCCCTGGTCACCGCCGCCCGGATCGCCGCCCGACCGACCGACGACACGAGCAGCGTTCAGCGGTCACCCGACGGGAGCCCCGGTCGAGCGGCCGGCCGCGACAACAGCATCCGGGGTCGGTTCGGCTGGTCCCGCCCGCTCTGGGGGCTGGCCACACTCGCCCTGCTCGGCGTCGGCACGATCCGGGCCGCAGGCTGGTTGTTCGTACTCTGCCTGCTCACCGCCGCGATGACGGCGGCACTGACCGTGGCGGGCGGGCGGTCGGTGCGCGCGATCCTGTTCTCCGGGCTGATCCCGTCGATGGCGGTGTTCCGGTCGATGCCGTGGGTCGCCAGGGGACTGGCCCGGCCGGCACGACCGGGCCAGGAACACGGAGCCGGCCGGGCACTGGCCACCGTCGCCGTCTCGCTCGTCCTGCTGACGGTCTTCGGTCTGCTCTTCTCCTCCGCCGACGCGGCGTTCGCCGGGCTGGTCGACCGCGGGCTGCCGGATCTGTCACCGTCCACCGTCGTCCGTTGGGTCTTCGTGTTCGGACTGGTCGGCGCGGCCCTGCTCGGCGCGGTCTACGTACTCGCGGCGCCACCCGACCTGACCGGGCTGACGGCCGACCCGGGCCGGAAGCGACTGCGCCGGGCCGAGTGGGTCCTGCCGGTGGCCCTGCTGGACACGCTGTTCGTGCTCTTCGTCGCGGTCCAGGTGACGAGCCTGTTCGGCGGCTCGGACCACGTCCTGCGGACCGCCGGGCTGACCTATGCCGAGTACGCCCGCAGCGGCTTCTGGCAACTGCTCGCCGTCTCCGTACTCACGTTGCTGGTGATCGGCGCGGCGGCCTGGTGGGCGCCCCGGGAGACCCGGACCGACCGGGCCCTGATCCGGATCCTGCTCGGCGGGCTGACCCTGCTGAGTCTGGTGGTGGTGGCGTCCGCCCTGTACCGGATGGACGTGTACGCCGACGCGTACGGCGCCACCCGGCTCCGGCTGCTGGTGGCCACCTGTGAACTCTGGTTGGGACTGATCTTCGTGCTGATCGCGGCGGCCGGAATACGGCTCTCCGCCGGCTGGCTTCCCCAACTGGCCCTCGGTACCGCCGTCCTCGCACTGCTCGCCCTCGCCGCCGTGAACCCGGATCGGTTGATCGCCGAGCGCAATGTCGACATGTACGCCAGGACCGGCCGGATCGACGTCGGGTACCTCTCCCGGCTCTCCGCCGACGCGGTACCCGTGTTCGACCGGCTCCCCGCCGAGCTGCGCCGGTGTGCGTCGACCACGATCGCCACCGAACTACCCCGGGACGACTGGCGGGAGACCAACCTCGGCCGGATCCGGGCCCGGCAGATCCTGGCCCGGCAGATCCTGGCCGGGCAGCCAACCGCCGAGTCACCGGTACCGCCCGTTCGGGGTACCCCCGGTAGCTCGTACACCGGCTGCTGACGACCACGGCCGGCGCCGCGACGACTTGACATTCGTGGCCAGGCGGTGAGACTGCCGAGGTGGCCACCCCCATCGATCCGCGACCGGAGCCGGGGCCGCCGGACACGTCCGCCCGGACCAGGGTGGTGCTGGCCGAGGTCGTTCGCAGCGGCACCCGCGCCGAACGGACCCGAGCCGAACTGACCCAGCAGACCCAGGTCGGCGACGCCCTGGTCCGAGGGCTGGTCCGGGCCCAGCTCGCCCTCGCCCTGCGGCTGTCCCTCGTGGTCGGGATCGGCCTGGGCGGCCTGCCCCTGCTGTTCGCGATCGCCCCGGAGGTCGGTACGGCGAAACTGTTCGGGGTCAACCTGCCGTGGCTGCTGCTCGGAGTCGGTGCGTTCCCGTTCCTGGTCGCAGTCGGCTGGGCGTACGTGCATCTGGCCGAACGCAACGAGCAGGACTTCACCGATGTGATCCAGCGGCCGGAGCGCTGAGGTGGACAACCCGTACACCGTGCCGGCGATCATCGCGGTCACCCTGGTCACGGTCGCGATCGGCTTCTACGGGTTGACCCTGGCCCGGACCACGTCGGACTTCCTGGTCGCGTCCCGGATGGTCAGCCCGACCTGGAACGCGGCCGCGATCGGCGGCGAGTACCTCTCCGCCGCGTCCTTCCTCGGCATCGCCGGACTGATCCTCAAGTACGGCGTGGACGTGCTCTGGTACCCGGTCGGGTTCGCCGCCGGTTATCTCGCCCTGCTGCTGTTCGTCGCCGCGCCGCTACGCCGGTCCGGTGCGTTCACGCTGCCCGACTTCTGTGAGGTACGGCTCGGCTCCCGGCGCCTCCGGAAACTCGCCACCGCTTTCGTGATCTTCATCGGCTGGCTGTACCTCGTACCGCAGTTGCAGGGCGCCGGGCTGACCCTGGCCACGGTCACCGGCGCGCCGTACCCGCTCGGCGCACTGCTGGTGGGTGCGGTGGTCACCGCGAACGTCGCGCTCGGCGGGATGCGGGCGGTCACCTTCGTGCAGGCGTTCCAGTACTGGCTGAAGCTCACGGCACTCGCCGTACCGGCAATTTTCCTGGCCCTCCAGTGGCAGGCGGACTCCCGGCCGGCGGTGACCCCGGTCGGCGGTCCCGTCTTCTCCACCGCGACCACCGTCGTGGTCGAGGAGCCGGCGACCCTCACCCTGCCCGACGGAACGTCCCGGGAGGTACGCCCCGGCGACGAACTGTCGTTCGCGGCCGGCGAACAGGTACCGGAAATCTCCAGCGTGGCCGCCGACAACGGGCTCGACTGGCTGCTGCCGAGCATGGCGGGCAGCGACGACCGGGGACTCTTCGCCACCTACTCGCTGATTCTGGCGACCTTCCTCGGCACGATGGGGCTGCCGCACGTGCTCGTGCGGTTCTACACGAACCCGGACGGCGCCGCCGCCCGCCGTACCACCCTGGTGGTGCTCGCCCTGGTCGGCGCCTTCTACCTACTGCCCACCCTGTACGGGGTGCTCGGCCGGATCTACACCCCGCAACTGCTGCTGACCGGGCAGACCGACGCGGTGGTGGTGCTGCTGCCCGGTGCGGCCCTGGGCAACGGCCCGACCGGACAGCTACTGGCCGCCCTGGTCTCCGCCGGGGCGTTCGCCGCCTTCCTGTCCACCTCGTCCGGACTACTCACCAGCGTGGCCGGGGTGGTCTCCACCGATCTGCTCGGTCAGGGCTCGGTACGCGACTTCCGGCTCGCCACGGTGCTCGCCGGGCTGATCCCGATGGTGCTCGCCCTCAACGTGTCCGGGCTGGACGTCTCCCAGGTCGTCGGGCTCGCCTTCGCGGTCGCCGCGTCCAGCTTCTGCCCGCTGCTGGTACTCGGAATCTGGTGGCGCGGGCTGACCGACGCCGGAGCGGCCGCCGGGATCCTGGCCGGCGGCGGTGCCGCGGTCGGCGCCGTCCTGTTCACCGTCCTCGGGCCGGAGCTGACCGGCTGGCCGGCCGTACTGATCGCCCAGCCGGCGGCCTGGACCGTTCCGCTGGCCTTCACCGTCATGGTCACCACGTCCTGGGCCACCCGACGCCGGACCCCGGCCGACGTCGGGGCCATCATGCTGCGCCTGCACGCCCCAGAGGCGCTCCGCTTGTAAGGAAGGGCCCCTTCTTATCGTTTTCTGTAGAAGAAGGGGCCCTTATTAACGCTGCTTGTTGACGCCGCAGGAGCGGGGCGCGGGCTGACGACACGGGCCGGGGTACGGATCAGCAGACGTTCGTACCGACACAGAGCCGGGCGGCGGCCCGATCGGCCAACCGGAGGGCATCGGCGCGGTCGGTCCCGTCCTTCCGCCAGATCTCGGCCAGCAGGTCCCCCTGGCGAACAAAGATCAACAGGTTCCCGAGACCCTCATTCTCGGAGTACACGAGCAGGGACTCCTCCCCGGCGAAACCCTGGCCGACGATGGAGATCTCGGCCCGATCGCGGGCAACACAGTTGTTCACGTTGGTCCGCACTGCGGCCAGGGCGCGTTTCGCGTCCTGGCCGGCGTAGCGGTCGACCCGTTGCAGGAGACTCCGCTGACCGTTCGTGAAGCTCTGTCCCCGCTCCGCGATCTTCCGACCTGGGTGCGGCCACGGATCTTTGGACTCGCAGAGGGCCGAGAGGAGGAAGTTCAAGGTCCAATCGCCGTCCACGTCCTGACCCGAGGGCCGGAACCCGGACGGAACGTCGGAGCCCTGCAACATGGCGGCGGCCGGAATGGCCCTGTCGGCCCTCGATTCCGCGTCGCTGGCGGGGCGGGACGGGGTGATCGTAGGCTCGTTGGGCGGGGTCACCGGCGGAGTCGCGGTCGGCGTGACCGGTGCGGTCGCCACGACGTCCGGCAGGTTGGGCGTACCGGAGTCGGCCAGCGCGGTCAACACGCCGGTACCGCCGCCGACCAGCAGGACGAGCGCGGTCGCCAGCACAGTCAGCGTCCGCCGTCGGGCCAACTGCCGGGCACGGTGCTGCACCTCGCTGGTCGAGGCCCAGTGGACCTGCTCGGTGTCCCGGTAGAGATCCTCGAAGACCGAATCAGGCATGGACGCTCTCCTCCTTCAGTTGCTCCCCGATCAGTTCGGCCAGAGCCTTCCGTCCCCTGGCCAGTCGGGTCTTGATCGTGTTGACCGGCGCGCCCAGGTGCGTCGCGACCTCCGCGACCGACATGTCGACCATGTGGTGCAGGACGATCGCCTCACGCTGGTCGGCCGGAATCTGGCGCAACGCCGCCACCAGCGCGGCCGCGTTCTCCGACGGCGGTGGAACCGCCGGGTCCGCTCCGTGCCGGCGGTAGGCCGTCAGGCCGTTGCGAAGCTTGCGCCAACGGTTCAGTTGGATCCGACGGGCCACGGTGCGGACCCACGCCTCCGGGTCCGCGTACCCGCCCACCTTCGACCACCGTTGCCAGGCCCGCGCGTACGCCTCCTGGACGGCGTCCTGGGCGTCCGCCATGTTGCCGCCGAGGGCGTAGAGAACGGTCACCACCCGATGTCGAGTGGACTGGTAGAAGTCCTCAAAATCGTGTTCCCCGGCCATCGCCCCTCCCGTCGAGATCCGTACCGCTAACACCCCCCAGCCCTGCTGCCGGTTTCCCGCTCGCACTGCTTTTTCAGTCGATGGAGGACAGAGCGGAGTCGATCGTGCGCTCCGACGGACCGGGTCGGTGTCCGGGGCAGCGCCTACAAGATCGTGGTGATGGGCCCGGTCCGCCCCGCCCGCCCGGCACAATGGTGCCGTGAACCGAGCCGAGCCGCCCGGCGGGCAGATCCACCACACCGATCCGTTCGCCACCCCGGAGCCGCACCGCTCTCCGGTGCGCCGGTTCCGTGGCCGAGTGCCGGCGGCGGTGACGCTGTGGACCGCGTACGGTCCGACGACCATCGGGGAAACCGCCGGCCCCGCCGGGCTGACCGTCTCGTCGACGCTGGTCGCCGACGGTGAGCCGGGACGTCTGATCGGTCTGCTGGACGAGGAGTCGGAACTGTGGGCCGCGGCGTCCGCCAGCGGACGGTTCGCGGTGACGGTGCTGGGCGCGGCACACCGGCAACTCGCCGACAGGTTCGCCGGGCTGTTCCCCGCGCCCGGCGGGCTGTTCGCGGCGGGGGAGTGGAGCCGTACGCCGTACGGCCCGGTGCCGGCCGGGGCCGGTGGTTGGGCGGGTTGCCGGCTGGACGGCGCCCGGGAGTACGGCTGGGCGCTGCTGGTCGAGGCCACCATCGAGACGGTGGACCTGTCGGACGAGGCACCGCCTCTGGTGCACCATCGCGGGCGCTATCGGGAACTGGCCGGCTGAACCGGCGGTACGGCACCGGCCGTGCCCGCAGGCGGAAGACGCCCGTCCGGGCCGGGAGGCGGGGACAGTCGTCGGCCCGCAGGCGGAAGACGCCCGTCCGGGCCGGCGGGCGGGGACAGCCGTCCGGACCGGGGAGGCTCGGCGTACGGCGTCGCCGAGCGGCGTGACCGGGGTCACTGGGCGCAGCCACCGGCCCGTTCGGCGCACCCGCTGACCAGCCAACGGATCACCGCTATCCGAGTGTCCCGGCGGCTCCATACCGTGCGCGAAACTCCCCTGCCCCTTTTTAAGGTGGTGAGACCAGCATGTCTACGGACACTCCCGCACCGGCCAGCGCGCCACCGGACCGGTACGTCGCCGTACAACAGTCGGACGAGTTCGTCGGGTTGCGTAAGGCCCTCCGTGGCTTCGTCTTCCCGATGACCGCGGCGTTCTTCCTCTGGTACGCGCTTTACGTGATCCTCTCCGCGTACGCACGCGACTTCATGGGCACCAAGCTCGTCGGCAACATCAACGTTGCCCTCGTCTTCGGCCTGTTGCAGTTCGTCTCCACGTTCCTGATCGCGTGGCTCTACTCCCGGTTCGCCGCCAGCAAGCTGGACCCGACCGCTGACCGGATCCGCGCGGAACTGGAGGGGGCGGCGGGGTCGCACGACCCGGCGGGCACGGTGACGCCGGACGACGAGGCGCAGCCGAAGGACAAGGAGGTGACGTCATGAGCGAGGCGATCAACGGTGTCGTGCTGGCCGCCGAGGCCGGCAGCAGCACCGCCCGTACCCTGACCATCACGCTCTTCCTGGTCTTCGTCGCGGTGACCCTGGGGATCACCGTCTGGGCCAGCCGGCAGACCAAGACGGCGACCGACTTCTACGCCGGTGGCCGGTCGTTCTCCGGCTTCCAGAACGGCATGGCGATCGGCGGCGACTACATGTCCGCCGCGTCGTTCCTCGGCATCGCCGGCATCATCGCGCTGTACGGCTACGACGGCTTCCTCTACTCGATCGGGTTCCTGGTCGCCTGGCTGGTGGCCCTGCTGCTGGTGGCCGAGCTGCTGCGGAACTCGGGCCGTTACACGATGGCCGACGTGCTGGCGTTCCGGATGCGGCAGAGGCCGGTCCGGACGGCTGCGGCGGTCTCCACGATCACGGTCTCGATCTTCTACCTGCTGGCCCAGATGGTTGGCGCGGGCGCGCTGGTGGCGCTGCTGCTGGGGATCCGGCCGGGTACCACGTTCCTCGGCATGGACGCGGACGCGGCGAAGATCGCCACCATCATCATGGTCGGCGCCCTCATGATCATCTACGTGACCGTGGGTGGCATGAAGGGCACCACCTACGTCCAGATCGTCAAGGCGTTCCTGCTGATGGCCGGCGCCCTGGTGATGACCATCCTGGTGTTGGCGCACTACAAGTTCAACCTGTCCACGCTGCTCGGCGACGCGGCGAACGCCTCGGGCAAGGGTTCCGCGTTCCTCGAACCCGGACTGCGGTACGGCGTCGAGGTGGCCGGCGACGCGACGCAGACCTTCTACAACAAGGTCGACCTGCTCTCCCTCGGCATCGCCCTGGTGCTCGGCACCGCCGGACTGCCACACATCCTGATCCGCTTCTACACCGTGCCGACCGCCAGGGCGGCCCGGAAGAGCGTGCTCTGGGCGATCGGCATCATCGGCACGTTCTACCTGTTCACCCTCGCCCTCGGCTTCGGCGCGGCGGCTCTGGTGGGCCGGGAGGCGATCGTCGCCCAGGACAAGGCCGGCAACACCGCGGCCCCGCAGCTCGCCGAGGCGCTCGGCATCGACTTCTTCGGTGGCGACGTCGGTGGGGCCGCGCTGCTCGCGATCATCGCGGCGGTGGCGTTCGCCACCATCCTCGCCGTGGTCGCCGGGCTGACCCTGGCCTCCTCGTCCAGCCTTGCCCACGACTTCTACGCGAACGTGGTCAAGGGCGGGCAGGCGTCCGAGCGCCAGGAGGTCAACGTCGCCCGGATCTCGGCGCTGGTGATCGGCGCGATCTCGATCGTGCTGTCGATCTTCGCGCAGAACCTGAACGTGGCGTTCCTGGTGGCGCTGGCGTTCGCGGTGGCGGCCTCCGGCAACCTGCCGGCGATCCTCTACAGCCTGTTCTGGAAGAGGTTCAACACCTCGGGCGCGGTCTGGGCGATCTACGGAGGTCTGATCAGCGCCGTCGGACTGGTGTTCTTCTCACCGGTGGTCTCCGGATCGGCGACGGCGATGTTCCCGGACCACGACTGGCACTGGTTCCCGCTGTCCAACCCGGGCATCATCTCCATCCCGGTCGGCTTCCTCTGCGGCTGGATCGGCACCCTGGTGTCGAAGGAGACGGACGCGGACAAGTACGCCGAACTCGAGGTCCGGGCCCTGACCGGAGCGGGAGCGCACTGACCGGAGCACAGGTACCGAAAGTGATAATTCGGTAACGGGTGGTGTCGGGGGACGAAAGTTACCCTGGCACCACCCGTCGCCCATTCGGCCCGGGGCGGTCGACGACTCCCCTCGGCCGCCGGAGATCAGCATCGTAGGTAGGCTGACAGCATGGTGGTAGCCCAGCGTTTCGGAGCAGAACACCGGATCCTCGTCACCGGCGGTGCCGGATTCGTCCCGTCCCACCTGGTCGACGCGCTCATCGCGCGAGGCTGCACGGTGGTCGCGGTGGACAACTTCGTCACCGGCTCCAAGGAGAACGTGGCCCACCTCGCGGACCACCCCCGGTTCACCCTGGTCGAGGCCGACATCTCGGAAGGGCTCCCCGGCCACCACCCGGCGGTCGCCGAGCGGTTCGACGCCATCCTGCACCTGGCCTCGCCGGCCAGCCCCACGGACTTCGCCACGCTACCGATCGAGATCCTCCGGGTCGGTTCGCTGGCCACCCTGCATCTGCTGGACCGCGCCGTCGCCGACCGGGCCCGGTTCGTACTGGCCTCCACCTCCGAGGCGTACGGGGACCCGCAGGTGCACCCGCAGGTCGAGACGTACTGGGGCAACGTCAACCCGATCGGCGTACGCAGCGTGTACGACGAGGCCAAGCGGTTCGCCGAGGCCAGCACGATGGCCTACCACCGCTACCACGGGCTCGATGTGGGCATCGTCCGGATCTTCAACACCTACGGGCCACGGATGCGTCCGGACGACGGGCGGGCCATCCCCACCTTCATCACCCAGGCGCTGCGCGGCGAGCCGCTGACCGTGCACGGGACCGGAACGCAGACCCGGTCCATCTGCTACGTCAGCGACCTGGTACGCGGCATCCTGATGCTGCTCGACTCGACCGAGACCGGCCCGATCAACTGCGGCACCGAGCACGAGGTGTCGATGCGGGAACTCGCCGAGACGATCGCCGCACTGGCCGGCAGCGGATCGCAGGTGAGTTACATCACCCGGACGGCCGACGACCCGGAAAAGCGGCGGCCCGACCTCACGCTCGCCCGGGAGCGGCTCGGCTACGAGCCCGAGGTGACCCCCGCCGAGGGGCTCCGCCGCACGATCGAACACTTCAGCCAGCGGTTGGCGAGGTAGCGGAGGATACCGGCTCCGTGCCAGTTCAGCCGTGGCACACAGCGGTTCCTTGGCTTCGCTACGTACCCTGAGGGCATGTTCGAGAGCCCTCCCCCGAACGCAGCCCATGGCGGCCAACGAATGACGGCCGGCGGATCCGCCGGCCGTGCCTCGGTGCCCGGACCGGCCTCGGCCGGATCGAACCGGATCTCCGGCCGGGCCCAGGTCTCGGGCGTACCCGGTCAGAGCCGCTCGGCGTACGACGGCCCCGGCGGGGGTGGTCCGGGCGGTCCCGGCGGTCCGGGCCTGCCCGGCGGTCCGGCCCGTCGTGGCCCCCGGCCGAACTGGCGGCGGATCGCCCTGGTCTCGGGCATCGCGGTACTCGTGCTGGGCCTGCTCACCAGCGGCGGCATCTGGCTGTACGTCAGAGGACTCGACAAGGGCCTGGCCCGCACCGACCCGTTCTCGGCGCTGACCGGAGACCGTCCCAAGTCGGTCAGTGGTGCGCTGAACATCCTGCTGGTCGGCAGCGACTCCCGGGATCCGGACGCCCCGGTCAACGAGGCCAGCAAGTGGCGGGCCGACACCATCATCGTGATGCACATCCCGGCGAGTCACGACAAGGCGTACCTCGTCTCGGTGCCCCGGGACCTCTACGTACCGATTCCGGACAGTCCCGGCGCGGAGTGCGGAAGCGGCGAGCGCGGAAAGATCAACGCGGCGTTCGCGTTCGGCGGCCTGCCCCTGGCGGTACGCACCGTGGAGTGCTTCACCGACGTCCGGATCGACCATGTGATGGCGATCGACTTCGCCGGGTTCAAGGAGGTCACCGACGCGCTCGGTGGGGTGGACCTCAAGGTCGAACGCAACATCACCTCGATCCACAAGCCGTTCCGGAAGTTCAAGAAGGGCACCAACCACATGGACGGGGCCGAGGCCCTGGACTGGATCCGGCAGCGGAAGCAGTTCCCGGACGGGGACTTCGCCCGGATGCGGCACCAGCAGGAGTTCCTGCGTGCCCTGATGGACAAGGCGGCCAGCTCCGGCACGCTGACCAACCCGGCCAAGCTGAACGCCTTCCTCAAGTCGGTCACCAGCGCGGTCACCGTGGACGAGGGCTTCTCCCTGGTCGACATGGCGGTCCAGTTCCGCAACCTGCGTGGGGAGAACCTGCAGTTCATCACCAGCCCGCACAACGGCAGCGAGACCATCAACGGCGAGTCCGTGGTGGTGTCCAACCGGGAGAAGGCGCTGGCGATGTACCGCGCGATGTCCTCCGACACGATGGAGGCCTGGGTACAGGCGAACGTCGCCCCGACCCCGACTCCGGCCAGCGGCGGCTGATCGGGGCCGCCGAACGCGCCGGCCGGCACCCTCACGTCACGTTGCCGTCACGTCACGTCACTGCCCCGCCACCGCCCCGCCACACAGGCGAGCCGTCCGTGCTTCCGGCCCCTCCGGCAAGCACGGACGGTTGCCGTCGTATGCCGGAAAGCGCGCTGCCGCAAAGCAACAAGAACATGTAGCGTAAGCAAATTGGGGGAAGCTTTGCGGTGTCCGTACCGCGTCGCGGCCCCGCCCCCTCACCCCCTGAACCTGGAGCAGGCATGCCGGTGCAATCTCGCCGACGTCCCCCACGGCGCGCCTCGGCGGGTCCACCCGCGCGCGCGGCGGCGGCCACCTCGCCGCCGGGCACGGGTCCGGACGACCGTGGCCCGAACGGGCAGCCCAGCAAGAGCAAGGGTGGCAAGGGTGGCAAGGGCAAGAACGGCGCGGCGGGACGACGCCGCAAGGCTCCGCTCTGGGCTCGCCTCACGCTGGTCTTCGGTGCGGTGCTGCTGGTCGCCAGCGGGGTCGGCATCACCGGTATGAAGGTCGCGATCGGCAAGGCCACCGGCAACATCCAGAAGGAGAACCTGCTCGGCACGGCCGGCAAGACCGAGGCCGAGGGCGGCGAGGACCTGGAGGGTCCGATCGACCTGCTGCTGCTCGGCATCGACGCCCGGGAACGGTTGGACGACGACAACGTCCGGGCCGACACCATCATCGTGCTGCACATCCCGGCCACCCACGACCAGGCGTACCTGCTCTCCATTCCACGGGACACCGAGGTGCAGGTGCCGGCGTTCAAGGCCAGCCGGTACAACGGCGGTACGGCGAAGGCCACCGAGGCGTTCTTCCACGGCGCCCAGAACGGTGCCGGTCTCAAGGGCGGCGCGCAGTTGATGGCGCAGACCATCCACAAGCTCACCGGGATCAGCTTCGACGGCGCGGCGATCATCAACTTCAGCGGGTTCAAGAAGGTCATCGACGCGCTCGGCAGCATTCCGATGTGCGTACGCCAGCAGGTCGAGTCCAAGCACATGACGCTCGTCAACGGTGAGCCGATGTGGAACCACGAGGCCAAGAAGGTCGGTGGCACGAAGAAGCCGGTGGTGCACAAGAAGGGCTGTCGCCAGATGAAGGGGTGGGAGGCGCTCGACTACTCCCGCCAGCGTTACGGCCTCGCCCACGGCGACTACGACCGCCAGCAGAACCAGCAGCAGCTGATCAAGGGGATGGCCAAGAAGGCGATGAGCGACGGGGTGATGACCGACCTCGGCAAGCTCAACCGGCTGATGAAGGCCGCCGGCGAGGCGCTGATCCTGGACACCGGCGGCGTCCCGACCGCGAACTTCATCTTCACCATGCGCGGGGTGGCCGCCAACGATCTCGTTCTGCTCCGGACCAACAACGGCAACTTCAGCGGTAACGGGGCCGGTCGAGAGGTGATCAACGACACCAGCCGGCAGATGTTCGCCGCGGTCAAGGCCGACCGGCTGGACGAGTTCATCATCAACAATCCGAGCGTGCTCGCACCCACCACCGCCAAGTAGCGGGGCGATCGAGTCCAACAGAAATCGCAAAAGCCGCTGAACACGCAAACCGGGCCCCTAGCCTGAAGTGAGAAAGCTTCACTCAGTCGGGCCCGGGGAGGGATCACGTTCACACCCAAGCGGGCGGCTCCGGGCGAACCCGAGCGGCCAGGACGCGCTCCATCCGGCAGCCGTACCCGTGGCGCGGGCAGCAGCCGCGCCGACCGAGGCCGACACCGGCGTAAGGCTCCCGCCTGGGCGAAGGTCGCACTCGGATTCGGGCTGGCCCTGGTGCTGATCTCCGGGGCCGGCGGGGCGGGCCTGCACATGCTGGCCGACCGCTACGACAACAGCGTGGTCAAGGAGATGCTCCTCGACCCGGCCGCCCGGCGGGAACGGGGTGACGTCACCGGACCGCTCAACTACCTGCTGGTCGGCTCCGACCAGCGCGACACGGCCGACCCGGGGACGGATCAGCGGTCGGACACGATCATGATCGCCCACCTGCCCGCCGGTCTGGACCGGGCCTACCTGATCTCCGTACCCCGGGATCTCCTGGTCGAGATCCCGCCGGCCCCGGCGGGCAACTACCCCGGCGGACCAGACAAGATCAATTCTGCCTTCCAGTACGGCGGCGGGGGCCAGGGCGGCACCCGGTTGCTGTCGGCGACGCTGACCCGACTCACCGGAATCCGCTTCGACGGCGCGGCACTTGTCAACTTCGCCGGCTTCCAGCGCGTGGTGGACCTGCTCGGCGGCGTCCGGATGTGCGTCGACACCCCGGTCCGGTCGATCCACACCAAGTCCGTCTTCAATCCCGGCTGCCACCAGATGAACGGCGCACAGGCGCTCGACTACGCCCGCCAACGCTACGACCTACCGAACGGCGACTTCGACCGGCAGCGACACCAGCAGCAGTTGCTACGGGCGATGATGGACAAGGCCACCACCACGGACATGCTCCGGAATCCGCTCCGGCTGGATCAGGTGATCCGGGCCATCGGCTCCTCGTTCACCGTCGACACCAACGGGACACCCCTGGAGGAGATGATCTTCGCGATGCGTCGGATCCGCTCCGACGGCCTGCTCGGAATCCAGCTTCCGTCCCACTCCGAGATGATCGACGAGGTCTCGTACGTGCTGCTGGACGAGCCGGCGAACACGCTGTTCGACTCGATGCGGCACACCAGTCTGGACAACTGGGTTCGAGCCAACCCAAAGTGGGTCAATCGTCTCTGAACCGGGTCCTCGCTCCGCCCCTCGATCGGAACAGGCTCTACGCTTGGTAACCGTGTTCGCATCCAACCTTCCCACCGTGACCGCCGCCGACGTACCCGCCGACGCCTACCTGCTGGACGTACGGGAGGCGGACGAGTGGGCCGCCGGGCACGCCCCCGACGCCCACCACCTGCCGATGATGGAGGTGCCCGCCCGGATGGCCGAGATACCCTCCGACGCCGACGTCGTCGTGGTCTGCCGCTCCGGCGGTCGCTCCGGACAGGTCGTGGGCTACCTGATGAACAACGGCTGGGACAACGTCCGGAACCTCGACGGCGGAATGCGCCAGTGGGCCGCCGCCGGCCGCCCACTGGAGAGCGAGGACGGACAACCGGCCCGGGTCATCTGACCACCCGTCGGGAAGACCGGAGAACCCCTGTGAGCGCGAGGAGTGAGCCGGGCTTGCGGGCCCCGCAGTCGCGAACAACCGGAGTACTCCCGTGAGCGCAAGGAGTGAGCCGGGGTCGCGGACCCCGCGCTGGCGGTCGCCGAGACAGCTCGGAAGTGCCCGGAGCGAGCCGGGACTGCGTGCACCCGTGCCACGCCTTCCCGGCGAGACGGCACGGCTCCCCGGCGACCCCCCGGGACTCCGGACCGGACCGCTGGTCTTCGCACACCGTGGCTCGTCGGAGACGATGCCCGAGCACACGCTGGCCGCGTACCTGAAGGCCCTCGACGAGGGCGCGGACGGTCTGGAGTGCGACGTCCGGCTGACCCGGGACGGTCACCTGGTCTGCGTACACGACCGTCGGCTGGACCGGACGAGCAACGGTCGGGGGCGGGTGGGGGCGTACACGCTCGCCGAACTGGAGCAGCTCGACTACGGCTCGTGGCACACCGGCGGGGCGATCGACGGGGACGTCCCGGCGGATCCCGACCGTACCCGCCTGCTCACCCTGGACACCCTGCTCCGGGCCGTCCGGGCCGCCGGGCGCAAGGTCGAGCTGCTGATCGAGACGAAACACCCGACCCGGCACGGTTCCGAGGTCGAGCGGCGGCTGGTCGCCATGCTGCACCGGCACGGCCTGGCGGATCCCCGGCCGGACGATCCGGTACGGGTGACCGTGATGTCGTTCTCGCCGCTGGCCGTACGGCAGGTCCGGCGGCTGGCGCCACGGCTGTCGACCGTGCTGTTGCTGGACGTCCTGCCGCCCGGGCTGCGGCGGGGGCGGCTGCCGTTCGGAGCCCGGATCGCCGGCCCGAGCCTCAAGCTGCTCCGTACCCGCCCGCGTCTCGTGCCGGCGCTGCACGCCGCTGGCAACCGCGTCTACGTCTGGACCGTCAACGAGGCCCCCGAACTCGATCTGGCGCTGGCGCGCGGCGTGGACGGGATCATCACCGACCGTCCCGCGCTGATCCTCGAACGGTTGGGCCGCTGACCCGCCGTTTAGCCGGACAGCGGCGACGCCGGGGTCGATTACCGGCGCCGGAAGTCACAGCGGAACGACGGGTACTGCCCAAAGCCAGGCCGAAGAGGCAGACTCGGGGAATGCCGGATCGCCCCGACTACCCCTGCCTGATCGCCGGTCACGCCGACGTCATCGAGATGCTCAACGCCGGGGAGGTCGGCCTTCCGGTGCTCAACCGCCTGCTCCAGGTCGCCGCACAGGCCCTCGGCGCGGCCGGCATGGCCTTCGTGGAGTACGGCCCCAGCGGCGGCCGGGTCGTCTCCGCCAACGGTGCGGCCGGCTGGGCGGTCGGCCGCCCGATCCGCCCGCTCGACGAGGCGACAAGCGAGTTGCTGTGTGGTCCCCGGGTGCAGTCGTTGCGGATCGACGCCCTGCCCGGGGAACTCGCCGAGCAACTCGACGGGCGCGGCCTGCGGTACATGATCTCGGCGCGGGCGGAGGTCGGCGGGCTGACGATCGGCACCCTCTACGCGCTGTACCGCGACGCGATCCGGTCCGACGACGCCGAGTACCAGGTCGCGCTCGGCTACCTGGCCTCCTCCGCCGCGCACATGTACGGCGACCAGGCGGGCCTGCCGGTACACGGCGACGGCACGGTGGTCGCCGCGCTCGCCGACGGCCTGGCGATCGTCACCCGGGACGGTACGGTCCAGCTCTGGAACCCGGCGGCCGAGAAGGTGACCGGGTTGCGGGCGGCGGAACTGCTCGACCGGCCCCTGCCGTTTCCGGTACCGCCGCCCGGGCAGGTGCTGGACCATCGGCTGCCGGACGGTCGGTGGTTGAAGATCACCTCGGGTGAGCTGCCCGGTGCCGGCGCGGCCCGGGTGGTCACCTTCCGGGACAGCAGCGACCAGCACGTCCGGGACCATGACCGGGACCTCTTCGTGGCGGTCACCAGTCACGAGCTGCGCACCCCGGTCACCGTCATCAAGGGGTACGCCGACACGCTCGACGCGCACTGGGAGTCGCTCTCCGAGTCGGACCGGCGCCAGGCGGCGGGACTGATCGGCCAACGTGCCGGCGAGCTGGCCCGACTGGTGGACCGGCTGCTCTCCACCACCAACGACGTCGGGCCGGTCGGCGGCTCGCCGCCCGTACCCTTCGATCTGGTCGAGACCCTGCGCGCGGCGGCGACCGACCTTCCCGCCGACCTGCGCCACCGGCTCGTCCTCCAGCTTCCGGACGACCTTCCGAAGGCCCTCGGCGACCGGGCCAGCCTGGCCACCGTGTTGACGGAACTCACCACGAACGCCGGAAAGTACTCCCCGGACGGCTCGCCGGTGCAGTTGACGGCGGAGGCGGACAAACGCACCGTGGCGTTCCGGGTGAGCGACCGGGGAATCGGGGTACGTCCCGAGCATGTGGAGCGCGCGTTCGAACGGTTCTGGCAGGGCGAGTCGGGTGACCGGCGTCGCTACCCCGGGGCCGGCCTGGGTCTCTATCTCGTCCGCCGGATCGTCGAGCGACAGAACGGGTGGGTTTCGCTCCGCCCTCGCGACGGCGGCGGTACGGTCGCAGAGGTGCGGCTGCCCCGAGGATGAACCGGGGCGCCACCGTGACCCAGCGGGCCGCTGAGGAGGCGCCTGGAGTGTCTACCGTCCTGACCGAACGCTCATGGTGCGTGATGGTGCCGCACGACGCCCGGGGCGCCCGTGGCGCCCGGCACCGCCTCGCCGACGAGCTGACCGGGATCGTCCCGGCGACGCTGCTCGCCGACGTGGAGATGGTCGCCGCCGAACTTCTCGGCAACGCCGTGCGGCACGCCGAGCCGCTGCCCGGCCGGCTGATCCGGCTGACCTGGTCGGTACGCCCCGGCCCGCCCGACGACGAGGTGGTGATCCGGGTCACCGACGGTGGCGCCACGGCCCCACCGCAACTGCGCCGGGTGGGCCCGGACGCGGTCGACGGCCGGGGGCTGTTCCTGGTGGCCGCGCTGGCCGCCCGGTGGGGGGTCGAGCGCGACGGGCTGGGACAGAGTGTCTGGGCCCGGCTGGCCCACCCCGCCGACCGGGAACTCGCTCCGGTCGGCTGACTCGACCACGGTGGGCCGACCCCGGCGACGGTCGCCCGAACCCCGGCGACGGTGGGCCGAACCCCGGCGACGGTGGGCCGAACCCCGGCGAGGCCAGATCCGCCGCCGGGTGCGCGGCCCGGACTCGATGCGCATAGGCTGTCTCGCCGTGGGCAAGCGTCGAAAGAGTTCCCGGTCCGCCTCGGCGGACGCGACCAGTTCCGCGATCGGGGGAAGCACGATCGGGGGAAACCGGACCGGCAGGGCGGAGAAGCGGCAGAAGGTACGGGACATCTTCGTACCCCGGCCCTTCGAAGGGCTCACCGACGAGGCGGAGTGGATCGCGCTCCGCGAGTTGGTGCCGGCGGCCACCGCTCCGCTGACCCTCACTCCCGCCCTGGTGGAGGAGTTCGGGGACCGGCCGGTCAGCCTGGCCACCGTCCTGCCGATGGCCACGCCCGCGATCAGCCGGGCGGACGGGCAGGTGTTCGTCGGCCTGCAACGGCACGTGCAGTCCGGTGACGCGTCCCGGGACCTGGCCGAGGCGCTGCTCTGCGCGTTGCGGACCGAGCCGGGCCAGGCGGTCTCCGTACCGCCGCTGCCCGGCGAGGGCCCGAGGTTGCAGGACGTCCTGGTCGACGGGCCGCTCGACATCACGATGCACGACGGCTTCGAGTTCTGGGTCGACCCGGGGGCCGCTGACGACCCCAACGTCAAGGCGTCCCTCGAACGGGCGGACGCCTCGATCTACCCGACGGCCCGGCTGGCCGCCGCTCCGGCCGCCTACTGGTGCCGGGTCACCGACAAGAGCCACGTCCGCTGGGTGCTGCCCGACGACGAGGACGCCGCGCTCGACGCGCTGTCTCGGCTGAGTGCGGCGGGGGAACTGCTGCTGGGCGAGCAGACCCGGTTCGCCGGGATGTTCCGGGCACACGGTCGACTCGTACCCGTCTGGGACCTTCCCCGGGACGCCGCGCCGGAGTCCTGGGAGGCTCCGCTGGCGGACGTCGCGAAGCGCTACGCCGCCGCCCTGGCCGATCCGGCCCCGCTGGACGGCGCCGCCCGCCGGGCGAAGCAGGGCCTGGTCGGACGCCAGCTCACGCTCCGCTAGCCGGCTCCGGCGCCCGGCGAGGGCTGCCGGCAAGGGCTGCCGGAGCCGCTCCGGTACGCCCGCGACACCCGCGTGCGGTTCACACCCGGGCTTCGGCGGGTTCCCGCGCGGTGTCGTCGAGCGGCAGATCGCGCAGCCGGCGGATCGGGGTCGAGAGGTAGATGACCGGGGACAGCACGGTGAGCGCCCCGAAGATCAGCAGTGTCGTTCGGGCACTGACCACCCCGGCCAGGGCGCCGGCCAGCAGGCTGCCGAGCGGGATGGCGCCCCAGGAGACGAACTTGACCGTGGCGATCACCCGCGACAGGAGTTCTGGCGGGCTGGCGAGCATCCGGTAGGTGCGGGTGGTCACGCTGAGCACCACAATGGAGACGGCGAGGATGGTGCTGCCGACGGCAAAGGCGAGGTAGCCGGCGATGCCGGTGCCCAGCGGGATGAGAAGCGTGCTGGGCACGGCGACGAAGGCCGCGATGAGCAGGCCGCGTGCCGTGCCGACCCGGTCGGTGAACCAGGTTGTCAGTGCGGCGCCGAGAAGCGCGCCGAGGCCGTCGCTGGCGACCAGCACCCCGACCAGCAGCGGTGAGGCGCCCAGCTCGCGTAACAGGTAGTACGGCACCAGGGCGTGCATCGCACCGTTGACGAAGTTCGCCACGGTGGCTACCCACATGGCCGGCCCGATGATCGGGTGTCGGAGCACGAAGTGCCAGCCCTCGCGGATCATCGTCGCCATCGGTGGCCGTTCGGCCGGTCGCACCACCCGCCGGGCCGGCAGGGTACGCAGCAGCACGGCGGAGATCAGGTAGCTGACGGCGTCCACGAGCAGCGTCGGCACCGCGCCCAGCAGCTGCACCGCGAATCCGCCCAGGGACGGCCCGCCCAGCGCGGTGGCGGCATGGGTGCCGGAGGTGAGGCTGTTGCGCGCCTGCAACTGCGCGGCCGGCACGATCTCCGGCAGGAAGGTCTGGTTCGCCACGTCGAACAGCACGTTGGCGAAGCTCACCACCAGGGAGACCGCGACGAGTTGGGCCACCGTCAGGGCGTCCAGCCACCAGGCCAGCGGAACGGACGCGATGGCGAGGACCCGGACCAGGTCCAGGGCGACCTGCATGCCGCGCAGCGGCAGGCGCTGCACGATCACCCCCGCCGGCAGGCTGATCAGCAGGTACGCGAGATAGCCGGCCGCCGTGATCAGCCCCATCTCGAAAGCCGTCGCGTGCAGCACGGTCAGCGCGGTCAGCGGCAGCGCCAGCCCGCCGACCGCCGAGCCGAGGTGACTGGTCGTGCCGGCGATCCACCAGCGCCAGAAGACAGTAAGTTTCATATTGGAACGGACTATAGTGGTACCTGTGAAAAAAGTCGATCTTGCCGACGCGGACTGCGGCATCGCGCAGTCCCTCGGCGTGCTGACCGACTGGTGGACCTTCCTGCTCATCCGCGACATCGCCGGCGGCGTGACCCGCTTCGACGGCCTGCAACGCGGGCTCGGGATGAGCCGCCGCGCCCTCACCGAGCGCCTCGCCGCCCTCACCGAGCACGGCGTGCTGCACCGCCGGCGGTACACGGATCGCCCGCCGCGCCACGACTACCTGCTCACCGCCAAGGGCGAGGGTCTGCTGCCGGTTCTGATCGCGCTCCAGGAGTGGGGCGACCGGCACGTGCTCGGCGACGGGTCGCTCACCGCCACGGCGGCGGCCGGCTCGGCGGAGGCCCGCCGGATGCACGCCCTCGTCGGACGCCGGCTCCCCGAACTGACCCTGGTACACCACGACGGCACACCGGTGCCGCCCGCCGCCCCGGATGCCTGGACGGTGCTCTACTGCTTCCCCGGCGCGTTCGTGCCCGGCGTGCAGGGCTATCCGCCGTCCTGGGGGGACATTCCCGGCGCCCACGGCTGCACGCTCGAATCCAACACCTATGCCGCGCGGGCCGCCGACTTCACCGCCGCGGGTGCCCTGATCCACGGGGTCAGCACCCAGCGTCCCGACCAGTTGGCCGCCTTCGCCGCGCACGCCGAACTGCCGTTCCCGCTGCTCTCCGACGCCGACGGGCGGCTCGCCGCGTCGCTGCTGCTGCCCACCTTCCGGGCCGCCGGCACCGACCGGCTCAAGCGGGCCACGCTGCTGCTCGACCCGGCCGCGACCGTACGCGCCGTCCAGTTCCCGGTGACCGACCCGGCCGGCTCGGTTAGCGAGATGCTGCGCCTGGTCCAGGATCACGTTCCCGAAAAGGACGGAGCAAGAGGCTGATCGTGGCGCAAGTCGGTGCCGTGTCTGCCGGCAGCCCGGAGGTGGACACGCGCCGGTGTCGTCGACAACGCGCGGTCTGCCGCCCGCGCCGTCGACGACACCCGCCGCGTCCTGCTACGCCGAAGACGGGAACGTCAGCTCCGGGCACCGGGGCCGGAATCGCAGCTCCTCGGCAAGCAACCGGGCGAACCGGGGCATCCGGTAGCGGCCCGTCGAGCTGACGACCAGCAGGTGAGTCCGGACCAACTCGTCGAGCAGCGCTTCGGTCTCCGCCACCAGGGCGTTGAGCCGACGCGCCGCCTCCGCGACGCCGAACTCCCGGGGTCCGGCGAGGCGGGCGAACGCGTACCGCACCTCGGGCCTGAGGGGGGACAGCACATCGATCATCCGCGAGCGAAGACTCAGGTCGTCGACCTCCCACTCCGAGAGGGCCCGCCGCTCGTCGCGGAGCCGACCGATGAGGGCGGCGGTGCTGAGCGCCGGCAGGTCGATGAGCCGGGCCGCGACGATGCGCAGCGCGAGTGGCAGCCCGCCGCACAGCACCGCGAGGTGGTCGAACTCTTCGCCGACGCGGTCCCGCCCGAGCATGCTCCGCAGCACCTCCACGGAGTTGGTCACGTTGAGCGGCCGGAGCGCGAGCCGTCCGGCGCCCGGGATCACGCCCAACGGATATCCGCTGGTGAGCAGTAGGCAGCAGCCGGTCGCGAGCGACAGCATCGGCCGGACCTCACCCGGTGCGCTGACATTGTCCATCACCAGTAGCAGACGCAGTCCGGCGCTCACCGTCTGAAGCAGGTCGACCGCCTCGGCGACGTCGTCCGGTGGAGTGCCGACGCCGAGCCGGCGCAGCACGGCCTGGACGGGGCCGGCGCCGGAGCGCCGGGCCCGGGGCCAGGTGCGCACGTCGAGATGGAGCTGTCCGTCGGGATAGGCGTCGGCGAGGTCGTACGCGGCACGCTGGGCCAGCGCCGAGGTACCCACGCCCGGCGGACCGTGCAGCACCACGACCCGTGGCCCGATCCCCGGTTGCGGGCCGAGGATGGCGGCGCGCAGCTCGGTGAGCGCGTCGCGGCGGCCGATCAGTGCTGGCGGCTCGGGTAGGCCGTGGACGGTGGGGTGCGATGTCGACCGGTCCCGTTCGATTCGCCGACGGTACGGCCGGACCGGGTCACCAGCTGCCGGCGAACCACTGTTCGGTGGGCCCACGTCGGGCTGGAGACCACCGCGGATCGGAGTTACCACGGCCGGTCGTACCTGCCCGGCGCCGACCGGAACGTCGTCCCAGTGCAGCAGTGAGCGGTACAGCTCGGTCAACTCCGGATCCGGCTCGATACCGAGCTCGTCACGGAAGACGTCCGCTGCCGACCGGTAGCCAGCCAGGGCCAGGTCGTGCTCCCCGAGCCGGTGATGGGCGAGTATCTTCAGCCACCAGGCCCGGCTGCGCAGCGGCGCTACCGCCAGCAGGTCTGCGAGTTCGCGTACCGCCCGGTCTGGTTCGCCGGTGGCGATCCGAGCCTCGGCGATTCGCTCGACCGCGCGCATCCGCTGCTCGTCGAGGGCATCCAGCCAGGTGCCGACGGCACCGTGCCGCGGTACCCCCGCAGCGGCTTCGACGCCGCGCCAGAGCTGGAGCGCCTGCTCCAGCCGTTCCACCGCCCGGGTCGGTCCGGCAGCCTCAGCCGATGCCTCCGCGACGAGCTGGGCAAAACGGAGGTGATCACTGTCCGCGTCGGTCACCCGGAGCAGATAGCCTCCCGGCTCGCGCTCCAGCCGTACCGGAGTGTCCGACAGGACCTGACGGAGGATTCGCACGTACGTGCGGAGGTTCGCCACCGCCGACCTGGGTGGGTCGGTGTCCCACAACATCGTCACCAGCCGGTCCACACTGATGAGTCGGTTCGCCTGGGACAGCAGGATGGCGAGCAGACTGAGGGGCTTGCTCCCCCGCACCCGGCGGACACCGCTCGGCAGATGTACCTCGATCGGACCGAGCACCCGCACAGTCGACTCCACGGACGTCCTCCCCCGACAGACAACTCCGTTGGGGGTATGCGTACCACGGAAGATCCATTGCTTCAATGCGTCGGAACGGGACTACTTCCGACCTCGCGAGGCGTCGGTGCTCGGGTGGTCGTCGGTCGTCGCGGTGATGGGCCCGGCCTCGGTGTAGCGACGCAGGGCGACGCCGAGCACCCGGTCAAGCGGGACCAGCCCGAAGGTACGCGAGTCGATGCTGGCGTCGCGGTTGTCACCGAACACGACCGCCCGGCCGGCCGGCACCCCGCCCGTCGCGTCGTCTGCTTCGACGCCGGTCGGCAGCGGGTCCCCCGGAAGGGCGGCGAGGCGCTTGATGATCCAGGCCCGGCCCCGGATACCGCTGTCGGAGTCGCGCCACACCCACCCCGCATCCCGGTAGGGGCGTTCCAGCACCACGATCTGGCCGACCTGGAGCCGCCGGGCCGGCAACCGGCGGACCATGACCCGATCGTGACCGTGCAGCGTCGGCTCCATGCTGCCGCCCTCGACCCTGACCAAGACGAACCGGGCGCGCAACCAGGCGATGGCCACCGCCACCGCGATGACGAGGCCACCCGCCAGCAGCACGGCGGTCACCGACCCGCTCCCGCAGTCGCGTACCCCTCGGCCTGCATCGTGAACAGCCGGGCGTAGTGTCCGTCCGCGGCGAGAAGCGCGTCGTGATCGCCCTGCTCGACCACCACACCGTCGTCGAGCACCACGATCGCGTCGGCATCGCGCACCGCGCCGAGCCGGTGGGAGATGAGCAGGCTCGTCTGCCCGGCACGGTGCTCGCGCAGCCGATGATGCATCTGGTACTCGGCCTCGGCGTCGAGCCCGGAGCTGGGCTCGTCCAGGATGAGCAGGTCGCGCCCGTCCCGGACCAGGGCCCGGGCGAGGGCGACCCGCTGCCACTGGCCGCCGGACAACACCACGCCCGCGTGGTTGGTGTCGTCGGCGAAGAGCCGGGTCAGCATCGTGTCGTACCCGGACGGCAGCCCGGCGAGGGTCTGGTGGATGCCGGCGCGCTCGGCGGCCCGGGTCACCGCGTGCTCGTCGCG
The DNA here is from genome assembly GCF_015690345.1 of Plantactinospora alkalitolerans. Lineage (GTDB taxonomy): Bacteria > Actinomycetota > Actinomycetes > Mycobacteriales > Micromonosporaceae > Plantactinospora > Plantactinospora alkalitolerans. The sequence goes on along the minus strand of NZ_JADPUN010000179.1, from coordinate 4,671 downwards.
CGCCGCGGCGAGGTCACCGAAGGCGATGTTGTCGCGGACGGTGAGGTCGTAGTGCATGAAATCCTGGAAGATGCCGCTCAGTCGCTCGCGCAGCGCCTCGACCGGTACGTTCCGGATGTCGATGCCGTCCCAGAGGATGGAGCCGCGGGTCGGATCGTAGAAACGGCCCAGCAGTTTCACCAGCGTGCTCTTTCCCGCTCCGTTCACCCCGACCAACGCCACCGCACGTCCCTTGGCGATGGTCAGGTCGACGCCGCGCAGGATCCACGGATGGTCGTCTGAATAGCGGAACCAGACGTCCCGCAGCACGATGGCCTCACGCAGTGGCGGCAGCGGCTGGGGCGACTCGACCAGCGGCAGGTCCGGAGCGGCGCCGACGACCTCCAGATACCGCTCGAAGATCAGCAGATGCTGGTGCCCCGCGGCCAGGCCGGTCGCCAGCGTGCCGAGGCTGGTCTGCACCGTCGCCACGGCCGCCACGAAGATCGACACATCTCCCACGGTGAGTGTGCCGGTCACCGCCGACCGAACCGCCCAGAACAGCCCGGCCGCCGCGATCCCGGCCGCGAGCACGGCCAGCCCACCCTGGGTCAGCAGCGTCCACCGGTCCATGCGCCGGTGTAGACCGTTGATCGACCTACGGTCGCGGTTCATCCGCTGCCGCAGGTGGTCACCAAGGTTGAAGAGCCGGATCTCCTTGGCGGCCGCCACGTCACCCAGCAGTTGGGCGTAGAACATCTCCCGGCGTTCCAGTCCGGTGATGTCCAGGGTCGTCTGGACCCGCCGGCGGGCCAGCCGCACCTCCCCGACGAAGGTGGGGACGGCGCCGAGAACGACGATCCAGGCCATCTGCGGCCCGACCACGAGCAGCATGCCGAAGAAGCCGACCATGGTGATGCTGGTACGGACCAGACTGAGCGCGGTGAGGATGATCTGATTTGGCGTGTCCTGGCCGGTCTGCTGCGCCATCCGGAGCCGGTCGAGGAAGTCGGGATCCTCGAAGCGGCGAAGCCCCTGAAAGCGGTTGACCGCGCGGTACAACCGGTCCTGCGCGACGAGGCTCGCCTTACGCCCGAGGTCCTCCTGGACGTACTGCGAGAGCTGTGGCTGCATCGCGCCGATCAGGCCAGCCGCCAGCAGACCACCGACGATGCCGGCGAGCCCGGACCACGCCGGGTGCGGACTCGCCAGCTCGTCGAGCATGCCCTTGGTGAACCACGCCGCCGCGACCGGCACGGTGGCGGCCACCACCGACAGCGCCACGAGGGTGGCGAGGGCGACGGGCGCCGCACGCGCCGCGAGCCCGAGCGCCCGGCCGAGCGTCTTCAACAGATTCATGCGGCTACCGGAGCAGGCGATCCGACGAGGTGCGCCCCGGTCGCGCTGATCACGCCCTGCGCGTCGACCTGGCACACCGCCGGGAATCCCCGTACTCCGAACGCCACGATCGCTCCGCGGGACTCGTCGCCGTCGAGTACCGTGGCGACCTCGGCCAGCGGCCCGACGTACTCGTCACCCGGCTCCGGCCCCTTCTCCACGACGGCGAGTGCCCGCCTCGTCGCCGCGGCGGCGAGGAAGCCGGGCAGCAGGTTCTTGCAGGAGGGGCAGCCGGGCGAGAAGAAACCCACAAGGGTCGGCTCGGTGAACCACCCGGGTCCGACGACAGATCCGTCCACCGCCGTCGCCGTGAACGGTGCGACCGCAGAACCGACCGACCTGGTGGAGGCCCCGATCTCTGCCGGCTCCAAGCCGTCGAGCAGGTGCCCGTACTGACGCATTCGCCGGATCAGCCCCAGCGTCAGGACCAGGTTCAGCAGACAGGTCGCGCCGACCAGGACGACAGCGGCGGTCAGGAACATCATCAGGTACTCCTCCGAGGTGCGGTGCGAACTGACGCGGCGCGACTGTATGCACGGCGGAGTACATGGCGCCTACATCGCGCCGTGTATCGACCACGTACGGCCGCGGTCTAGCGTCGGCGCCGCACGGCCGCTTCCGGCGGTCGGCGGAGGGAAAGAAGGTGAAGCGTGTCGAAGCTGCGTGCGCTGACCGACCGACTGGTCGGACTGGTCGTTCCTGAGGTGAAGGCCTCGGCCCTGTGGTACACCGAGACCCGCTGCGTGAGCGGGTGTGGTGGCCGCGGGCAGGAGCAGCGGCGCCAGTGTCACGACGGCAGCGGGGTCTGCGGCGCCTGGACGAACTACTACTGCGGCTGCTGACCGGTTGATCGCCGGTGCCGGGCCGGCGCGCCGGGAGTGTGTCGCTCGCATCGGGTGGCCGCTCCGGTCGGCGCGCCGGCTCCGGCCCGGTACCAGCGGGTCTCTTCCACCGGTAGGGCCAGCTCACCGAGCGGTCGTTGGCGTTGCTCACCGCTCACCGCCGGTTGGCCCGCGACTACGAACGTCACCCGGCCACGTCGGAGGCGATGATCCGCCGGGCGGCTATCAACCAGATTCTGCGCCGACTCACCCGAGGCGGACCGGCGCGACGCCAACAACGCCGCACCTTCAACCCACCCGCCTGACACCAATCTCATACACCCACTTACCGACCAGGATCGGCCCGGCCGGTTGGGGCAGCGCGATGCGATCGAAGGTGCAGAGATCGACGGGTACGCCCGCCCAGTGGTCAGCAGCGGTTCGAAGCACCAATTGAAGACACCCTGGCAGCACACCGAGGTGCCTCGTCTGCCGTAGGCAAGCGGTCAGCCGACCGGGCCGACCCGCTTCGCCGAGTCAACGAACGCCCGCCAGGACGCCGGCCTGAACGCCAGCGTGCCGCCGTCCCGGTCCTTGGTGTCCCGGACCAGCACCCGGCCCGGCAGATTGTCTGCCACCTCGACGCACGCACCCTGGTTAGAGCCGCTGCGGGTGCTCTTGCGCCACTCGGGTTTCAGGTCAGTCATGGTCGTTGATCACTCCCTGGAGGAGGTCCCTGGACGGCTGCACCGGTAGAGCCAGCCCACTGACAATCTCCCACGACAGGTCCAACTGGTCCAGATCCCCCGCGTCCGTCACCACCCGGCCCCGAAGCTGGTCGTCCACGTATCCGGCCCGCCGGCTTCCGGGCAGCGTCGCCAGCACAAATGCGCCCTGAAGGCCCGCGTGCAGGCCAGCGGAGCGGGGAACCACCTGCACCCGCACCTCCGCTCGCTCACTCAGGTTCAGCAGGTGTTTCACCTGCTCCCGTCGCACCTCCGGCGGCCCGGACATCAGGGCGAACTCACCGATGACGGCCGATATCCTCGGCGGCGAGGGACGGTCGATGGTGGTGGCCTGCCGGTCCCGCCGGACCTGGATGGCCCGCTCCACCACGTCGTCCGGCAGCCAGCCGCCGCGCAGTACGGCCCGGGCGTACTGCTCGGTCTGGAGCAGGCCCGGCAGCAGCAGCGGCTCCCACCAGCGCAGCATAGTCGCCCGCTCCTCGTTCTCCGTCCACGACCGCAGCCAGGGCGGCCGTGCGTCGTCCCGGGCCACCTCGGCGGCGCGCTGGATCTCGTCGCCGAGGCCGAAGAATTTGTCCAACTGGGCAGCGGTCTCGGGTCGAGGCACGGCCCGGCCCTGTTCGATCGCGGCGATCAGGGAGGCACTCACTTTGATCGCCCTGCCCAACCGCGCCTGCGTCATCCGGCGCTCGACCCGATGTCTTCTGAGAATTTCCCGAACGTCGTTCACGTACTGCTCCTGCGGATAAGAGGGGGACAGGCCAAGACGTCTATATTGCCGTAAGTTCGCCTTCCGTTACGTCCCGTCATAACGCCAGGCTGGACCTCGGTCGCACCGTCCGATCCCCCGTGAAACTCCACTTCGGGCGGAGCGCCTACGGAGGCGGTGTCGGCTTCCCGGCCTGCATCGCCCCCGTCCTCACCCGCCGACGAGAGGCAATCAGATGAGACGAACTCGCAAGGTCGAGCCCCGACACCGCCGCGCCTGGTGGCGCCTCTGGCGGTACTGCCGATGCGGCCACCGGTGGCGCTGCCCGTACTCGGATGGACTGGTCCCGGCGCCGTGGCGGCCACCAGCGCCGCCGTACCGGCCATCGTCGCCGCCGTACCGGGTCGAACTGACCGAGTCCGAGCGGGCCGAGATCCGCGCCCTGACGCCGTACCCGACGGGCCCGACGGCCCCGTCCCGGACCCGGGCGATCAACCAGCGGCCCACCCGGAACGCACCCGGCCAGCCGCACCCGGCCAACGGCCGCACCAAAGTCCTCCCCCCGGCGGGGGAACACCGTGCCCGGCGCGGGGCGCGGGTGTGACCGGTGATCGGGCCCCAGGTGCGCTGGGCGCGGTTCGCCGCGCGGCGGCGGATGCGCGAGCGCCACGCCGGCGGACACCTGCCGACCAGGACCTACGACTGCCGCGAATGTGAGCATCCCTGGCCGTGTCCGCCAGCCCGCCGGTCCCTGCTTCTCGGCTTCGAGGGCGACCGGGTCGGGCTGATGATGTACCTCGGCGCCCACCTCGCCCGTGCACTGGAAGAACTGCCCGACACGCATCCCGCCCTGATCGTCGGCCAGCTCCTCTACTGGATACCGCGCCGCCGCTGACCTGCCTCGTCACCCAAGCGACCCGCTCCGGTCGAAAATAGTTAGATCTTGGTATTTCACCGTGGTCACGGCGACGGTGGAATACCAAGATTGTCTTCCGGATGGGGGGTTAGGGAGGGAAGG
>NZ_JADPUN010000138.1 GCF_015690345.1 Plantactinospora alkalitolerans | reverse complement strand
CCGCCCGCCGGCGCGGTGCTGAGCTGACGGACGGCGCGGTGCTCAGCTACCGGAGGACGCGGTGCGGATGGACAGCGGCAGGCTCCGCTGCCGGACCAGGGTGTAGGGGCGGCAGGACGCGCGGATGACCAGCTCGGTGGGGAGCCGGATGTGCGTGTCGCGGTCGGCGCCGCCGATCAGGTCGATGAGCAGCCGCAACGCCTCGGCCCCCATCCGTTGCAGCGGTTGCATGATCGTCGTCAACGGCGGGTTGACCAGCGCCGACTCCGGGACGTTGTCGAAGCCGATCACGGACAGGTCGTCGGGCACGGTGAGACCCATGCCGCGGGCGACGTCGAGGGTGGAGATCGCGGAGAGGTCGTTTCCGGCGAAGACCGCGGTCGGTCGGTCCGGGAGCGCGAGCAGCTCCGCGGCCGTACCGGCGGCGCTTTCGATCCGGAACCCGCCGACCCGCACGAGCCTCTCGTCCACCGCGACGTCGGCGTCGGCCATCGCCTTGCGGAAGCCGGCCTCGCGCAGGCGGGCCGACTCGAGATCGGGGCGCCCGCTGATGTGCCCGATGCGACGGTGGCCCAGCGACAGCAGGTAGTTGGTCGCGAGCACGGCGCCGGCGAAGTTGTCGGAGTCGACGGTGGGCAGACCTGACGGGCCCGTGTGGGGGTCGACGGCGACGACGTGGAAGCCCTGCTTGGTTTCGACCACGGTCGGCGTGACGATCACGGCCCCGTCGATGAGCGTTCCGGACAGGCGGGCCAGCGACCGTCGTTCCCAGCCTATGGCCGTGCTGTCGCCGTCGCCGCCGGAGTAGGCCAGCAGTTGGTAGCCGGTGCCGGCGACCTCCCGGGACGCACCCTTGAGCAGCTCGGTCGAGAACGGCTCGAACTCGGCGACCAGGATGCCCAGCACGTTGGTCCGGTGGCTGCGCAGGCTCTGCGCCCCGAGGCTGACCTCGTAACCGAGTTGCTGAATCACCTGTTGGACGCGTTCCGCGGTCGCCTGTGCAACGCCGTAACGACCATTGATCACCTTGGATACGGTCGCCACGGAGACGCCGGCCGCACTGGCCACGTCGGACATCTTGACACGCTGCGGAAACGCCACGCCGACGATGATAGAGGGCCGTCAGACCCCTGTAACGGGGGAGTCGAAAACGTTATCGACAACGGTTGACACCACGTTACGTGGCTGTAAAACTCGCCCTTCAGATTGAAGTACCGCGACTTACTAGTCGAGGAGACATTCGATGCCAATCAAGCGCCGTACGGGCGCCGTCTTCGCGCTGCTGACGACCAGCGCGCTCCTTGCCGCCGGATGTAGCGGTGGTGACGGGGAGACGCCCTCAGCAGACGAACTGTACAAGAACCCGGTGACCCTGACCTGGTGGCACAACGCCTCCCAGGACGGGCCCGGGAAGACCTACTGGGAGAAGGTCGCCAAGGACTTCTCCGCCCTCCACCCGACCGTCACGATCAAGCAAGAGGGGATCGAGACCAACCAGCTCCAGCGCACCCGGCTCCCTGCCGCGCTTCTGACCAGCGACCCGCCGGACATCTTCCAGGCGTGGGGCGGCGGCGAGATGCGCGAGCAGGTGGAGGCCGACTACCTCAAGGACGTCACCGAGCAGACCAAGACCGAGGTTGGCGGCATCGGCAAGGCGGCCGAGATCTGGGCGGTGGACGGCAAGCAGTACGGCCTGCCGTACAAGCTGGGTATCGAGGGTATCTGGTACAACAAGGAGATGTTCGCGCGAGCCGGCATCGCCGGTCCGCCGACCACTTTCGACGAGCTGAACGACGCGGTCACCAAGCTCAAGGCCATCAACGTCGTCCCGATCGCCGTCGGCGCCGGTGACAAGTGGCCGGCGGCGCACTGGTGGTACAACTTCGCGCTGCGGGCCTGCTCGGTCGACACCCTGAAGAAGGCTTCCGTCGAGACCGTCTTCGACGACCCCTGCTTCACCAAGGCCGGCCAGGACCTCAAGGCCTTCATCGACACCAAGCCGTTCCAGAACAACTTCATCGCCACGCCGGGTCAGAACGACCCGACCAGCGCGAACGGTCTGCTCGCCAACGGCAAGGCCGCGATGGAGCTGATGGGTGACTGGAACAGGGGCACCCTGGACACCGTGGCCGCGGACAAGGCGGCCCTCGGCAAGTTCATCGGCTGGTTCCCGGTACCGGCGATCGCCAATTCGGCGGGTGACCCGAAGGCGGCCCTCGGTGGTGGCGACGGGTTCGCCTGCGCCAAGAACGCCCCGGCCGAGTGCGTCGAGTTCCTCAAGTACATCGTGAGCCCCGAGGTGCAGAAGGAGTACGCCGGGCTCAACATCGGGCTGCCCGTCGCCAAGGGTTCGGAGTCCGTTATCGCGGACACCGCACTGAAGTCGGTCCTGGAAGCCACCGCGAACACCACCTACCTGCAGCTCTGGCTGGACACGGCCTTCGGTAGCACCGTTGGCCAGGCGATGAACGACTCGATCGTCGCCATCTTCGCGGGCAGCGGCAGTCCTGAGAAGGTCGTCGAGGCTATGAAGCAGGCCGCACGAAAGTGACATCCATCAACCAAACCCTGGATCCCGCCGGCGGCGCGTCCGCGTCGCCGGCGGGCCTCCGGCCCGCCCGGAGACGGCCGTTCTCCCGCGCGGCCGAGAACCGACGCAAGTGGTACGAGATCATCGGGCTCACGACGCCGGCGATCATCGTCTACGTGATGTTCGTGCTGGTACCGATGGGCTTCGCGGTCTACTACAGCCTTTTCCGGTGGCGCGGGGTCGGCCCGCCCACCGAGTTCGTCGGCCTGGACAACTACACCCTGGCCTTCCAGGACCCGATCTTCCTCGACGCGCTGCGCAACAACGCGATCATCGTCGTCGGGTCGCTGCTGATCCAGGGCCCCATCGCGCTGGCCGTGGCCCTGCTGCTCAACCGTCGCTTCCGCGGGCGCACCGTGTTCCGGCTGCTGGTGTTCGTGCCCTACGTGCTCGCCGAGGTCACCGTCGGCATCATGTGGAAGCTGATCCTGACCGACGGCGGAACGGTCGACGCGCTGCTGCGGTCACTGGGCCTGGGCAGCCTGGTGCAGGCCTGGCTCGCCGACCTCAACGTCGTCATCTGGACGCTGCTCCTCGTCCTCACCTGGAAGTACGTCGGTTTCGCCATCATCCTCCTGCTCGCCGGCCTGTCGAACGTGCCGCACGAGCTGACCGAGGCCGCCGAGATCGACGGTGCGAACTGGTGGCAGATCCAGCGTCACATCACGCTTCCGCTGCTGGGCCCGACGATCCGGATCTGGATGTTCCTCTCGATCATCGGTTCACTGCAGGTCTTCGACGTGATCTGGGTGACCTCGGTGCCCGCGGTGCGGTCGCTCGGCGCGTCGGCCACCATGGCGACGTACATGGTGGACAACGGCTTCTTCGCCCGGCTGTGGGGCTACGGCAACGCGGTGGCCGTGATCCTGTTCGTCATCTCCTTCGTCGCGGCGCTGCTGTTCCAGCGTTTCCTCCTTCGTCGCGACATCGAGGGTGCCATCACCACCAGAAGGGTGAACTGACCGTGGCCGCGAACGCTGTCCTGCCGCCCCCATCGTCCAATCGTCGCCCGACGTCGTGGGGTAGCCCGCTCACCTACGCGCTGGCGTTCGCGATCGCGGCAGTGTCGATCGCCCCGGTGGTCTACGTGATCGTCGGGGGATTCCGCACCACCCCGTCGATCGTCGCGAATCCGGCCGGGCTGCCGGACCCGTGGGTCTTCGACAACTACGCCCGGGTGCTGACGCAGAGCGACTTCTGGGGGCAGGCGTTCAACAGTGCGGTGATCGCCCTGGGTACGACGCTCGCCGTCGTGGTGCTCGGGGTCTGCGCGGCCTTCGTGCTCGCCCGGTACACCTTCCGGGGACGTGAGGTGCTCTACACCTTCTTCACGCTCGGCCTGCTCTTTCCGGCCGGTGCGGCGATCCTGCCGCTCTACCTCATGCTGCGTGATTTGAACCTGGTCAATTCCTATTTCGCGGTGATCCTTCCGCAGGTCGCCTTCGCGTTGCCGCTCACGATCGTCATCCTGCGTCCCTTCCTGGCTGCCATTCCCCGCGAGTTGGAGGACGCGGCCGCGATCGACGGCACGGGCCGGCTCGGTTTCCTCTGGCTCATCGTGCTCCCGCTGTCGAGGCCCGCGCTCGTCACGGTCGGGATTCTCGCATTCGTCGCGAGTTGGAACGCATTCCTTCTGCCGTTGCTCGTGCTCAGCGACTCGAGCCTGCACACCCTGCCGCTGGGTGTGCAGAACTTCTCGAGCCAGTACACCTCCGACACGGCGGGGATCCTCGCCTTCACGTCGCTGGCGATGCTGCCGGCGCTGCTCTTCTTCACGTTCGCGGAGAAGCAGATCGTCGGTGGCCTACAGGGCGCGATCAAGGGCTGAGTGCGGCGGACCGACGCAGTGGGCCCGGACCGGGACCGACGGGACGGGCGGGACGGCGGGGCGGATCTCGCCCGGGCCACCCGCTCGGTCCCGTCGACGTCGCCGCCGCTCGCCCGCTCGCCCGTCGGCCGACGGCCGACGGCCTGTCATGATCGTCCGGAACTGGGCGTACGGGTCGAACCGGCGATTCCCCGGCCGGTGTGAAGTTCCGGGGCCGGGTCTGGCAGAATGGGTCGCTGGTATCCGGCACGCGTCCGGCGCCCTCTAACCCGGGCGTGTCGCCAGTCCATCGAGCAGTCTCCGGCCCAACCCCACTGTGCCGGTCGGCAACTCACCCGCGCACCGCCCGTTTCGGGTAGGTGAGAATCGCAACAGGAGCGAACACACTGTGGCCGTAAAGATCCGGCTCCTGCGGATGGGTAAGATCCGCAACCCGCAATACCGCATTGTCGTCGCCGACTCGCGTACCAAGCGTGACGGCCGGGCGATCGAGTTCGTCGGGATCTACCAGCCGAAGGAAGATCCTTCGGTGATCCAGGTCAAGTCGGACCGGGTGCAGCACTGGCTCTCTGTCGGCGCTCAGCCGAGCGAGGCCGTCCAGCGTCTGCTGGAGAAGACCGGCGACTGGCAGAAGTTCAAGGGCCTGCCTGCCCCGCCGCCGCTGCTGGTCGCGCCCGAGCGGGCCGACCGCACCGCGCTGTACGAGGCCGAGGCGAAGGCGGCGGCCGGGCTGACCGAGCCCAAGCCGGCGAAGAAGTCGGCCAAGGCGGCGTCGGCCAAGACCGAGGCTCCGGCGAAGGCCGAGGCTCCGGCGAAGGCCGAGGCTCCGGCGAAGACTGAGGCGCCCGCGAAGACCGAGGCTCCGGCCAAGGCCGAGGCGCCCGCGAAGACCGAGGAGCAGGCCGGTGCGGACTCCGGCGAGCGGGCCTGAGGTGGCGATCCGACCGGCGCTCGAGCACCTGGTCAAGGGCATCGTCGACCATCCGGACGACGTACGGGTCCGGATGGTCGACTCCCGGCGGGGTAAGCGCCTGGAGGTACGGGTGCACCCCGAGGACCTGGGCACGGTGATCGGTCGGTCCGGGCGTACCGCCAAGGCGCTGCGCCAGGTGATCGGGTCGATCGGCGGGCGCGGGGTACGGGTCGACATCGTCGACTCGTACTGATTCCGGCCGCGATGCTTCTGATCGTCGGCCGGATCGGCCGTCCGCACGGTATCCGCGGTGAGGTGACCGTGGAGGTGCGGACCGACGATCCCGACGCACGTTTCGCCGTCGGGGCGGTGTTGCGCACCGACCCGACGGCGGCTCCCGATCCGAGAACAGCCAACGCGCCGCCGGTCACCGACCTCGGCGAGCTGGTCCGCGTGCCCGAGCGGCTGGTCGTCGAGGCGGTCCGCTGGCATCAGGGCCACCTGCTGGTCTCCCTCGAAGGGGTCCACGACCGGGATGTGGCCGAGGCGCTGCGCGGCACCCTGCTCTGGGTGGACAGCGCGGAGCTGCTGCCACCGGAGGACCCCGACGAGTTCAACGACCATCAACTGGTCGGCCTCGCCGTGGTCACGCCGTCCGGTGAGACCCTCGGCGAGGTCGCCCGGATCGACCACGCGCCCGCCTCGGACCTGCTGGTGCTGCGTCGCCCGGAGGGGCGTACCGCGTTGATCCCGTTCGTCAAGGCGATCGTCCCCGAGGTGGACCTCGCCGCCGGCCGGGTGATCGTCGACCCACCGGCCGGACTGCTGGACCTGTGAACCGGAACGGCGGCTAGGAAGGGCTCCCCGCTACCCGGGAAGACGAGAAGAGGGAGCCGTTCCTGACATGCGTGTCGATGTGGTGTCGATCTTCCCGGAGTATCTGGCTCCGTTGGAGCTCTCGCTGATCGGGCGGGCCCGATCGGCCGGGGTACTCGAACTTGCCGTACACGACCTGCGGACCTGGACGCACGACGTGCACCGGACGGTCGACGACACCCCGTACGGGGGCGGGCCGGGAATGGTGATGCGCCCCGAGCCGTGGGGCGAGGCGCTGGACGCGCTGGTGCCGGCCCGGCCGGATCGGCCACCCCGGCTGGTGGTGCCCAGCCCGGCGGGTGTGCCGTTCCGGCAGGCGCTGGCGCACGAGTGGGCGGCCGAGTCGCACCTGATCTTCGCTTGCGGCAGGTACGAGGGCATCGACCAGCGGGTCCTGGAGCACGCGGCGACCCGGATGCCGGTGACCGAGGTCTCGCTGGGCGACTACGTGCTGTTCGGCGGCGAGGTCGCGGTTCTCGTGATCATGGAGGCGGTGACCCGGCTGCTTCCCGGGGTACTGGGCAACGCCGAGTCGCTCGCCGAGGAGTCGCACGCGCACGGGCTGCTGGAGGCGCCGGTCTACACGAAGCCGCCAGGTTGGCGTGGTCACGACGTACCGGAGATCCTGCGGTCGGGTGACCACGGCCGGATCGCCCGGTGGCGGCGGGATCAGGCGCTGCTCCGGACGGCCGGGCGCCGGCCCGACATGCTGGCCGCGCTGGCCGCGACGGACCTGGACAAACGGGACATCGCCGCGTTGGCCGGGGCCGGATTTCAGCCAGCGGTCGACGATATGGCAAAGTAGGGGGGTTGCCGCAGACGCCCGTGCCACGGACGACTGCGAGGATCTCCGCCCGGACTCCGATCCAGGATCCGTCCTGGAGATCAGAATTACCCATCCGCGCGCCGACGCCCGGTGCGCCGTGAGCCTTCAAGGATGCAGCGATGAACACCCTGGACGCCCTCGACGCCCAGTCGCAGCGTACCGACGTACCCGACTTCCGGGCCGGTGACACCGTCAAGGTGCACGCCCGAGTCATCGAGGGCAGCCGCTCCCGGGTGCAGATCTTCGAGGGTGTCGTGATCCGGCGCCACGGAGCGGCTCTGCGGGAGACCTTCACCGTACGCAAGATCAGCTTTGGGGTCGGGGTCGAGCGGACCTACCCGATCAACAGCCCGGGTATCGACCGGATCGAGGTCGTCGTCCGCGGTGACGTGCGCCGGGCCAAGCTCTACTACCTGCGCGAACTGCGTGGCAAGAAGGCCAAGATCAAGGAGAAGCGCGAGAAGCGGGCCAGCTGACCCCTGGCTCGACCGCGCCGACGCCGATCGCGGGGTGCCGCGGGTGTCGATCGCGGCTACTCTGGCCGCACGGGCAGACGCGAGACGCCGCAACCCCAGGGCTTTTGCCCGGGGTTGCGGGGTCACCCCGCGCTACCGCTCGCGACGGCTGCCATCCAGGGGCTGGATGACGGCGCTGTATCTCGGGACCGGGAGATGCGTTGGTGCGTAGGGTGGACGAAGAGGGCGACGTCGAACCGTGGAGTCGTCGGGCCCGGCGATCGCGCCGTACGCGTAAGCAGATGCCGCTGTGGCAGGAGCTTCCGCTGCTGCTCATCGTCGCCTTCTGCCTCGCGGTCCTGATCCGCACCTTCCTGCTCCAGGCGTTCTTCATCCCGTCGGGGTCCATGGAGGACACCCTGCTGATCGGCGACCGGGTCCTGGTCAACAAGATCGTGTACGACATTCGGGATCCGGCCCGCGGCGAGATCGTGGTGTTCCGGGGTACGGACGCCTGGGCGCCCGAGGTCCTCGACGAGCCCGATCCCGGCTTCGTCGCCAAACTCGGGCGAACCGTAGGTGATCTCGTCGGGGTGAGCCGTCCGGGCGAGAAGGACTTCATCAAGCGGGTCATCGGAGTTCCGGGAGACCGGGTGCAGTGCTGCGACGACCAGGGCCGGGTGACCGTCAACGGTGCCCCGCTCGACGAGCCGTACGTCCTGGAGAACTCCCCAGTGGAGATACCTCCGAACAGCCAGGAGTGTCGGTCCCGCCGGTTCGCCGAGGTGGTCGTGCCGCCCGGGCAGTTGTTCGTGATGGGCGACCACCGGCTGGTGTCGCAGGACGCGAGATGCCAGGGGCCGGTGCCGATCGAGAACGTCATCGGCCGGGCCTTCGTGATCGTCTGGCCATTCGGCGAGTGGCGCTCGTTGCCGGTGCCGGAGACATTCGACGAACTGCCCAGACCCGTCGCCGCACCCGCACCGGGCGAGGCGCCCGGCAGTAGCCCGCAAAACACCGCAAACACGGGAGATATAGCAATTGCTATGCCAATCCTGGGCACTCTACTCGTTACCGCGCGTTCCCGACGCTCTCGCGGGACTCGGCATCGTAGGCTCCACCCGTGATTGACGAGCAGACCGACCAGTCCAAGCCGAGCAGTTCGTTCTGGCGGGAACTACCCATCCTGTTGGGCGTGGCGATTCTGGTCGCGTTTCTGGTGCGGGTGTTCGTACTGCAGACGTTCTTCATTCCGTCGCCGTCGATGGAACACACGCTCGACATCGACGACCGGGTCCTGGTTAACAAGCTCGTCTACGATTTCCGGTCGCCGCACCGGGGCGAGATCGTGGTCTTCAAGGCGCCGACCCAGTGGACGGGTAATCCGAAGGGCGAGGACTTCATCAAACGGGTGATCGGCGTCGGTGGTGACCGGGTGGTCTGCTGCGATCCCGAGGACCGTCTGATGATCAACGGGCAGTCGCTCGACGAGCCGTACATCTTCACCGAGAACGGTGTCCAGGACCCGCCCGCCGACGAGGAGTTCGACATCACGGTGCCGGCCGGCCGGCTGTGGGTGATGGGCGACCACCGCTCGGCCTCGGGCGACTCGCTGGAGCACTGGCAGCAGAGCCGGCAGAACATCCAGCTCGCGACCATACCGGAGGATGCCGTGGTGGGGCGCGCCTTCACCGTGTTCTGGCCGGTCGGCCGGGCCACCTGGCTCTCCGTGCCGAAGTCCTTCGGCGTCATTCCTAACCCCCAGGGCTGACCCGGGAAACCGGTGTCGGGCCGCCCGGCGACGGCGCGGCCACCGACGGCGCGGCTAGGCTGACCGGGTGACCGTGTTCAGCCCTCGCCGGGCCGCCCGGATACTCCTGGTGGACGCCGCTGGTCGGGTGCTGCTGTTCCGGGGCTGGGATCCGGCCCGGCCCGAGCATCGGTACTGGTTCACCCCCGGCGGTGGCCTCGACCCGGGCGAGACGCCGGTGGCGGGCGCCGTCCGGGAACTGGCCGAGGAGACCGGGCTCCGGGTCGCCCCCGAGGAGCTCGGCGAACCGGTCTGGCGGGAGGTGACCGAGTTCACCTTCGCCGGCCAGTGGTACCGGCAGGAACAGCAGTTCTTCCTCGTCCGGGTGCCCGTCTGGGAGGTGGACACGGCCGGGTTCGACCAGATCGAGCGTGAGACCATTGACGACCACCGCTGGTGGACGATGGACGAGTTGGCCCGTACGCCGGAGCGGTTCTATCCGACCGATCTGCCCGAGGTGCTACGCCGGGCGCTGGAGAGCGAGTAGCGGTGCTGACCCCACCCCGTACGGTGATCCGCCGCGAGGGCGGAATCTATGCCATGGAACGGGCGCTGCGGCGCCGTGGTTTCCGGTTCGTCGCCGGTGCCGACGAGGCGGGCCGAGGTGCCTGTGCCGGCCCGCTCGTGGCCGCAGCCGCGGTACTGCCCGAGGGGCGGCGCGGTGAGATCGACGGGCTGACCGACTCGAAACTGCTCACCCCGGCCGCGCGGGAACGGATCTACGCCGAGGTGGTCGCTCGGGCCATGGCGTACGCCGTGGTGATCATTCCCGCCGTCGAGGTGGACGCCCGGGGGCTGCACGTCTGCAACGTGGCGGCCATGCGTCGGGCGCTGGCCTCGCTCGCGGTCCCGCCGGAGTACGTGCTGACCGACGGGTTCGGCGTGGACGGGCTGGGCGTGCCGGGGCTGGCGGTCTGGAAGGGGGACCAGGTCGCCGCCTGTGTCGCGGCGGCGAGCGTGCTGGCCAAGGTCACCCGGGACCGGATCATGGTCGAACTCGACGAGGAACATCCCGGGTACGGGTTCGCCGAACACAAGGGATACATCACCGCCGAGCACAGCGCCGCACTGGAACTTCACGGTCCGTGTCCGGAACATCGCTTCTCGTACGTCAATGTCGCGACCGTCTCCGGTCGGGCCGGCAGCCCTCCGCGATCGCGGCGGCCGGCGCACCTCGGCGGAATCGAGTCGATGGCGCGGGCGGGCCGGGCAGGGAGTACCGTCGGCGTGGCGTTGGGCGAGCGGCTTCGGCCGTCAGCGTTGGTGGGGGAAGATGTGGCCATGGAAGGCGGAGTGGGATGAGCGCGGAAGATCTCGAGAAGTACGAGACCGAGATGGAGCTGCAGCTCTATCGGGAGTACCGCGACATCGTTCGCCAGTTCTCCTACGTCGTGGAGACCGAGCGGCGGTTCTATCTGGCGAACCAGGTCGACCTGCACGTCCGGAACTCCGACGGAGAGGTCTACTTCGAGGTCGAGATGCACGATGCCTGGGTCTGGGACATGTACCGCCCGGCGCGTTTTGTAAAAAATGTCCGAGTGATGACGTTCAAGGACGTCAACGTCGAAGAACTCGAAAAGCCGGACATCTCTCTTCCCGCGGATTCCGGATTCGGTGGTTGATCGCCCGACGGCCTCAGGCAAGCAGGTAGGTGGCGGTCGATCGGCCGGAGGGTGGCGGGGAAGACCCTCGACCTACTGATCTTCGGGTACCACGACCTCCACCCGCTGGACGAGGTTGTTCGCGAACCCGCCCCGATTCCACGGCGGATCGACCGGCTGAACCCGTCCCGACGCGTCGGTGGCCCGCGCGCCGAGCGTGTACCGGCCCGGGGTCGCCGTCCACTCGTACCGCCAGCGGCGCCACGCCCAGCGCTCGTCGACCGTCGACCCGGCCGGCACCCGCCCGTCCGGCCCGATCGCCGAGCCGTCGTCCAGCGGCCCCGCCGCGCCCGCCGCCCCCGGTCGACCAGCCGACTTCTCCGGGTCCAGGGTGGCGGCGCTCCAACTGGCCCCGCCGTCGGTGGTCACCTCGACAGCCGTCACCGGAGCATGACCCGACCAGGCCCGGCCCTCCACGGTGCACGGTCCCGGCCGCAGCACCCGAACCCGCGACATGAAGTCCGGAAACCCGGGCGGCTGGACCAGCGCCCGGGGCTCGATCCGGGTCACCGGCACCCCCGGATCGTCGGCGTCGGCGCGCAGCCGGTACGCGACCGCATTCTGGTAGCCGTCGAATTCCCGGTCCAGCACACTGATCCGGGTCAACCACTTGACGTGCGCCATGCCGTACCAGCCGGGAACCACCAGGCGCAGCGGTGCGCCGTGCTGCGGCAGCAACGGGGCACCGTTCATCTCGTACGCCAGCAGCACCTCGTCGCGCAGCGCCTCGGGCAGCGGCAGTCCGCGCTGGTAGTCCTGTTCGATCCCGCGCTCCACCCCGTGGTCGGCGCCGGTGAACACCACATCCACCGCGTCCGACCCGAGCCCGGCCTCGCGGAGCAGGGGCGCCAGCGGGGTGCCCGTCCAATCGGCGGTGCCGACCGCCTCCGACAGCCACGGTTGGCTGACCGGCCGGGGCGTCAGGAGCGCCCGGCCGTTCCCGGCGCACTCCAGGGTCACCCGGCGGGTTACCCGGGGGCGCTCCCGCAGGGCGGCCAGGTCGAGCGCGAGCGGCCGGTCGACCCGACCGTCGATGGTCAGGACGTGCCGCTCCGCGTCCAGGGCCGGAATGTCGTAGTGGATGAGCAGATAGTGCAGACCCACCGGGGTGACGTCGTAGCGCAGGGCCTCCAGCGGCAGGGCGTGGTTGCGCGCGGCCAGCCCCAGTTCCTCGATGCTGATGCCCTCGTCGGGCTCCGCGAGCCGGGCGGGTCGGCTGACGTCGTCCACTGTGCTCATCGCCGCTCCTCGCGCTGGTGACGGGCTGCTCCCCGCTCCGGTTGTCCAGCCTAACGAGTGCGCTGGCCGGCCCGATTCCGGTCCGGACCGGGGCGCCGGACGGTGTTCGACCGCTCTCCGCTCGGCTGTCCCGGACCAGATCACTCGGCTGTCCCGGACCAGATCACTCGGCTGTGCGGTAGCAGATCATCGGCCTTCCTGGGCGTTTTCCACAGCGGGGGGAGTTGTCCACAGCTCCGGGTTCGGGCGATTGCGGTACGGGCCGGGCGAGGCGACGCTGCGAACCCATGGAACGGACATGGCACCACCGGACAGTCGCGGCTCTGCTCTCGCCTTCGCTGGCGCTGCTCCCGGTACTGGTCGGGTCGTCGGGCCAGCCGAGGCAGCCGAGGGGAACGGCCGTCGCGGCCGACAGGGCGGTTGCGGAAGCCGACACCGTCCGGACGGTGGTAGCGGCCGAGCCCCGCCGGGTGGCGCCGGTGCGGACCGGGTTCCGCTGGCCGCTGGACGGGACCCCCCGGGTGGTACGCCGGTTCGACCCGCCGCCACAGCCCTGGCAGCGAGGACACCGGGGCGTCGATCTCGGCGCGCCCTCCGGAGCCGTGGTCCGCGCCACCGGGCCGGGGGTGGTGCACTTCGCCGGCACGGTCGCCGGCCGTCCGGTGGTCAGCGTCTCCCACGCCGGCGGACTGCGCAGCACCTACGAGCCGGTGCGTTCCGCCGTCGCAGCCGGCGATCAGGTCGGGCCCGGAGATCCGCTCGGCGTACTCCTGGCCGGACATCCGGGCTGCGCCGGAGCCGCCTGCCTGCACTGGGGGCTGCGCCGGGGAGACGAGTACCTCGATCCGCTCCTGCTGCTCGGGCTCGGCCGGGTCCGACTGTTGCCGGTTCCGTCCGTCCTGCCGGTCGGCGCGGGGATGATGGTCCCCTCGGTCCTGCCGGTCGGCGCGGGGACGGCGGTCAGGACAGGGTGGCGAGCAGGGCCGGCAGGCGTTCGGCGAGCCGCTCGTACTCCTCCGCCCGGTTGTAGACCTGGCCGGACAGCCGCAGCCACCCTCGGCCCTGCCAGGCGTTGATCGCGACCTCCGCCCCGAGCTCGTCGCCGACCCGCTCCCGTAACGCCATGGCATCGTCGAAGGTGGTGGCCGTACCGGCGGGCAACGGAAGGAGCCGCATCGCGACCGTCGGTCCGCCGGGATGGCGCAGATCGGCCGGCGCTATCCCGAGGGCCCGGCCGACCACCCACTGCCCGTACGCGGCCAGCGCCGCGTTGTGCGCCCGGACCCGTTCCAGCCCGAGCGTACGCAGCGTGAACAGTCCCACCGGTGCGGCGAGCCAGGCGGTGTAGTCGAGCGTCGCCTGCCACTCGACGCGGGTGGGAAAACCGGCGTCCTCGTACCAGGAGACGGCCAGGGGCTCGATTCGTTCCCGCCAACGGGGGGCCACCACCAGTGCCGCCGTGCCGCGCGGCGCGTACGCCCACTTGTGCAGGTTGCCGACCCAGAAGTCGGCGCCGATCGTGTCGACAGGTGACGGCAGCATGCCGGGCGCGTGCGCCCCGTCGACCAGCACCGGAATGCCGCGTTCCCGGGCCGCCGCCACGATCGCCGAGGCCGGGAACAACCGGGCCGTCGACGAGGTGAGCTGGTCGATGAGTAGCAGTTTCGTGCGGCCGGCGCGGATGCCGCTCCGTACGATCTCGATGATCTCCTCGTCGGTCGCGTCCAACGGCACCGGCAGGGTGCGGCGGACCGCTCCGGTGCGGCGGACCTCCCGATCGACGGTGAGGGCGAACGAGCCGTACCCGTGATCCGTGCAGACCACCTCGTCGCCGGGCTCCAGCCGCAGCGACTGCAGGACGATGGCCGCGCCGATACTGACGTTGCCGATCAGCGCGGTGCCGTCCGGGTCGGCGCCGAGGAAGCCGGCCAGGTGCCGTCGGGCGTGGGTGATCCGGTCGACCAGTCCGCGGTTGAAGAACCGCATCGGATTGGCCTCGGTCTCGTCCCGCAGTCGCTGCTGCGTCCGCTGGACGCCGATCGGTACCGCGCCGTACGAGCCGTGGTTGAGATGGGCGACGCCGGGGTCCAGGGAGAACAGGAGTCGGGCGCCGGGGATCGGAACGGGCGGCTGCGGCCCCGCGGCGCTCATGACGATGATCGTATCCCGGTACGGACCGGGGGTCCGGCCGGAACCCGAGAACCCGGTCGCCGGTGGGCTCCTTCCGGACGGCGGTAGCCGGAGCCGTTGCTCGTCACGCCCGGGGATGTGCCTGGCGGTATGCCGCGCGCAGTCGTTCCACCGACACGTGGGTGTAGATCTGGGTGCTCGACAACGTGGCGTGCCCGAGCAGTTCCTGTACGGCCCGCAGGTCCGCACCACCCTCCAGCAGGTGGGTCGCGGCCGAGTGCCGGAGTCCGTGCGGGCTGGTCCGGGGCAGGTTGGCGGCGCGGGCGTAGCCGCCGACGATCCGCCGCACGACGGTGGGCTGGAGCCGCCCCCCGCGCACGCCGAGCAGCAGTGCCATGCCACTGGCCGGTCCGGCGAACGTCGGGCGGCCGAGCCGGAGCCAGTCGTCGAGGGCCCGCTGCGCCGGCAGCCCGTACGGCACGGAACGCTCCTTGCCGCCCTTGCCCAGCACCCGGACCACCCGGCGGGCGGCGTCGATGTTCCCGAGGTCGAGGCCACAGAGTTCGCTGACCCGGATGCCGGTGGCGTAGAGGAGTTCGAGTACCACCCGGTCCCGGAGGACGTCCGGCGACGGATCGTCACCGGGTGCGAGGACCAGTTCCGTCGCCTGGTCGGCATGGAGTACGGCCGGCAGTTCCCGGTGCGCGCGGGGACTAGCCAACGGTGCGCCGACATCCGTCTCCAGCAGCCCCGTCCGGTGTGCCCAGGTGCTGAAGGTACGTGCCGAGGCGGCTCGCCGGGCCAGCGAGGCACGGGCGGCTCCGAGCGTACGCAGCTTCGCCAACCAGCTCCGCAGTACGGTGATGTCCAGGTCGCGCGGTTCCGTACACCCCATCCGGCCGGCGTGGTCGAGCAGCGAGACCACGTCGGCGACGTAGGCCCGGACGGTGTGGGCCGACCGGTTGTCGACCCGGGCGAGGTGCCGGGCGAACTCGTCGACGGCCTCCCGCTGGGACGGCGGCAGGGCTTCGTGAAGGGCACGGGTGCTGCGGTCGGTGCGACTCATCACCTGTGACGGTGGGCTTCCGGCGACGGCCCCGTCAAGAGGGCTCGCCGGAGGACCGGGCGCCCGCCGGTGCCAGTGCGTACCCGTCGTCGCGGCGGACGATCAGCCCCAGCCGCTCCAGCATCGAGAGTTTCCGCAGCGCGGTGCGCAGGTCGACACCGGCCCGCGCGGCCAGGGCGTCCGGTCCGAACGCGCCTCGCAGGGGTACCGACTCCAGGATCAGCGCGGACTCGTCGTCCAGCATGTCCCGTGGCCGTTCCGGACCGCGAACCGGCGGGGCCAGGTCGGCACCGATCCGCCCGACCTCCTCCAGGATGTGTGGCACGCCGGTGACCAGCCGCGCCTCGGGATGCTCGCGGAGCAACTCGTGCGCCCCGACCGACATCGCGGAGGTGACCGGTCCGGGCAGCACCATCGACGGTCGCCTCATGGCCAGCGCCCGGCGCAGCGTCTGGGTGGCGCCGCTGCGGGCCGCCGCCTCGACCAGCACCGTGCCGAGCGTCGCCGCCGCGATGACCCGGTTCCGGATCAGGAATCGGGGACGCAGCGGCGCCGCACCCGGAAGCCACTCGCTGACCAGCAGGCCGACGTCGGCGATCCGGTCGAAGAGGGCGGTGTTCCCCATCGGATACGGCCGGTCGACCCCACAGGCGAGTACCGCCACGGTCAGGCCACCGGCGTTCAACGCCCCACGGTGCGCGGCTGCGTCGATGCCGAACGCCCCGCCGGAGACGACGGTCCAGTTCCGTTCGGCCAGGCCGAAGGCGATCTCGGTGGCGACGTGCAGCCCGTACGGGGTGGCGGCCCGGGAACCGACCACCGCCACCGAGCGTTGCAGCACCTCGTCCAGCGGCCAGGCGCCACGGACCCACAGGCAGAGCGGTGGCGCGGTCTCCTGGTCGACCCGGCGGTCGGCGCTGGTCAGCCTCAGCCTGTGCAGGTCCTGTACCCGCGCCGGCCACTCGTCGTCCTCCGGGGTCACCAGTCGCGCCCCTACCCGGCCGGTCTGTTCGGCGGCGGCGTACGCGGCCTCCCAGGGATCTCCGGCGCCGAGCCGGGACTCGACCGTCGACCGTAGCTTCTGGTCCGCCACCTCCCCGGCGAGCAGGCGGCGCAGCGCGTCGACCGGCCCGAACCGCTCGACCAGCCGGAACACCGATCGGGTACCGGGCTCGACGAGCCAGGCCAGGGCGATGCGGGCCAGCCGGGCCTCGTCCATTCCGGACGCCGTGCCGGACGGCGGTAGAAGCGGATCTGTCATGCCATGCTCCCGGTCCGTAGTTGGGTCGCCTCGTCCACGTCACCGACGTCCGGGCGATCCCGGCCGTCCAGGTCGGCTATCGACCAGGCCACCCGGATCACCCGGTCGAAACCACGGGCGGACAGGGTGCCGGTGTCCAGCAGCCGTCGCAGTGTCCGCGTGTCGTCGGCCGGCAACCGCCACGGGGGACGACGCAGATGCGGCCCCGGCACCTCGGCGTTGATCCGCCATCCGCCCGCTGCCCAGCGGGCGGCGGCCGCCGCCCTCGCCTTGCCGACCCGTTCGGCGACCCTCGCGGAGGATTCGATGGTCAGCCCGGCATCCATCAACTCGGCGGCGGTCAGGGGATTCAGCGTCACCTGCACGTCGATCCGGTCCAGCAGTGGACCGGAGAGCCGGCCCAGGTAGCGGCGCCGGGCCAGCGGAGTGCACTCGCACGAGATGTCGCCGGACGGCTTCGCGCAGGGGCACGGGTTCGCCGCGATCACCAACTGCACCCGGGCGGGGTACTCGGTGCCGCCCCTGCTCCGGGTCAGCAGGATCCGGCCGCTCTCCAGCGGCTGGCGCAACGCCTCGAGCGCGCCCCTGGTGTATTCCGGAGCCTCGTCGAGAAAGAGGACGCCGCGGTGTGCCAGAGAGACCGCTCCGGGGCGAGCCAGCCCGGTCCCGCCACCCACCAGGGACGCGATGGTCGCGGTGTGGTGCGGTGCCTGGAACGGCGGTCGGCGCAGCAGCCGGCCGTCCGGAGGCAGCAGGCCGGCGATGGAGTGCAGCGCGGTCACCTCCAGCGCGGCCGCGTCGTCCAGTTCGGGCAGGATCGACGGCAGCCGCTCGGCCAGCATCGTCTTGCCGGCACCGGGCGGGCCGAGCAGAGCCAGGTGGTGACCCCCGGCCGCGGCCACCTCCAGGGCGCGCCGGGCGAACCCCTGCCCGGCCACGTCGGCGAGGTCGGGACCGGGGCAGGCGGCGGGCGGCTGCCCGGACGGTGGCTCCAGCAGCGGGGCCCCGTCCCGGACGAAGGCGACCA
Organism: Plantactinospora alkalitolerans; assembly: GCF_015690345.1. Classification (GTDB taxonomy): domain Bacteria; phylum Actinomycetota; class Actinomycetes; order Mycobacteriales; family Micromonosporaceae; genus Plantactinospora; species Plantactinospora alkalitolerans. Next base: position 10,394 of record NZ_JADPUN010000138.1, on the reverse strand, counting down.
GCCGGTGCAGGGTGTCGACCGCGCGGACCCGTACGCCGGGGACGACCGCTGCCTCCGCGGCGTTGTCCAGCGGTACGACCACCCGGCTTATCCCCGCCCGGGCGGCCGCCGCGACCATCGGCAGTACGCCCCGGACCGGGCGTACGGCTCCGTCGAGTCCCAACTCGCCCAGTACCGCCACCCGGTCGAGCGGGGCCAGCGGCAGCTCACCCGAACCGGCCAGCAGGGCGGCGGCGATGGCGAGGTCGAACGCCGAGCCGCATTTCGGCAGTGTCGCGGGGAGCAGGTTGACGGTGATCCGGCGATTCGGCCAGCGCTGGCCGGAGTTGACGATCGCGGCGCGTACCCGGTCCCGGGCCTCGTTGAGCGCGGTGTCGGGCAGCCCGGACAGCACGACGGTCGGTAGCCCCGGCGCCAGGTCGGCCTCGACCTCGACGAGGTGTCCGGTCACCCCGACCAGCCCCACGCAGAGCACCTTGGCGTAACTCATCGGGCGTGCCCGCGGGTCGCATTTCTCGGCACCGGCATGGGAACGACGGTGCCCTGACGGGGGCGGCGAGGAAGCCCGGCGACCGGGACCTGTGGACAACCGGGGGTGCTGTGGATATCCGGACGATCAAGCGGTGGCTGTGCTAGGCATGCCGTCCGCGCGGTGGTCTGCGGGCGGCACGACCTGCCGGGACGGCTCCGGTCAGGTCGGTTCGGCCGACGCGGCGCGGACGTCCAGCGGGCGCTCGAATGCTGTCTCCAGGACGACGATCGTCTGGGTTCCGCTGACGCCGTCGATGCCGAAGATCCGTCGAAGCGTCCCCTGGAGTTCCTCCGTGCTGGCCGTCCTGATCTTCACGAGCACGGACGCGGGACCCGCGATGATGTGCGCCTCCTGGATCTCCGGCAGGGCCAGCAGCGCGTCGCGGGTCGGCGGATCGCCCATCCAGGCGTTGGACTCGATCAGGACGAAGGAGAGCACGCCCCGGCCGACCTCGGTCGGCGTGATGTCGACAGTGGTCCGGCGGATCACCTCCCGCTCACGGAGCTTCCGAACCCGTTCGTGCGCCGCTCCGGCGGACAGGCCGACGGCGGCGCCCAATGCGGCGTACGACTGCGTGGCGTCGCGCTGCAACTGGGCCAGAAGTGCACGGTCCGTTTCGTCAAGCACGTGCTGCTCCGAGTGTGATATGGGACATCGACGGGTTGACCGTACACCATTCAACATTCAGGCTTGATCTCTGATCCTCATTCGGCGTACCCATGGGAGGCACCTGGTGTCGGACGTCATTCCCGCGCGGTTCCATCTCGTCGACGAGCGGTTCGCCGGCTGCGACGGTGACTTCGTCGTCGAGCGTCTGCACACCGGCGCGCGGAAGGCCGAGGGTCCGGTGTACTTCGCCGCCGGCCGTTATCTGGTGTGGAGCGACATCCCCAACGAGCGGTTGCTGCGGTGGGACGAGACGACCGGCGCGGTGGGGGTGTTCCGGCACTCCTCCGGATACGCCAACGGCAATACGGTCGACCGCCAGGGCCGTCTGGTCACCTGCGAGCAGGGCAACCGGCGGGTCACCCGGACCGAGCACGACGGCTCGATCACAGTGCTCGCGGACCGGTACGACGGCAAGCTGCTGAACAGCCCGAACGACGTCGTCGTGCGGGCGGACGGGTCGGTGTGGTTCACCGATCCGAGCTACGGCATCAGCGACGACTACGAGGGCAACCGGGCCGAGAGCGAGATCGGCGGCTGTCACGTCTACCGGATCGACCCCCGGACCGGCCAGGTACGCATCGTCGCCGACGACTTCAGCCGACCCAACGGGCTGGCCTTCTCCCCGGACGAGCGGCGGCTCTACATCGTCGACACCCGGCAGGAGCCGAGCCACATCCGGGTCTTCGACGTCACCGCCGACGGCGGGCTCACCGGCGGGGACATCTTCGCCGAGTGCGACTTCGGTCGCTTCGACGGCATCCGGCTGGACGAGGCCGGACGGGTCTGGGCCGCCGCCTGGGACGGCCTGCACTGCTTCGACCCCGACGGCACCCTGCTCGGCAAGTTGCTGCTACCCGAGGCGGTCGCCAACCTCACGTTCGGCGGGCCGAGGCGCAATCATCTGTTCATCGCCGCCTCGACCTCGCTGTACGCGCTTCGCGTCACCTTCAACGGAGCCCGCTACCCGGACTGACCGCCGCCCGCGCCGGCCCGATCGAGCAACTCGTGCAGCAGTGTGACCACCTCGTCCGGGGCGAACGCCATGGCCTGCTCGCCGACGGTGACCTCGAAGCTGGACCGCCTCGGGTCGGATCCGGTTCGCACCCGGGGGAACAGTTGGGTGCCATGCTCGGCGATCATCTCCGCCCCGGCCCGCTCCACCGCCGCCCTGGGCGCGGCCAGGTGCACGTGGAAGAGCGGAGTCTGGGGCGGATCGGGCCAGGCGAACGCGGCCCCGTCCGCGTTGATCGCGGTGGCGATCGCGACCGCGTGGTCCCGGAAGGCCGGCATCCGGGGCAGTTGCCTGTCGAGCCCGGCGAGCGCGGCGAGCGCCAGCGGCCAGGCGTCGTGGATGTTGCCGCCCAGTCGGGTCCGCCAGACCGCCGCTTCGGCGACGGTCGCGGCGTCGCCGGCCAGCACCGCGCCCCGGACGCCGAGCAGGGCCTTGTACAGCGACACGTAGACGGTGTCGAACAGGCCGGCGATCTCGGCGAAGGGGCGGCCGTAGTAGGTCTGTGCCTCCCAGATCCGCGCACCGTCCAGGTGCGCCGCCGCACCCCGGGCCCGGACGCCGGTCACCTGCGCGCACAGGTCCGTCCACTCGGGAAGCTGCCCGCCGATGTCACGCTGCGGCAACTCCCAGACGACCGCGGCCAGCGGCTCACCGATCACCGCCAGGTCCGCGTCGGTCATCAACTGGTAGCGGTCCCCGGCCGGATGGAACCGTAGCCCGTGGACCGCGTTGTAGCCCTGGCCCTCCCAGACGTCCAGGTGGCTCTGTGGATGGGCGGCGAAACCGAGCCGGCCCCGGCGTTGGGCGTGGATCCGGAGCGCGACCTGCTGGGCCATCGTCCCGGTCGGAAAGAACAGCGCCGATTCGGTGCCGAGCAGTTCGCCGATCCGTCGCTCCAGCCGGGCGACCGGTCCGTCCGGGCCGCCCGGTGGCGTCTCCTCGTCGACCTGGTCGAGCAGTTGCCGCAGCACCGCCCGGGGCATCCGGTGGATCGGCGAGTGGAGGAACAGGGACCGCCGGATCGGCGGGGGCGGCGTCGGGCCGGATATCCGGGCTGGATCGACATCGGAAGAGGGCATGATCAGGAGTCTTGTCTTGTTGCCATGCTTTGGCAACAAGGATTTCTGGTGGCGTCACGGGCACCTGGTGTGGTGTCGGGGAGCCGGTTCAGAACGCCGCCTGGAGGTGTTCGACGCGGGCGGCACCGGCCCGCGCCGGATAGACCTCGACGACGTCGAAGCGGACCTCCCCGGCGTGTGCGCCCGTCGTCCGCAGCCACTGCGCGGCCAGCCGACGCAGTCGTCGCGCCTTCCTGCCGACCACCGCGTCGGCGGGCGTGCCGAAGGCGTCGCTCCGTCGGGTCTTCACCTCGCAGAAGACGAGGACGTCGCCATCCCAGGCGATGATGTCGATCTCGCCGTGGGTACACCGCCAGTTCCGGTCCACCACCCGCATCCCGGCTCCGACCAGGTGCCGTACGGCACACCGCTCGCCGTACGCGCCGAGGGCCGCGCTCGCCGCTGTCATGGGGCGTAACCGTGCCCTCGATCCCGGCCCGGCAGAAGCCCCCGATCACTCACCTGTGGATATCGTGCCGCCCTGTGGACAGCCGGACGATCATGCATCCGAACTGCTATGCGCGGTCCAGCCACTCCAGCCACTGGCCGTGCGGACCGGTCCGGGCCAGGACGTCGACGCCGATCCGGCCATTCCGCCAGGTGACCAGGGTGAGCAGGCCGACCGAGAGCACCCCGGCCGGGCCGGCGGCCGCCGGGCGATGGTCCTGGAAGAGTTCGGCACCCGCCTCGGACGCCTCGTTGAGGAGCACCGCCAGGTCCCGTCGTGTTCCTACCTCGGCGAGTACCGCCACCAGTCGGCGCCGGTCCGACTGACCGAGGTACGTCACCGCGTTCGAGGCGAACACGCAGGGCAGGGCGTCGTCGGAGACGGTGGACAGCACCTGGGGCAGGGCCTCGACCATGTCGCCGGCCACCAGCCGCAGGTGGTCCCGGCCCACCTCCGCCAGCGCGGCGTCCAGCCGATCGAGGCGGTCCGTCTGCTCGGGCCACACACAGGCCCGCAGCCAGTCCGTCGCCCGGCCGTCGGTGGCATCGATCGGCGCGAGGTCGATGCCGGTCCGGGCGACCACCGCCGGATCGGTCGCTGCCGGATCCGGCCAGGCCGTGCCGCGTACCTCACAGGTCATGGTCAGGGCCGGGGGCAGGCCGGCCGGGCCGTACGTCGCGGTCCGCCCGTCGGAGCCCAGGTACCGGCAGGCGTACCGGTCGGCGCGGAGCAGCAGGCCGGCGCTGGCGCCCAGTTCGGCCAGGTGCAGCTGTCGCTCCGGCCACAGTTCGGCCACCCGACCGAATCCGGGACGGAGCAGCGCGGCCCGGTTGGCCTCGTTGGTCTGCGTGCTGCGGGTCGCGCAGAGCCGGGCGAGTTCGTCCCGACGGGTCTGCGCCAGGTCGACGAACGCCGCCGCCAGGTCGGGGCCGATCTCGCCGTACCCGCCCAGCCCCGGCAGGTACTCCGCGAGCGGATGGCCGTGCGCGGTGGTGCGGAGCAGATACTGCACCGCGGCGAAGAAGAGGATCGGGCGCCGTTGTCCCGGACCGGCGGCCAGCAACGGCGCCGCCAGCTCCGGACGGTCGGCGACCACCTCGGACAGGAACTCGTAGCGGGGCGAGTGGCCGTGGAACTCGTGTCGGGCGAAATGCTGGAACACCCGGGCCAGCCGACTCCGCTCGTCGGTGTTCATGACGGGAAGTATGGATCTGGTGCCGGGTTCGGCGCTGCGACGGTGATCACGCCCCCGGCACCCCTCGGCAAAACCGGAATTTCCGCTGGCAAGCCGGCATCCGGGTCAGCTGACTGGCGAGCAGCCACGCAGGTCACCTACCGTGCCTGGTCGTGGACCAACAACGCAACCTCCCGGAAGAGCAGGTGCCCGGCTGGCGGGCAGGTAACAACGGTTATCCCGACCAGCAGTGGCGTGGTGTTGGTGAGGACCGTTATTCCGGCGCCGATCACCTGGCCCCGACCCAGCACGGAGGTCCGGTCCCGGACGCCCGGTACGGCCAGCCCGCCGAGACCGGAACCGAGCGGTACGGGGAATCGGCCGGCGCCTCGCTGGAGGTGCCGTTGCCGAGCTTCGGCCTCGGCGGATCGGGGGTCGACCCCGGATATCCGCCCGCCGAATGGTCCCGGGACGCCACCGAACGGGTCCGGGACTCGGTCGCCGGCCCGGACGGCGGGTCGCCGGGCCACCCCGGTCACGAGGCCGCTCTCCACGGTGGCGGTCCCGACCCGGCCGGCGGTACGTTCGCCGGCGCCGATCCGCTCGACGGTCCGTACCGGATCCCGGCCGGCTCCGGGGCCGACCGGGTCGACGCTCCGTACCGGATCCCGGCCGGTGGTGGCATCGACGGCGGCTCGGGCCTGCCGTACCGCGGCCACGGAACCGGTCGGCACGGCGCACCGCCCGCCGACCCCGGCCAGCCGTCACCGTCCCCGGCGGATGCCGGGGCATCGGCGATGGGGGCGGACCCCGGGCGCCCGCCGTTGTCCGGTTATCCGATCGTGCAACCCGGGCGGGGTGCCGAGCAGCCGGGACCGCTGGACCAGCCGACCAACCTGGTGCCCCAGGTCGAGTCGCGACCGGGCGGGGCGGGCGCGGCGCCCGGTGCCGACGCGGCCGGTTTCCACACCGAGGCCATCGACCGGGCGGCGCTGCACCGCACCGCCGCGCCGGGCCACGGTACGCCCGGCCATGGCGCGCCGGGCCTTGGTACGCCGGGCCTTGGTACGCCGGGCCTTGGTACGCCGGGCCCTGGTACGCCGGGCCTTGGTACGCCTGGACAACCGAGTGGTGTCGTTCTGGCCGGTGCCGACGGGGTCTACCGGACCCGTCGGCCGGGGCTGGCCGCGATCCTGGCGATCCTCGCCCTCGCCTTCGAGGTGCCCGCCGTCCGGGTGCTGCTCGACGGGATGGTCGGAGATCCTGTTTCGGCCTCCGCGGTACTCGCCGGGGTCTTTCTCGTACTCGGGTTGCCGATGTTCGCCGCCGGGCTCTATGGGCTGATTACCAGTGCGGCGACTCTCGGGGATCCGGTCCGGGCCTGGCTCCGGCCACCCACCGGCTACCTCACGATCGGGCTCGTGCTCTTCGTCGCGGCGGCGCTCGCGACGGGCTGACCACGAGCCGGGGCGAGGGGCCGCTCGGAAGGCCGGCCAGGCGCCACCGGTAGCGCCGGAGCGAGCGCGCTGACCAGCGCCGGAGCCCCGGAGGGGGTTTGCGTGCTGGTGGACGGGGCGGGGGCGTACACTTGGCTATTGGCGACCGCCTCGTGCGGTCGACCTCGCGCGCCCTCTTCACGGTCTGTCCGTGGAGCGACGGCCCCCTGGTCCCGATCTTGATCGGGTCCCCCATGGCCGGCGACCAGGTGCCAGGACGCCAGGCCGCCGGCCGGGCGTGACAACCAGGGAACTGAAGGAGCACCCCACCATGGCCGTAGTGACCATGCGTCAGCTGCTGGAGAGCGGTGTCCACTTCGGGCACCAGACCCGGCGCTGGAACCCGAAGATGAAGCGCTTCATCATGACCGAGCGCAACGGCATCTACATCATCGACCTGCGCCAGACCCTCGAGTACATCGAGAAGGCGTACGAGTTCGTGCGTGGGACCGTTGCCGAGGGCGGCAGCATCCTCTTCGTGGGCACCAAGAAGCAGGCCCAGGAGGCCATCGCCGAGCAGGCGACCCGGGTCGGCCAGCCGTACGTCAACCACCGCTGGCTCGGTGGCATGCTGACCAACTTCCAGACCGTCTACAAGCGGCTCCAGCGGATGAAGGAGCTGGAGGCGCTCGGCGACCTGTCCGGCACCGCGCAGGGTTACACCAAGAAGGAAACCCTGCAGCTGTCCCGCGAGAAGATCAAGCTGACCCGCACCCTCGGCGGGCTGCGGGACATGCAGAAGGTTCCGGCCGCGATCTGGGTGGTCGACACCAAGAAGGAGCACATCGCCGTCGACGAGGCCCGCAAGCTGGGCATCCCGGTGATCGCCGTGCTCGACACCAACTGCGACCCGGACGAGGTCGACTTCCCGATTCCGGGTAACGACGACGCGATCCGCTCCGCCGAGCTGCTGACCAAGGTCATCGCGGCGGCCGTCGGTGACGGTCTGATCGCCCGCTCGGGCAAGCGTCGCGGCAGCGACGAGAAGCCCGAGCCGGGTGTGGTCGGCGCCGACGAGCCGCTCGCCGAGTGGGAGCGCGAGCTGATCGAGGACACCGAGAAGAAGGCCGACGGAGACTCGGAGCCGAAGGCTGCCGAGCCGGCGGCCGCCGCTGCCGAGCCGGCGACCGCCGAGCCGGCGACCGCCGAGCCGAAGGCTGCCGAGCCGGCGACCGCCGCCGCTGAGTGATGTCGCCGTCGGGTTCCGCCGCTGATTGTTCGGCCGGCGGAACCCGACCTGGTACGAGGCACGGTGGCCCCGGATCGGGGTAACCGCAGAAGACCACCGAATCAGCCGCGTTACACACCGAAGAGAGAGTCATGTCCAACTTCACCGCCGCGGACGTCAAGAAGCTCCGGGACCTCACCGGCGCCGGCATGATGGACTGCAAGAAGGCCCTCACCGAGGCCGAGGGCGACTTCGACAAGGCTGTCGAGTTCCTGCGTGTCAAGGGCGTCAAGGACGTCGGCAAGCGGGCCGGCCGCACCGCCGCCAACGGTCTGGTGGCGCACTCCGGCAAGGCGCTGCTCGAACTCAACTGCGAGACCGACTTCGTCGCCAAGAACGCTGACTTCATCGCGTTCGCGCAGGTCCTCGTCGAGCACGGCGCGCAGTCCGGCGCCACCGATGCCGAGGGTCTGCTCGGTACCACGCTGGCCGACGGCCGTACCGTCGCCGACGCCGTCCAGGAGCAGTCCGCCAAGATCGGCGAGAAGCTGGTGCTCAACCGCTTCGCCGCCCTCGACGGGCCGGTCGCGGTCTACCTGCACCGGAAGGCGCAGGACCTGCCCCCGCAGGTCGGTGTGATGGTCGAGTACACCGGCAAGTCCGACGAGGCCGGTGACGCCGACGCGCGCGGGGTCGCGATGCAGATCGCCGCCATGCGTCCGAAGTACGTCAACCGGGACGAGGTGCCGGCCGAGACCGTCGCCTCGGAGCGGCGTATCGCCGAGCAGACCGCTCGCGAGGAGGGCAAGCCCGAAGCGGCCATGTCCAAGATCATCGAGGGTCGGGTCAACGCCTTCTTCAAGGACTACGTCCTGCTTGAGCAGGCATCGGTCGCCGACAACAAGAAGTCGGTGAAGCAGATGCTCGCCGAGGCGGGTATCGAGGTGACCCGGTTCGTGCGGTTCGAGGTCGGACAGGCCTGAGCCGCCTGGCGTACGGCCCGGGTCCCCGCGACCCGGACGTGCGGCGGAGACGGGGTGACACGGAGAGGAGGCCGCTGGTGTACGTGACAGGCACCGCGGCCTCCTTGTCACGTAGGGTCAGCAGCGGCAGGTTGGGTGAACGGACGCCGGGCGTGCCGGCGCGGGAGAGGCGGGTCGGATGACGCAGGTTGTGAGTGACCACCGGACCTCGGCGGCGGACGATCCGACGGCGCCACCACCTGGACGGGCCCGCCGGGTGGTGCTCAAGCTGTCCGGCGAGGTCTTCGGCGGCGGCGCGATCGGCGTCGATCCGGACGTGGTGCAGGCCATCGCGCGGCAGATCGCAACCGTGGTACGCCGGGGCGTGCAGGTCTCGGTGGTGGTCGGCGGCGGCAACTTCTTCCGGGGTGCGGAGCTCCAGAAGCGCGGCATGGACCGGGCCAGGGCCGATTACATGGGCATGCTCGGCACGGTGATGAACTGCCTGGCTCTCCAGGACTTTCTGGAGAAGGAGGGCATCGAGACGCGGGTGCAGAGCGCGATCACGATGGCGCAGGTCGCCGAGCCCTACATTCCGCTCCGGGCGATCCGGCACCTGGAGAAGGGCCGGGTGGTCATCTTCGGCGCGGGCGCCGGGATGCCCTACTTCTCGACCGACACCGTCGCCGCCCAGCGCGCGCTGGAGATCCGGGCCGACGTGGTGCTGATGAGCAAGAACGGGGTGGACGGCGTGTACACGGCGGATCCGCGTACCGACCCGGACGCCAGCAAGCTCGACAAGATCACCTTCTCCGAGGTGCTCCGTCGTGGACTGCGCGTCGCCGATGCCGCCGCGTTCAGCCTCTGCGAGGAGAACGGCCTGCCGATGCTGGTCTTCGGTGCCGAGGGCGACGACACCATCATCCGGGCCGTCGGCGGCGAGCGCATCGGAACGTTGATCACGGCGTGAGCCGCGCTTAGGCCGGGTTGGCGAGCCCGGACAGAGTACTAACGACGGAGCAGCAGAAGGAGGCGAAGGAGCAGGTGATCGACGACACCCTCCTCGAGGCCGAGGAGAAGATGGAGCGCGCGGTCGAGCACGCCAAGGAGGAGTTTGGCGCCATCCGTACCGGGCGTGCCTCTCCGGCGATGTTCTCCAAGATCATCATCGACTACTACGGTAGTCCGACCCCGTTGACCCAGATGGCTTCCGTCGGCGTCCCCGAGCCCCGGATGGCGATCATCAAGCCGTACGACAACTCGCAGTTGCAGGCCATGGAGAAGGCGATCCGCGACTCCGATCTCGGCGTGAACCCCAACAACGAGGGCAACCAGCTACGTATCGTGCTGCCGCAGATGACCGAGGAACGGCGCCGCGACATGATCAAGGTGGCCCGGCACAAGGCCGAGGAAGCCAAGGTGGCGATCCGGAACATCCGCCGCCGGGGCAAGGAAGAACTCGACCGGGTCGTCAAGGACGGCGAAGCGGGTGAGGACGAGGGTCGACGTGCCGAGAAGGAACTGGACGACCTCACCCACCGGTACGTGGCACACGTCGACGAGTTGGTGAAACACAAGGAAACCGAGTTGCTCGAGGTCTGATGTCCCACGTCGACCCCTATCGCGGCAGCGCGGAGCCGCATGCCCGGCAGCAGCGGCCCGAGCATCCGCGTGGCCTTCAGTGGTCCGGTGGCCCGGAGCGCCAGGACGGTCCTGCGGGCCGTCAGTGGCCGGCCGGCGACGACGAGACCTGGGTTCGGGCGCGGCACGGAGGTGCCGCGCCCGACACCTATGCGGGCCCGACCGACAGCTTTC
>NZ_JADPUN010000136.1 GCF_015690345.1 Plantactinospora alkalitolerans | reverse complement strand
CGCCGGTCCCGACCCCGCCGGTCTTCGTCGTTCCCCGTCCCGTTCCGCCGGCTCCGACGAATCCGCCGGAGAGGACGAATCCGCCGGTCAGGCCGCCGGTCCGGACGCCGCCCGGTCCGGCCGGTCCCCGCCCCAACCTGCCGGAACCGACCCTGCCGGGCCTCGTCCTGCGGCCCTGAGCGCTCGTCGGCCGGCGTCGGTCGCCGGCAGGTCGGCCGGCCTGGACCCGGGTACGCCCCTAAACTCGGAGCCGGCCCGACGGCGAAGGTGACGAGGGGACGTGTCCGGCATGAGCGAGCGCAGCGGAACGTCGACGCCCTTCTGGGGGCCGGACTTCGAGGAGTTGACCGAGACCGACCCGGAGATCGCGGCGGTGGTGCTCGGCGAACTCGACCGGCTGCGCGGCGGGTTGCAGTTGATCGCCAGCGAGAACCTGACCTCGCCGGCGGTGCTGGCGGCGCTCGGCTCGACGCTGACCAACAAGTACGCCGAGGGCTATCCGGGGCGCCGCTACTACGGCGGGTGCGCCGAGGTGGACCGGGCCGAGCAGATCGGCATCGACCGGGCCAGGGAACTCTTCGGCGCCGAGCACGCCAACCTCCAGCCGCACTCCGGGGCGAGCGCCAACCTGGCCGCGTACGCCGCGCTGGTGCAGCCCGGGGACACGGTGCTGGCGATGGACCTGCCGCACGGCGGACACCTGACCCACGGCAGCCGGGTCAACTTCTCCGGCAAGTGGTTCGCCACCGTCGGCTACCAGGTCCGCCGGGACACCGAACTGATCGACTATGACGAGGTACGCGAGCTGGCCCTGGCGCACCGGCCCAAGATGATCATCTGTGGAGCGACCGCCTATCCCCGGCTGATCGACTTCGCCCGGTTCCGGGAGATCGCGGACGAGGTCGACGCGTACCTGATGGTGGACGCGGCGCACTTCATCGGGCTGGTCGCCGGCCGGGCGGTCCCGTCGCCGGTGCCGTACGCCGACGTGGTCTGCGCCACCACCCACAAGGTGCTGCGCGGGCCGCGTGGCGGCATGATCCTGTGCCGGAAGTCACTCGCCGACCGGATCGACAAGGCGGTCTTCCCGTTCACCCAGGGCGGGCCGTTGATGCACGCGGTCGCGGCGAAGGCGGTCGCGCTGCGCGAAGCGGCGTCGCCCGCGTACCAGGCGTACGCTGCCCAGGTGGTTCACAACGCGCAGGCGCTTGCCGCCGCCCTCGCGGCGGAGGGGATGCGCCCCGTCTCCGGCGGTACCGACACCCACCTCGCCCTGATCGACCTCCGCGAGGTCGGCGTGACGGGCCGGGACGCCGAGGTGCGCTGCGACGCCGCCGCGATCACCCTGAACAAGAACGCGATCCCGTACGACCCGCAGAAGCCGATGGTCGCCTCGGGTATCCGGGTCGGCACCCCGAGCGTCACCACCCAGGGCATGGGTGCGGAGGAGATGCGGCGGATCGCCGGCCTGATCTCCCGGGCGGTGCGGACCGACCCGACCGCTCCGGGGGGCACCGACATCCTCGCCGGGCTCGCCGCCGACGTCGCCGACCTGGTGGCCGCCTTTCCGGCGTACCCCCGTGGCTGAGTCGGCGGACCGGTCGGTCGAGGTGGCGGAGCCGGTCGAGACGGTTCCGGAGTCCGTGGAGACGGAGTCTGCGGAGCCGGTTCCGGCGGTGTCGACGCCGGAGACCGGGCAGGCCGGGGCGGCGGATTCGGACCGGCACTGGCGGTTGGCGCACCTGCCGGTGGTCCTCGGCGCGTCGCTGGGCCTGCTCGTCCTCGCCACCCTGATCGGCGGACTGGTCCGAGGTGGCGTCGGCGCGGCCGGTGCGGCGGTCGGGGTCGGTCTGGTCACCGTGAGCTACCTGTCCTCGACCCTGGTGATCGCCTGGGCCGACTCGGTCCACTCGAGTCTCGTGCTCCCGTTCGGCGTGGCGATGTACGTCGCCAAGTTCACCGTGATCGGTGTCGTGATGGCCGGCGTCGCCGACAGCGGCTGGGCCGGCATGCCCACGTTCGGCTGGGGAGTGGTGGCCGGGGTGGTCGCCTGGACCGGGGCGAACATCTGGTGGGTGACCGCCGTGCACCAGGCCCGGCTGCGCCGCGCCGTCCGACCCTGACGCGGCCTCCTTCCCGATCGCCGGGACCTGCATGAAGTCCCGTGCACGGGACTTCACAGAAAACTGTCAGTGATCGGTCATTTTCCCATGGGCGGAACCGGAGTAGCGTGCCCACAGACGACGCGCCCGCCAAGAGGCCCACACAACCACGTTGTGCGGGGGGTGTGGCACAGCCTCGTATCCCCGGCTGATATCGTTCGGCCGTCATGACCGGTGACCAAACCCCCCAACCCGCAGGTGACTCGGGCACGCCCGAGGCCGGCGAGGGCTGGACTGCGCTGGCATACCTCATCGGAGGTCTGGCGGTGTGGGGATTCATCGGTTGGTTGGTCGACCAGTGGCTCGAAACCGATGGCCTCGCCACCGGGATCGGGTTCCTGCTCGGCGGGGCCGGGGGCGTCTACCTGGTCATCCGCCGTCTTGGCACCCCTAGGTAGGAAGGGACGCGGTGATCGGACAGTCGGTCGTCCTCGCGGAGGGCGAAGTACCGTTTCCACCCAGCGTGGAGGACTTCTTCCTACCGAGCATCTATCCGTGGGGGGAGCACAACTCCTACTGGATCACCAAGTTCACGGTGTTGGTCTGGCTGGGCGTTGCGGCGACCATCATCTTCTTCCTGGTGACCTACCGGAACCCGAAGTTGGTGCCGACGAAGAAGCAGTGGATCGCCGAGTCGATCTACGGCTTCGTCCGGAACAACATCGCGGTGGACATGATCGGGCACCGGGGAGTGGCGTTCGCGCCGTACCTCACCACGCTCTTCGTCTTCATCTTCGTGAACAACCTGTGGCAGATCATTCCGTTCGTCCAGATCTCGCCGATGGCGCACATCGCATTCCCGGCGATCCTGGCGATCATCAGTTACGTGATGTTCATCTATGTGGGCATCCGGCACCACGGGTTCGGAAAATTCTTCAAGCATTCACTGATGCCGCCGGCGCCGTTGTTCATGCAGCCGCTGCTGATCCCGATCGAACTCTTCTCGACCTTCATCGCCCGGCCGGTGTCGCTGGCGCTGCGGTTGTTCGCCAACCTGTTCGCCGGGCACATCATCCTGCTGGTCTTCACGCTGGGCGGCTTCGTCCTGATCAACGCCGACTCGCTCTTCCTCAAGCCGATCTCAGTGCTCTCCTGGGCGGTGTCGATCGCGATCACCTTCCTCGAGGCACTGGTGATCGTCCTGCAGGCCTACATCTTCACCGTGCTGACCGCGAGCTACGTGCAGGGCGCGCTCGCCGACGAACACTGACGTACACACAACCGCACACCCGTTGTCGTCCCGCGTGAACAGTCACGCGTGATTTCAGGAGGAACCAACCAATGATGACGTCCCTTGCCGCCGTAGAAATTACCGGCAGCCTCAGCGCCATCGGCTACGGCCTCGCGGCCATCGGCCCGGGTATCGGTGTCGGCCTGGTCTTCGCCGCCTACATCAACTCGACCGCCCGCCAGCCGGAGTCCTCGCGGCTGACCCTGCCGTACGTCTGGATCGGCTTCGCCGTCATCGAGCTGCTGGCCCTGCTCGGCATCGCCTTCGGCTACGCCTTCGGTAACTAGCCGTACCCCTCGAACGGGAGGTTCCGATGTTCGCCATTCTCGCCGCGGAGGGCGCTACCGAGCACAACCCGATCATCCCGCTGTGGCAGGAGATCGTGGTTGGCTCGGTGGCCTTCGCCATCCTCTGCTTCATGCTGATGAAGTACGTCTTCCCGCGCATGGAGCAGACCTTCCAGGCCCGGGTCGACGCGATCGAGGGCGGTATCAAGCGCGCCGAGGCCGCCCAGGCCGAGGCGAACCAGCTCCTGGAGCAGTACCGCGCGCAGCTCGCAGAGGCACGTACCGACGCGGCGAAGATCCGCGACGACGCGCGGGCCGACGCCGAGGGCATCCGCTCGGACGTCCTCGCCAAGGCCAGGGAGGAGTCGGACCGGATCATCGCGGCCGGCAAGGACCAGCTTGCCGCGGAACGGGCCACCATCGTGCGCGAGCTGCGTACCGAGGTCGGCACGATCGCGGTCGACCTGGCCAGCCGGATCGTCGGTGAGTCGCTGGCCGACGAGGCCCGTCGCAAGGGCACCGTCGAGCGGTTCCTGGCCGATCTGGAGACCGTCGGGGCCGGCAACGGTTCGGCCAACGGCTCCGCCGTGCGGGCGAGCTGATGCAGGCCGCCAGCCGGGAGTCGTACGCCGCCGCCGGGCAGCGTCTCGACGCGTACGCCCGGGACGCCGAGGCGTCCCGGATCGCCGCCACCGGTGACGAGATCGGCACGGTGGCCGGGGTGCTGCGGCGTGAGCCGCGGTTGCGCCGGGCCCTGTCCGACCCGGCCCGCAGCGGCGAGGATCGGGCCGCCCTGCTCGACGCCCTGCTCGGGGACAAGATCGGTGCGGACGCCAAGGAACTGCTCGGCGTGCTGGCGACCGGCCGTTGGTCGGCGCCGTCCGAGCTGCTCGAAGCCACCGAGCGGCTGGGTGTGGAGGCGCTGCTGGCCAGCTCCGACCGCGCCGGGGACCTGGGCGAGGTGGAGGACGAGCTGTTCCGCTTCGGGCAGGTCGTCGCCGCGGACCCGGAGCTGAGCAACGTGCTCTCCGACCCGATCGCCCCGGTCGCGCAGCGGGCCGAGCTGACCGGCTCGCTGCTGTCCGGCAAGGCCAGCGCGGTGACCATCCGGCTGGTCGAGGTCGCCCTCGCCGGGTTCGGCGGGCGTTCCTTCACCGGGTCACTGACCCGGCTGGTGGAGCTGGCCGCCGATCGGCGGGACCGTCAGGTGGCCTACGTCACCGTCGCGGCACCGCTCACCGAGGAAGAAGAGCAACGGCTGGGGAGCAAGCTCACCGAGCTATACGGTCGGGAGGTCACCGTCAAGCAGACGGTGGATCCGGCGGTACTCGGCGGGCTGAGCGTCCAGATCGGATCCGATCTCTACGACGGCACGATCCTGCGCCGCCTCACCGATACCCGAAACGCGCTCGCGAAGCGTTGAGCACATCCTGACGCCCGGGCCGAGCGCCGAGCAGACATTCACCGCCGTTCCGGTTAACCGGGCCCTGAATAGAGGAAGAAGAGGATGGCCGAGCTGACCATCTCGTCGGAGGAGATCCGCGGCGCGCTGGAGCGCTACGTCTCCTCCTATTCGCCCGACGTCTCCCGTGAGGAGGTCGGCACCGTCGCCGACGCCGGTGACGGCATCGCCCACGTCGAGGGCCTGCCCTCGACGATGACCAACGAGCTGCTGGAGTTCGAGGACGGCACCCTCGGGGTGGCGCTGAACCTCGACGTCCGGGACATCGGCGTCGTGGTGCTCGGCGACTACACCGGCATCGAGGAGGGCCAGCGGGTCAAGCGGACCGGCCGGGTGCTCTCGGTTCCGGTCGGCGACGCGTTCCTCGGTCGCGTCGTGGACGCGCTCGGCAAGCCGATCGACGGCCTGGGCGACCTGCCCAACGAGGGCTACCGCGAGCTCGAGGTGCAGGCTCCGAACGTGATGGCCCGGCAGAGCGTCAGCGAGGCGATGCAGACCGGCATCAAGGCCATCGACGCGATGACCGCGATCGGCCGGGGTCAGCGGCAGCTGATCATCGGTGACCGACGGACCGGCAAGACCACCGTCGCGCTGGACACGATCCTGAACCAGCGGGACAACTGGCGCTCCGGCGACCCGGCCCGGCAGGTCCGCTGCATCTACGTCGCGATCGGCCAGAAGGGCTCCACCATCGCCTCGGTGAAGGGGCTGCTGGAGGAGCACGGCGCGATGGAGTACACCACCATCGTCGCCTCGCCCGCCTCGGACCCGGCCGGCTTCAAGTACATCGCCCCGTACGCTGGATCGGCCATCGGCCAGCACTGGATGTACGCCGGCAAGCACGTCCTGATCGTCTTCGACGACCTGACCAAGCAGGCGGAGGCGTACCGGGCGGTCTCGCTGCTGCTGCGTCGCCCGCCGGGCCGCGAGGCGTACCCGGGTGACGTCTTCTACCTGCACTCCCGGCTGCTGGAGCGCTGCGCGAAGCTCTCGGACGAGATGGGCGGCGGTTCGATGACCGGCCTGCCGATCATCGAGACCAAGGGCAACGACATCTCGGCGTTCATCCCGACGAACGTCATCTCGATCACCGACGGCCAGATCTTCCTGGAGACCGACCTGTTCAACCAGGGCGTCCGGCCGGCGATCAACGTCGGTACCTCGGTCTCCCGGGTCGGCGGCGCCGCCCAGGTGAAGCCGATGAAGAAGGTGGCCGGCCGGCTCCGGTTGGACCTGGCCCAGTACCGGGAGCTGGAGGCGTTCGCCGCGCTGGCCTCGGACCTGGACAAGGCCTCCCAGGACCAGCTCAGCCGGGGCGCCCGGCTGGTCGAGCTGCTGAAGCAGACGAACTACTCGCCGCTGCCGGTGCACGAGCAGGTCGTCTCGGTCTGGATCGGCACCGAGGGCAAGCTCGACGACATCGCGATCGGCGAGGTCCGCCGGTTCGAGAGCGAGCTCCTGGAGTTCCTCCGGCACCAGTACAAGCCGACGTTGCAGTCGATCGCGGACAACAACTGGAACGACGACATCACCAACGCGCTGAACGAGGCCGTCACGCGGTTCAAGCAGATGTTCCTCGGGAAGGAAGACGAGGTGCGGGTCAACGACCCGGCTGCGAGCCCGATGGAGGGTGAGCAGGACCGCGAGACGGTCACCCGGTACCGCGAGTCCGCCCCGGCCGAGAAGCAGTAGGGCCGACCGGTGGCTGCCCAGGTACGCGTTCTTCGTCAACGGATCCGCTCGGCGAAGTCGATGAAGAAGATCACCAAGGCGATGGAGCTCGTCGCGACGAGCCGACTCGCCAAGGCCCAGTCCCGGGTCGCGGCGTCACAGCCGTACGCCCAGGCCATCACCGGCGTGCTCACGGCGTTGGCGTCCAACGCGGCCATCGACCACCCGCTGCTCACCGCGCGGCCGAAGGTCCGCCGGGCCGGCGTGGTCGTGGTCACCAGTGACCGCGGCCTGGCCGGCGGTTACAGCTCCAACGCGATCAAGGCCGCGGAGTCGCTGATCGCGCGGCTCAAGGCCGACGGCAAGGAGCCGGTGCTGTACGTCATCGGCCGCAAGGGCGTGACGTTCTACCGGTTCCGCCAGCGGAAGATCGAGGCGAGCTGGACCGGTTTCTCGGAGCAGCCGTCGTTCGCCGACGCCAAGCAGGTGGGTGAGACGCTGATCAAGGCGTTCGTCTCCGGCGCGGACGACGTCGACGGCGGCGACCCGGGGATCGACGGCGTGCTCGGCGTCGACGAACTGCACATCGTCTTCACGCAGTTCAAGTCGCTGATGGCGCAGACCCCGGTGGCCCGGATCATCGGCCCGATGGAGGTCGAGGACCGGCCGCGCTCCGAGGGGCTGCTGCCGTCGTACGAGTTCGAACCGGAGGCGGACGCGCTGCTCGACGCGCTGCTGCCGAAGTACATCAACACGCGGATCTACGCGGCGTTGATCGAGTCGGCGGCCAGCGAGTCGGCGTCCCGCCGTCGGGCGATGAAGAGCGCGACGGACAACGCCGAAGAGATGATCGAGACGTACACGCGCGAGATGAACTCGGCCCGTCAGGCCGGGATCACCCAGGAGATCAGTGAGATCGTCGGCGGCGCGAACGCGCTGGCCGCGTCGGGAAGTGAAGTGTGATGACTGCTCCAGTAGAGACCAAGACCGCGACGGGCCGCGTGGTCCGGGTCATCGGCCCGGTCGTCGACGCCGAGTTTCCGCGCGACGCCATGCCGGAGATCTTCAACGCCCTCAAGGTGGACGTGAACCTCTCCGGTGGCCAGAAGACCCTGACCCTGGAGGTCGCCCAGCACCTGGGCGACAACATGGTCCGGACGATCTCGATGCAGCCGACCGATGGCCTGGTCCGCGGCACCGAGGTACGGGACACCGGCTCGCCGATCATGGTGCCGGTCGGTGACGCCACCAAGGGTCACGTCTTCAACGCCATCGGCGAGGTGCTCAACCTCAAGGAGGGCGAGAAGCTCGAGTTCTCCGACCACTGGGGGATCCACCGCAAGGCGCCCGCCTTCGCGGACCTGGAGCCGAAGACCGAGATGCTGGAAACCGGCATCAAGGTGCTCGACCTGCTCGCCCCGTACGTCAAGGGCGGCAAGATCGGCCTCTTCGGCGGTGCCGGTGTGGGCAAGACGGTGCTGATCCAGGAGATGATCACCCGGGTCGCGAACAACTTCGGTGGCACCTCGGTGTTCGCCGGTGTGGGGGAGCGGACCCGTGAGGGCAACGACCTGATCCACGAGATGACCGAGTCCGGCGTCATCGACAAGACGGCGCTGGTCTACGGCCAGATGGACGAGCCGCCGGGTACCCGGCTGCGGGTCGCGCTGTCGGCGCTGACGATGGCGGAGTACTTCCGGGACGTGAACAAGCAGGAGGTGCTGCTGTTCATCGACAACATCTTCCGGTTCACCCAGGCCGGTTCGGAGGTCTCCACCCTGCTCGGCCGGATGCCGAGCGCGGTGGGTTACCAGCCGACCCTGGCCGACGAGATGGGCGAGTTGCAGGAGCGGATCACCTCGGTCAAGGGCCAGGCGATCACCTCCATGCAGGCGATCTACGTGCCGGCGGACGACTACACCGACCCGGCGCCGGCCACCACGTTCGCCCACCTCGACGCGACCACCAACCTGGAGCGGTCGATCTCCGACAAGGGCATCTACCCGGCGGTGGACCCGCTGGCGTCCTCGTCCCGGATCCTCGCCCCGGAGTACGTCGGCGCCGAGCACTTCGCGGTCGCCTCCGAGGTGAAGCGGATTCTGCAGCGCTACAAGGACCTGCAGGACATCATCGCCATCCTCGGTATCGAGGAGCTCTCGGAAGAGGACAAGCTCACCGTCGGCCGGGCCCGCCGGATCGAGCGGTTCCTGTCGCAGAACACGTACGCGGCCGAGGTCTTCACCGGGATCAAGGGCTCGTACGTGCCGGTGAAGGACACGGTCGAGGCGTTCAAGAAGATCGCCGAGGGTGAGTACGATCACTTCCCCGAGCAGGCGTTCTTCATGTGCGGTGGCCTGGACGACCTGGAGCGCAACGCCCGCGAGCTGATGAAGGACTAGTTCGCCCGGCACGCAACGGCACAGAACCGCACCGGCATCGGCCGGTGCGGTTCTGTCGTTTTCGCTCGGGCGTCCCGGGCACGCAATGGTCGAGGCGATTTCACCGATTTTTAACGGGTTCCGGTGCTTTGGTAACCCGGGGTGGCCAGGTACCGTCGTTGGCGGTCCGCAAATCCAGCGTTGATTTCTGCAACGTCTGTGCCTCGCGGGCCCGTCCTTCGTCACAGGACGCTACGAACGGAGATGTCTGGTGGGTGAAGGCGGCAAGGGCGCTGGTCGGTCGAGGAGGGCGGGCCGGAGGCACGCGGCCCCGAGTCGTCCGGACGGCGAACTGCCGGGCTCGGACCGCTCGGTGGCGGACCAGACCGGTCCCGGCCGGAGGAAGCGACGCAGGTCACGGGTGCCGCGCTGGGCCCGGATCTGCACGGTGCTCGGCGCGCTGCTGGTCTTCGTCAGCGGAACCGCGCTGGTCGGGTTCGAGGCGGTTCTCGCCCGTTACTCCGGTGCGGTGCAGGAGGGCGATCTCTTCGGCGACGAGGCCGCCGGGGCGCTGCCGGAGAAGAAGTCGGACATCAAGGGCCCGCTGAACATCCTGCTGGTCGGGATCGACCCGCGTACGCCGGCGTGGTCGCCACTCGCCGACTCGATCATGGTGCTGCACGTGAACGAGACGCTCGACTCGGCGTACCTCTTCTCGCTGCCCCGGGACCTCCTGGTGCAGATCCCGGCCTTCCCCAAGGCCAACTACTCGGGCGGGACCGAGAAGCTGAACGCCGCCATGTCGCACGGCAGCAAGGTGCCGGGGGCCAAGCTTCCGGACGCCAACCGCGGGTTCGAACTGCTCTCGCTCACCGTCAGCAAGGTGACCGGGATCAAGCGGTTCGACGCCGGGGCGATCATCAACTTCAGCGGTTTCCAGAAGATCGTCGACGCGATGGGTGGCGTCGACATGTACATCGACCAGAACGTGAAGTCGGAGCACAAGCAGCCGAACGGCAACGCCCGGACGCTCAAGCCGGGCGGCGGCGGCTACCTCGGCCCGCAGGCGCAGTACAAGAAGGGCAACGCCCACCTGAAGGGCTGGCAGGCGCTGGACTACGTCCGGCAGCGGTACGGCCTGCCCAACAGCGACTACGACCGGCAGCGGCACCAGCAGCAGTTCGTCCGGGCAATGGCCGACCAGGCGTTGAGCAAGGACGTGGTGACCAACCCGATCAAGCTCGACGCCGTCCTGCGGGCGGCCGGTAAGGCGCTGATCTTCAACGGGCGCGGGCACGACCTCATCGACTTCGGCTTCGCGATGCGGGGGCTCCGGTCGGACTCCATCCAGATGATCAAGCTGCCGGGAGGCGGCGTGGTCGAGGGCGGAGACTACAAGGGGGAGAAGTTCAAGCCGGTCGCGGCGGACTTCTTCGACGCGTTGCAGGGCGGCACCATCGACACCTTCGTGATCTCCCATCCGGAGTTGCTGAACAAGGTCAAGTGAGTCGACCGCGGGCCCGCCCGGCGCCGGGCGGGCCTGACCTGGCATCCTGGCGGGCCTGACCTGGCATCCTGGCGCAACCCCGACGTCCGCCGTCGGCGGCCCACCGAATCCGTTGCTGGTCTCTGCAACGTTCCGCCCCCGCGCATCCGTCCTTATTCACGGACGCGACGCTCGGATGGGCGCTACGGATGGAGATACTGGTGATCGAGGACGGCGAGGGTTCTGGCCGGTCCAGCAAGCGTGCGGCCGGGGCGAGGAAGGGCCGGTCCGGTGGTGCCGGCACGATCGGCGGCGACGACGAGATCGGTTACCTGGGCACCGGGCGCCCGGTCAAGGAGGGCCGCCGCCGGAAGTCCAACGTGCCGACCTGGGCCCGGCTCTGCACCATCTTCGGCGCCGTACTGGTGGTCCTCAGCGGGGCGCTGCTGGTCGGCTACGAGGCGATGCTCGCCCGCTACGAGGGCGCGGTGGCCGAGGAGGACCTCTTCGGCGACGAGGCCGCCGGGGCGGCGGCACCGGAGAAGAAGTCCGACATCAAGGGACCGTTGAACATCCTGCTGGTCGGCATCGACCCACGGCAGCCGGAGACGCCGCCACTGGCTGACTCGATCATGGTGCTGCACGTGAACGAGACGCTCGACTCGGCGTACCTCTTCTCGCTGCCCCGGGACCTGCTGGTCGACATCCCCCGCTTTCCCAAGGCCGAGTACGGGGGCGAGAGGACCAAGCTGAACGCCGCGATGTCGCGGGGCAGCCGGGTGCCGGGCAAGAAGTTGCCGGACGCGGCGCAGGGCTTCGAACTGCTCTCCCTGACGGTTTCCAAGGTGACCGGGATCAAGCGGTTCGACGCCGGCGGCATCATCAACTTCGGCGGCTTCCTGAAGATCGTCGACGCCATGGGCGGCGTCACGATGTACATCGACCAGAACGTGAAGTCGGAGCACCGCCGGCCGGACGGTACGCACCGGACGCTCAAGTCGGGTGGTGGCGGCTATCTCGGGCCGCAGGCCCAGTACAAGAAGGGCACCCGGCACCTGAAGGGCTGGCAGGCGCTGGACTACGTTCGGCAGCGCTACCCGAGCAACGGGGTTCTCGACGGCGACTACGGCCGCCAGCGGCACCAGCAGCAGTTCGTCCGGGCAATGGCCGACCAGGCGTTGAGCAAGGACGTGGTGACCAACCCGATCAAGATGGACTCGGTGCTGCGGGCGGCGGGCAAGTCGCTGATCTTCAGCGGTCGGGGGCACAAGTTGATCGACTTCGGCTTCGCACTGCGCAACCTGCGGTCGGACTCGATCCAGATGATCAAGTTGCCGGGCGGTGGCGTCGGTACCGGCAGCGACTACAAGGGCGAGAGGTTCAAGCCGATCGCCGCCGAGTTCTTCGCGGCGCTGAAGGCCGGAACCGTCGACACCTTCGTGATCTCCAACCCGGAGCTGCTGAACAAGGTCAAGTGACGTGATCGCGATCTGGGCCACCCGGCTGGGTGCGGCGGCGGGAGCCGGATTAGACTTTCCCCAATCCCGCCGCCGCAGCAAGGAGACAGCGTGGCACAGCTTCAGGTCGAGCTCGTATCCGTCGAGGAGAAGATCTGGACGGGTGACGCCGAGATGGTCGTCGCGCGGACGACCGAGGGCGAACTCGGGGTGCTGCCGGGACATGCGCCGCTGCTCGGGCAGCTCGCCGAGCCCGGCCAGGTACGCATCAAGTTGGCCGGTGGCGAGCAGCTCACCTACGAGGTGACCGGCGGGTTCCTGTCGGTGACCGGCGACGGCGTCACGGTCCTGGCCGAGAGCGCCAGCCCGGTCACCGAGTCCGCGACGCGCTGACCGAGACGTCGATGCTGGTTCTGCGGTGGATCGGGATCGGCGTACTGGTGTTCCTCGTCGCGGTCGCGGCGCTCTTTCTCCGGCGGGCCCTGGTCGCCCGCTCCGGCGGCATCATCCGGCTCAGCGTGCGGGTCTCGACCATGCTCGACGGCCGGGGCTGGTCGCCGGGCTTCGCGCGGTTCGCCGAGACCGAACTCCGGTGGTACCGGATGTTCAGCCTCTCGTTCGGGCCGAAGCGGGTGCTGACCCGGCGCGGGCTCGCGGTGGAGCGTCGCCGGCTACCCGAGGGTCAGGAACGGCTGATCATGCCGGCCGACTGGGTGATCCTGCGATGTGTCAGCCACCAGGCTCCCGTGGAGATCGCGATGGCGAATTCCACGGTCACCGGCTTCCTCTCCTGGCTTGAATCCGCCCCTCCGGGGGCGGTTTCGCATTTGGTGCTCCGGGACTGAATGCGGCGCCGCGGGGCTGAGCCGACTCCCCGAGCCTGACGACTCCGCGAGCCTGACGGGGAAGGGCCGCCCCCGCCATCCTGACAGCCCCCGCCATCCTGACAGTCAGGACTGGGCGGGCTGGGGCATGCCCAGCGGCCGGACCGGCGACGGGCGCCGAGCGGACCTCGACGTACCGGCCTCCGCGACGAGCGGCTGCCGAACCGGCCGGCGACAGTGGTAGACCACCGCCGGGGGTAGGTTCGCCCACACGGTTCCGCCGACGACGACCTCTTCGAACAGCTCACGCAGGGTCCGGTGCAGCCGTCGTGCCGGCGGTGCCCACCGGGCGTGCTGGTACGCGAAGGTGGTGAACGCGCCGTCGTCGGCGAGGGCCGCGACGACGGCGCTGAGGATCTCCCGCTGCCGCTGCGCGGTGAACACCGCCCAGGGCAGACCGCTGACGATCGCCTCGGCGCGGGGCAGGTTCCGTTCGGTGAGCAGATCCGCCAGGTTCCCCGCGTCGGCCTGGAGCACGTCGACCCCGGGATGTTCCCGGGCCAGACGGTCGGCGAAGGTCGCGTTGATCTCCAGGGCGAGGTGCCTGCCCTGCCCCGCCAGGCGGCGCTGGATCACCCGGGTGAAGGCTCCGGTGCCGGGACCGAGTTCGACCACCAGCGGACCGCCGGTACGGGGAATCGTCGCGGTGATCCGTTCGGCCAGTGGGACACCGCTGGGCGCGATCGCGCCGACCGCCCGTGGGCTGCGGGCCAACTGGGCCAGAAACGAGATCATTTCGGTGGGCACGGACCGAAGCTAGGCGAGACGATCTTCTTTCGATGTCGTCCGGCCGGTCGGTGTATCGGCCAGTTGGAGGAGGCGGAGCGCGGCCGGTGGCAGGAGTCGCCGCGCGCGGTTCCGCTCCGTATCGTTGCGAGCGTGCGGGATCAGCGAAGGTGGTGGCCGGACGTGCTGCTCGGGCTGGTCGGCGGTGGCTTGGGACTGATCAAGCTCGGCTGGCCGGTGGTACAGGCCCGTCCGCTCGGGCTGGCGGTCGCGGTGACAGCCGGGCTGATCCTGGTCGGCGCCCGCCGCTGGCCCTGGCCGGTACTGGCGGTCGAGTGCCTGCTGCTGGCACTCGCCAACTGGGCCGCGCCCTGGGCCGGGGACGTCGCCCAGTTCGGAGCGCTGGTCGCGGTGGGCCTGGTCGCCTTCACCGCCAGGTGGCCGTCGATCGGCGCGGCGCTCGGGCTGGCGTACGCCGCCTCACTGGTCCACCTGGTCGGTCCGGGCAGCGACGGGCTGCTGCCCGGACAGCAGGGGTTCATCCAACTCGCCGGGTTCGCCGGGTTCGTCATCGCGCCGGTCGCCCTGGCCCGCTACCTGAGCGGGGTGCGCCGGGTGGCCCGGTTGGCCGAGGAGCGGGCCCGCGACGTGGAGGCGCAGCAGGAGGTCCAGACCCGGGCCGCGCGGCTGGCCGAACGCGCCGCCATCGCCCGGGACCTGCACGACATCGTCGCGCACCACGTGGGGGCGATCGCGCTACAGGCGGGCGCGGCCCAGTACGCCGCCCGCCGTACCGGACGGGTGGACGACGCCGTGCACGCCCTCGGCGACCTGCGGGTCACCGCCGGCCAGGTGCTGGACGAGCTGCGGGCGCTGCTGGAGGTGCTGCGTGACCCCGACGCGGTGACGGCGGGCGGACCACCGATCGAGCCGGAGCAGTTGATCACGGACGCGGAGCAGCGGGTCCGATCGGCCGGGGTGGCGGTCCAGATGAGCCTGGCTCCCGATGTCGGCGACGCCCCGCTGGTGGTGCGGACCACCGCCGCCCGGGTGATCCAGGAGGGACTGACCAACACCCTCAAGCACGCGGGACCCGGCGCGACCGCGTCGGTGGACATCCGGCCCGACAACACGGGGCTGCTGGTCGAGGTGCTGGACACCGGGCCGGAACATCCCCGGCCGTCGCTGCTGCCGCCGTCCGGGCACGGGCTGGCGGGAATGCGGGAACGGGTCCGGCTGCTCGGCGGGACACTGCTCGCCGGCCCCACCAGCAGCGGCGGCTGGCGCCTGGCCGCGTACCTGCCGATCAGGGAGAAGGGCACCACGGGCCCGATCCGGGACAAGGGTGCCGGTCCGACCTGTGCGAAGGGTGCCGGTCCGAGCTGTGAGAAGGTCGTCGCCCGGCCAGCGGAGGCGGAACGTGCCGGGCGGTCCGGGCGGTGATCCGGGTACTCGTGGTGGACGACCAGGCCCTGGTCCGGGCCGGCGTGACGCTGCTGCTGCGCACCGCGGGCGGATTCGACATCGTCGGCGAGGCGGGCGACGGCCGCGAGGCGGTCCGGCTGGCCGAACGGCTGCGCCCGGACGTCGTACTGATGGATCTGCGGATGCCCCGGATGGACGGCATCGAGGCGACCCGGCAGATCCTCGACCGGCACCCGGCGACCCGGGTGCTGGTGCTCACCACCTTCGCCGACGACGCCAACATCTACGGGGCGCTCGGTGCCGGTGCGATCGGCTACCTGGTCAAGGACGGCGCCCCGGAGGACCTGGTGGAGGCCGTGGGTCGGGCGGCCCGGGGCGAACCGCTGCTGGCGCCGCCCGTACTGGCCCGGATCGTCAACCGCGCGTTGCTGGCGCACACCCGGGACGCCGAGCGGGAGGTCGACAGCCTGCGACCCTCGGGGCGGCGGCTGCTCAGCGGCCGGGAGCGTGAGGTGCTGGCCCTGGTCGGTGCCGGGCTCTCCAACGCCGAGATCGCCGCGCGGATGCATCTGGGAGTCACCACGGTCAAGACCCACGTCTCGGCCGCGATGGACAAGCTCGGGCTCCGCAACCGGGTCCAGGCCGCGGTGGTCGCGCACCGCCTCGGTCTGGTCGACGACGACTTCCAGCCGATCGATCCCCGCGTCGTCGAGGGGCAACCCTGAAGCCGGTCCGCCCGGCCCCTAGGGTGCCGACCGGCCAGTTGGCGGAGCCGGGGTGACCGTCGGTACGAGGTCGGGTGCCCACCGCGCCAGGCACGGTTGACGGGTGGACCTCGCCGGCACGCTCGTCGACCGCCTCACCGGGCTGCCGCCCGGGTGGTGGTACCTGGCTGCCGCCGGCGCGCTGGTGGTCGCAGCGGTGGTGCCGGCAGCGGTGGTGGCCGGACTGTGGCTGCGGCGCTGGCTGCTCTCCCAGTCCGCTGCCCCGGGGCGCGGCGGCAGCGGCCCGCCGGCCAGCGCGCCGGTGCCGCCATCCGTGCCCGTGCCCGCGTCCGTGCCCCAGCGGCGGTCCCGGCGGCGGGGCGGTTCACCAATGGGACAACCGCGCCGTCCGGCCGGTCCGAGGGCCCGGCGGCCCTTTCCGGTCGGCCGGGGAACTTCCGGGCGGTCAGTCCCGGGCGGCGAGGACTGAGGCACAGAGTTCCACCTCGAACCCGGACTCGTCGGTCAGGTAACCGGCGTAGTTGCCGGGCCCGCCGGCGTACGGGTGGCGGTCGGCGAAGAGCAGCGACCAGCCGTACGTCGGCGCCTCGGCGACCAGCCGGTCCACCACGGGGGGCGGGCCGGCGTGGAAGGCCAGGTGATTGAGGCCCGGGGCGAGCCGGTCGTGCCGCCGGGACGACAGCGCGGGGGACTCCTCCAGAACCAGGTACGTCGCGCCGAGTCGCCAGGAGCGTCCGGCCGCCCAGCTCTGCTCCGGCGTCCAGCCCAGCTCGCCGAGCAGCCAGCCCCAGCTACGTTCGGCGGGGCCGAGGCGGGGTACCCAGACCTCGACATGGTGCAACCCGCCCATCGGGGACTACCGGTTGCCGCCGGGGACCCATAGCACGTCACCGTCCGGATTCGCCGTTCTTCCGAGGATGAACAGCAGATCCGAGAGGCGGTTGAGATACTTTGCCGGAAGAGTACTGGTTCGATCGGGTTCGGCGGTGAGCAGTGCCCACGCCGAGCGCTCTGCGCGCCGGGCGACCGTGCGTGCCACGTGCAGCAGCGCCGCTCCGGGGGTACCGCCCGGAAGAACGAAGGAGTCGAGTTTGGCCAGCTCCGCGTTGTACTCGTCGCACCAGCCCTCCAGGCGGAGCACGTACTCCTCGGTGACCCGCAACGGCGGGTACGCCGGCTCCGGCTCGATCGGGTTGGACAGATCGGCGCCGACGTCGAACAGGTCGTTCTGGATCGTGCCCAGCACCGAGCGGAGGCCCTCGTCGAGTTGGCCGAGCGCCAGCGCCACTCCGATGGCTGCGTTGCACTCGTCGACGTCGGCGTACGCGGCGATCCGCGGATCCGTTTTGGCGACCTGCTCGTTGTTGCCGAGTCTGGTCGTGCCGGCGTCGCCGGCCCTGGTGTAGATGCGGGTGAGGTGGACGGCCATGACGTACAGCGTACGGATGTCGACGCAGATCGCGCCCGCGCGGCCGGGGACGCTGGCCGGACCGGACCCGGGCTCGGACCCGGGATCGGCGGCGGGGACGGATACGGATACGGATACGGATACGGTCGGAGGGTGGGTCAGCGGCTCCGGGCCGGGCGGAGCCGACGACTCTACGATGTGCGACGTGGATGTGATCAGGGTGCCCGGCGGTGCCCGGCTGGCCGGTCGGGTGCACGTCGTGGGTGCCAAGAACTCCGCGCTGAAGCTGATGGCCGCCGCCCTGCTCGCGCCCGGCCGAAGCGTGATCACCAACGTTCCCCGGATCACCGATATCGCGATCATGGCAGAGGTGCTGCGCAGACTCGGCTGCCAGGTCTCGTTCGCCGATGACGAGCCGGTGCCGTTCGTCGACCACGGCACGGGTACGACGGCGGACGTCCTCGAAGGTGCGCCCCGGTCCTGTTCGGTGACGGTCGAGGTGCCGGAGGCGCCCGGTACGGAGGCGGACTACGACCTGGTACGCCGGCTACGGGCATCGATCTGCGTGCTGGGACCGCTGCTGGCCCGGCGCGGGTACGTCCGGGTCGCCCATCCCGGCGGGGACGCCATCGGCTCCCGGGGGTTGGACATGCACGTGGCCGGGCTGGCCCGGATGGGTGCGGAGATCTCTGGCGAGCACGGCTTCGTCATCGCCTCCGCACCGAACGGCCTGCGCGGCGCGGCGATCTGGCTCGACTTCCCGAGCGTCGGTGCCACCGAGAATCTGGTGATGGCGGCGGTGCTGGCCAGGGGGGTTACCGAGATCGACAACGCCGCCCGGGAACCGGAGATCGTCGACATCTGCGCGATGCTCTCCTCGATGGGGGCCAGGATCGAGGGCGCCGGCACCTCCACCCTGCGGATCGAGGGCGTCGCCGAGCTGCACCCCGTACGCCATGCCACGGTGGGGGACCGGATCGTTGCCGGCACCTGGGCGTTCGGGGCGGCGATGACCCAGGGCGACGTGACGGTGACCGGCGCGAGCCCGGCCTTCCTGGAGATCGCGCTCGACAAGTTGGTCTCCGCCGGCTGCCTGGTGGAGACCCGGACCGACGCGTTCCGGGTGCAGCTCGACCGGCGGCCGTCGGCGGTCGACGTGGTGACGCTGCCGTTTCCCGGGTTCGCCACCGACCTGTTGCCGATGGCGATCGCGTTGGCCTCGGTGAGCGAGGGTCCCTCGCTGGTCACCGAGAACATCTTCGACGGCCGGTTCATGTTCGTGAACGAGATGGCCCGGCTGGGTGCGGACATCAAGACGGACGGGCACCACGCGGTGGTCCGGGGCCGGGAGCGGCTGTCGAGTGCACCGGTCCGGGCCACCGACATCCGGGCCGGTGCCGGCCTGGTGATCGCCGGTCTCTGCGCCGACGGGGTCACCGAGGTCTCGCACGTGCACCACGTCGATCGCGGCTATCCGGACTTCATCGCCGACCTGCGGACCCTGGGGGTCGAGGTGGAGCGGGCGACCGCGCCGGAAGAGCCGGCTTTCACGCTATGACCGGCGGGCGGCTGACCGGGTCAGGCGGTGGGCTCCTCGGTCGTCTGCTCCGCGCACGTTCCGGTGGTGGCGAAGCGTTGCAGGGCCTCGGTGACCCGGGGGAGATCCAGGCCGGCGACGTGATCGACGATGTGCCGGCGCACGCTGGCGAGATTCGCCGGGTACGCCTGCTCCAGCCGGGCCAGTCCGGCGTCGGTGAGGACCGCGTTCCAGCCGCGGGCGTCCTCGGGGCATCGGACCCGCTCGACGAAGCTCTGCTGCTCCAGGCGGGTGACTATCCGGGTCATCCCGCTCAGCGACAGGTCACAGACGTTCGCGAGTTCGCTCATCCGCATCCGCCGGTCGGGTGCTTCCGAGAGGTTCATCAGGGCCGCGTACTCGTTCATCGAGAGGCGCTGTTCGCGCATCAGGTCGGCATCCAGCGCCCGGGGGACGACGATGATCACCCGAGCCAGGGCCCGTACGAACGCCTCCTCGTCGTTGCTCAACGGCGACGGGGCTGTCATGGAGAACACACTAACACGGCAGTTGCTTGACAAAGCAACAACCCGAATATTTGCTTGACCGAGCAAGCACGTGAGTGCTGCGAACTTTAGAGGGGAAATTACAGAAATGACCAGAATTGGCATCATCCTTGGCAGCACCCGTCCAGGCCGCAACGGCGAGCAGGTGGCCCGCTGGGTGCAGGAGGTCGCCGCGCAGCGCACCGACGCGGACTTCGAGCTGGTCGACCTCCTTGACTACAAACTCCCGCACCTCGACGAGCCCGTGCCGCCGTCGATGGGGCAGTACTCGCAGCCGCACACCCTGGAGTGGGCCGCCAAGATCGCCTCGTTCGACGGGTTCGTCATCGTGACCCCGGAGTACAACCACTCCACCTCCGGTGCGCTGAAGAACGCGATCGACTTCCTCTTCGCCGAGTGGAACAACAAGGCCGTCGGCTTCGTCAGCTACGGCTCCGTCGGTGGTACCCGCGCGGTGGAGCACCTGCGCCTGATCGCCGGCGAGCTGATGATGGCCGACGTACGGTCCCAGGTGGCGCTGTCGCTCTTCAGCGACTTCGAGAACTTCAGCGTCTTCAAGCCCAACGACTTCCACCTCGCGGCTCTCACCACCACGCTCGACCAGACGGTGGCCTGGAGCAAGGCGCTCGCTCCGCTGCGTGCCGCGAGCTGATCCTGCCTGGTACGCCCGGCAAAACCTCGGACACCGACGCCGGCTGCGAACATGCCCTCGCAGCCGGCGTCGGTCGGTCCGCAGGACGCCCGTTATCGTGCTCGGGACGGACACAATCCAGCCGAGGGAGTGAGCACATGGCGGGTCGACTCGCGGTAGTCGGGGCCGGTCTGATGGGTTCGGGCATTGCCCAGGTCGCCGCACTGGCGGGTTGGGAGGTGACGCTCCGCGACATCGACGACGCCGCGACCCGGCGTGGCCTGTCCGGCATCCGTACGTCCCTGGAGAGGTTCGCGGCCAAGGGCACCATCGAGGCCGGGGACGTCGAGGCGACGCTCACCCGGATCACCCCGACCACCGAACTGGAGGCGGCCGGGGACGCCGACATCGTGGTCGAGGCGGTCTTCGAGAAGCTGGAACTCAAGCACGAGGTGTTCCGGGCGCTGGACAAGATCTGCGCCCCCGGTGCCGTGCTGGCCACCAACACCTCGGCGATCCCGATCACCCAGATCGCGGCGGTGACCGACCGGCCGGAGTCGGTCGTGGGTACGCACTTCTTCTCGCCGGTACCGATGATGAAGCTCTGTGAACTGGTACGCGGCTACAAGACCAGCGACGAGACGCTGGCGACCGCGCGCGCCTTCGCCGAGGAGATCGGCAAGACCTGCGTGGTGGTCAACCGCGACATCGCCGGCTTCGTCACCACCCGGCTGATCACCGCACTGGTGATGGAGGCCATCAAGCTCGTCGAGTCCGGGGTGATCTCGCCGGAGGATCTGGACACCGCCTGCAAGCTGGGCTTCGGACACGCGATGGGTCCGCTGGCCACCACCGACCTGACCGGCGTCGACGTGCTGCTGAACGCCACGAAGAACATCTACGCCGACACCGCAGACGAGAAGTTCTTCCCACCGGAGCTGCTGCAACGGATGGCCGCCGCCGGTGACCTGGGCCGGAAGACCGGCAAGGGCTTCTACTCATACTGATTCGCCACTCGCCCGGAAGAAATTCCGGGCCGATGTCGATTCCGTCGGACGTCGCTTGTCGGTGAGGTAGAGGGAGCCGCGAGGCTCGGCTACGGCGACAGCGATGGAGGCGGTCGACATGGGCAGGCAGTTCGAGGTGCGCTGGGAGGGCGAGTTGTCCGCGAGCCCGTCGGAGGTGTGGGCGGGGTTCACCGCGCACACCGCCGGCTGGCTGTGGAAAATCGACTACGAGCCACGGGTCGGCGGGGCCGAGCGGGGGCTGAGCGGCTCCGGCGGCACGGTGACGGTCTGGGATCCGCCGAACCGGTTCGTGACCCGGGCGGTGGACGGCGACGGCGCCAACGAACTCGACTACCGGGTGGAGCCGCGCGGCACGGGGTCCTACCTGCGCTACGTACACCGTGGGGTGATCGCCGGGGACTACGAGCGTGAGCTGGACGCCTGCCGGCAGCACACGGCCTTCTACCAGCACACGTTCGGGGAGTACCTGCGGCACTTCGTGGGCCGCGACGCCGCCTACGTCTCGGCGGCCGGTCCGGAGACCTCCGCGCGGGGCGGTTTCGCCGCGCTGCGCCGGGCCCTCGGCGTCGGCCCGGACGTCGCCGTCGGCGACCGGATCCGGCTGACACCGGCCGGCCTGACCCCGATCGAGGGCACGGTCGACTACGCCACGCCCGCCTTTCTCGGGGTACGCGCTGCCGAAGCGCTCCACCGGTTCTACGGCCGGGACGCGTGGGGGTGGCCCGTCGGAGTGGCACACCATTACTTCGCCGAGGGTGTGGACGAGGCGGCGGAGGCGTCCCGCTGGCAGACCTGGCTGACCGCCGCACTGGCGGCGACCGGGGCGGTGGCCTGATGCCCCAGTACGCGGTGCTGATCTTCGAGCGGGAGACCCCCGGTGGCGTGGCCGACATCCCGCCGGAGGTCATGCGGGCCCACGAGGAGTTGCCGGCGCGGATCGCCGAACTGGGCGGCCGGATCGTCGCCGGGTTGGCGCTGGAGCAGTCGACGACGGCGACGGCGATCCGGGACGACCTGTTGACCGACGGCCCGTTCATCGAGACCAAGGAGGCGCTGGCCGGGATCTTCGTGATCGAGGCGCGGGATCTCGACCACGCGCTGGCGCTGGCCCGGCTGACCCCGATCGTCAGCGGTGGCGTGGAGGTCCGGCCGCTGATCGGCTTCGAGATCCTGGAGCCGAGCTGAGCCCGGTCGGAGGCACGGTCGGAGAGTCGGTCGGAGAGCCGGTCGGAGGCCCGGTCGGAGGCACCGGCGGGCGCACGGTCGCCCAGATCGTTGCCGACGCGCACCGTCGCGAGTGGGCCTGGGTGCTCGCCGCGACGGTGCGGGTGACCCGCGATCTCGACGCCGCCGAGGAGGCAGTACAGGAGGCGTACGTCCAGGCGTTGCGGACCTGGCCGCGCGATGGCGTACCCGATCGGCCCGGCGCCTGGCTGACCACGGCGGCCCGGCGTACCGCGCTGAACGCGATGCGCCGACGCCGGACGCTCGACGCCAAACTGCCGCTGCTGCTCGGGCCGGATGAGGGGGAGGGCGAGATGGTCGAGCCGGACACGATTCCCGACGACCGACTCCGGCTGGTCTTCACCTGCTGCCATCCGGCACTGGCTCTGGAGGCAAGGGTGGCGCTGACCCTGCGGCTGGTGTGCGGGCTGGCCACGCCGGACATCGCGCACGCGTTCCTGGTCTCCGAGCCGACCATGGCGGCCCGGCTGACCCGGGCCAAGAAGAAGATCACTGCGGCCAGGATCTCGTACCGGGTGCCGCCGGCAGCGGAACTGCCCGGTCGGGTCGGCGCGGCGCTCACCGTGGTCCACCTGCTCTACGCCGCCGGGCACACCGCCCGGTCCGGCGAGAACCTGGTACGCGACGAACTCACCGACCGGGCTCTCGACCTGGCCCGGATGCTCCGGCTGCTGCTGCCGGCCGACCGCGAGGTCGCCGGGCTGCTGGCCCTGCTGCTGGTGCACCAGGCGCGCCGGGCCAGCCGGACCGATGCCGACGGTCGGCTGCTGCGGATCGAGGAGCAGGACCGGTCGGCGTGGGACCGTGAACTGATCGCCGAGGCGGATCGGCTGGTGGTGGGCGCGCTCCGGGCCGGCCCACCCGGTCGGTTCACCGTGCAGGCGGCGATCGCCGCCCTGCACGCGCAGGCGCCGAGCTATCCGGAGACCGACTGGCCGCAGATCCGTACCCTCTACGACGAGCTGCTGCGGATCTGGCCGTCGCCGGTGGTCGCGCTGAACCGGGCGGTGGCGGTGTCCATGGTGGACGGACCGGCGGCGGCACTGGCCGAGGTGGAGGCGATCGAACGCGACGGCCGGCTGGCCGGTTACCACTACCTGCCGGCGACCAGGGCGGATCTGCTACGCCGGCTGGGCCGGCACGAGGAGGCCGCCGAGGCGTACCGGACAGCGCTGGCGCTCAGCGACAACGCCGCCGAGCAGGAGTTCCTGACCGACCGGCTACGGGAGACGGGTCCGCTCGCCTGACCGCTACGGCCGTACCCGGGACACCTCGGTGACGAACGTACGCCAGGCCACCGGTCCGAACGTCAGCACCGGTCCCGGCCGGTCCTTCGAGTCCCGGACCAGTACGCGGTCAGCGAGGTTGTCCGCCACCTCGACACAGTTGCCGCCGGTGTCGGTGGAGCGGGAGGAGGTCCGCCAGGTGGGGCCAGTGGTCATCAGGTCACCTTCAGCGCTTTGAGTAGTTCGAGCGTGGCGCTCTCCGAGAGGCTTTCTCCCAGCAGGCTATCCCACTTGCGGCGTAGGTAGCGGATGAGTTTGGGGTCGTCGACCACCTGTCCATTCGCGACGTTCTCCAGGTAGGCGACCCGGTCGTCGTCGGGCAGGTCGGCCAGGATGAAGCCGCCGCCGAGCCCGACGTGCGCGCCGACATTGGCCGGCAGCGCGTACAGGTGGACGTGTGGCAGCGCGGCCAGCTCGATCAGATGTCCGAGTTGCGCGTCGAGCACGGCGGGACCGCCGACCGGGCGACGGAGCGCGAACTCGTCGATGATGGCCAGGAACTCCGGCGGGTTCTCCTTGGAGAGCAGATCCTGTCGTTCGAGTCGTGCGCTCAGCAGTTCCGCCACGTCGTCGGGGCCGTGCAGTCCGCCGGCCGAGAGCACCGCTCGGGCGTACTCCTCGGTTTGTAGCAGTCCCGGGATCACCGTCGGCTCGAAGGCGCACAGGCGGGTGGCTTCGGCCTCGTAGCCGCGCCAGGGGGCGAACCAGACCGGGGTGCGTTGCTCGTCGGCGATGCGCAGCAGTTGGGCGAGCAGGCCACCGGTTTGCAGCGCCTCGTCCGCGGCGACGGCAAACTCGGTGGTGGGGCGGCGTCGGCCGGTCTCGATCCCGGCGATGGTCGACGCGCTCCACCGGATCATCGTGGCCAGTTGTTCCTGCGAGACCCCGGCTCCGGCGCGGGCTGCCTTCAGGGCGCGGATCCATACATCGAGGTTCATTTCACGTACTCCAACGGTAAGCGAGTGTGTGGTCACTCTTGGTATCGGCAATACATCTACCACTGCGGTTGTGGGCCGTCCAGGGTGGACGGCAGGGCGGTTCCGCTCCGTGACACCCGACTCCGGGGCGGAACCTGCGTGGTAACCCGGCCGGCGGTCGTCGGCAAGCGCCCGCCGGCCGGGATCTCTCCGACATCGAGGAGGTCGTGGTGGCCGATGGCGCATTACCCGAGTCCGCCGAACCGCTGACGCCGCAGGACTGGCGCCGGCTTCGCAACATCCTGTCGGTGCTGCCGCCCGGCGTACCCCGGGGTGTGCTGCCTCGGGTCGTCAAGCTGCGGCGCGGCGACTACCTGCCGCCCGGCGGCGATGTGGTGGTCACGGTCGAGGAACTGCACCACGGTACGGAGAGCGGCCTCGACTGGCTGGGGGCGACCGTCGAGCAGGACGGCCGGGAGGCGGGGCTGCTCATCCGGGTCGAGGTGATCCGTCGGATGGTCGAGTTGGCCGTGCGGCCCCGACGCCAGGGCGGCGGTGTGTGATTTGACAAACGTGTTTGTCTAATCGCAGGATGTGTCCGTGACGGCGGGTGTCGATGTGCTTCGGGACGGGGCTCGGCTGAGGGGAGTCCTCACGCCGCTGCGGCAACGGCTGCTCGAAGAACTGCGTGAGCCCGCCTCGGCGGCCGGGCTCGCCGCGCGGATCGGCGAGAGCCGCCAGCGGGTCAACTACCACCTGCGGGAGATGGAGAAGGGCGGCCTCGTCGAGCTGGTCGAACTGCGCCAGCGGCGCGGCCGAACCGAGCGGGTCATGCGGACCGCCGCGCACGCGGTCATCGTCGCGCCGGCCATGGTCGGCGAGTTGGACGTCGCTGATCAGGACCGGTTCGCCGCCGACACCCTGCTGGCGGCCACCGCACGGACC
The DNA here is from genome assembly GCF_015690345.1 of Plantactinospora alkalitolerans. Taxonomy (GTDB): domain Bacteria; phylum Actinomycetota; class Actinomycetes; order Mycobacteriales; family Micromonosporaceae; genus Plantactinospora; species Plantactinospora alkalitolerans. Next base: position 2,915 of record NZ_JADPUN010000136.1, on the reverse strand, counting down.
TTCGACGACGTGGCCCGGATGCGTGAGGGTGCCGTTGCGGCAGGCAAGCGGCTGGTCACCTTCACCGTCGAGGCGGAGATCGGCTTCGACCAGCCCGCCGACATCACCCGGTTCGCCGAGCAGCTCGCTACCCGGGTGGCCGAACTGGCGGCCGAGTTCGACTCGCCCACCGCCCAGCGGCGCTACCACCTGCTCGTCGGCGGCCACCCCGTCAGGCCCTCATCGGGCAAGGGAGCAGCCAAGTCAGACGGCCCAGATCAAGTCGACGGCCCAGATCGAGTCGACGAGCCAGACCGAGACGACGGCCCAGATCGAATGGAGCGAACGAGATGAGCGAGCAACCCAAGCCGTACCGGGTTGAGACCACCATCGGCGCTGACCGTGACACGGTGTGGCGGGCGATGACGGATGCCGTACAGATCCGAGAATGGTTCGGCTGGGACCACGGGGACCTCGACGGCGAGATCCAGTACATCTTCGTCGACCATGCGAAGCAGGAGCCGCCCGAGCGGATGCTCTTTGACGACGGCTCGTACCTCGAACTGGTCCCGGACGGCCACCGGACCACGATCCGGGCCGTACTGCCCGGCTCGCTCGACGGAACGGACTGGGACGACGTCTACGACGGGATGGAGGAGGGCTGGCGGTCCTTCTTCGAGCAACTCCGGTTCCTGCTGGAGATCCGCCCGCAGGGCCGCCGTCGCACCATCTACCTCACGGGTACGGCCGCCGCCGCCGAGGTGCTGGCGATCGTGGGGACCGACGGACAGCCCTGGCACACCAGCCGCTACCAGCAGATCACCGTGAATCAGGCCGGTCACCTGTTGGTCGTCGCGGCGCAGGCGCCGTTGACCGGTGACGCCGAGGGCCCGATCTCGCTCACCATCACGACGTACGGCCTGGACGACGCCGCCTTCGCCGCCGTACTGGCGGAATGGACGGCCCATTGGACCGGCGTGCCCGATGCCAAGGTGACCACGAAGGCTGGCGAGTCGACGGTCACCATCTGAGGCGTTAGTAGTGTCTTATTAGGTGGGGACGAGTTGGCGGCAGAGAGGGCAGAACCCAAGCCAGAACGCGAGCGTGTATTGCAGTTCCCGGAGGGCGGCATACAGGCTCAGGTCTGCCCGTTGCCTTTGGTGTGCCAGCCGGAGTTGGGTAAGGAACGGTTGGGCGGCGGTGGTGAGAGTGACATGGCGTTGCCAGCCGAGGCAGGTCAGACAGTCAGTAGTCGCTGGGCTCGTCATGGCCGGGCCATTGCACGAGTAGCCAGCATTCGGGCAGGCCGCCGTCGTCGCCGCACTGGACCCTCCTCGGATGCTTCGGCTCTTTCGCCCCGGCCCGGTCCACATGACCGACTGCTGGCACAGCCTGCGGGCGTTTGCGTTCGGGGCGTGGACGCTGACCGCGATCTGGCAGTTGGTGACCTTGCCGAGTGTGCCGGAATACTGTCAGCCCACAGATGCCGAGGCCTTGCCGTCTTTGGGAACCCGGTGTTGTCCACCACCCACACCCGCAGCGCAACCGGGTCAACCGCGGCCGTCGCCGGCCGCGGCACACGCCACAACGACCTAAAAAGTGCTACTTGCGGCTGGGACACTCTTCCGTTGAGCCGATCGCGGTGCTGCGCGGCTGGATCGCAGCAAATGAGCACTGACAGAGGTCACGCGCGTCACTGAATCGAATCTCGTCGAAGTCAGGGTGAACACCACGACGGGCGAGCTGGTTGTCCGTATGGCGCTCCCGGCGCAGCGCGCGGGCTGCCACGGCGTTGTTGCCTCGCCACACGAGACTGCGATGCTGCGCGCCCGAGGCGGGCCCGAAATGCTGATCGTTACGTTCGGGATCGTGCTGCGTTCAGAGCTGGACCCGAACGTGGCGAGTTCTTGGGATGGGCGGTCGCACGCCGGGTCGAAGTGGGGCCGGGGCTTGCGCAAACTGATTTCGAAAAAAATCCACTTTGTCTGAAATCTACCTAACTAAAGCTGAAACCTCCTTATTGGATGGAACAGCGGGATACGCTGCAAATCGCCGTAAAGTGACCATGTGTCACCGACTAGTAGCTCTGGGTACATCCGGGCGGTTCTCTGGAGGGGTCATGAGCAACAACCGACGGCTGCGGCGAGGGCTGAAGCAAGGCCGCGCCGCATCAGGGCTGAGTTCTGTCCTGCTGGCAGTCGGGATGACGGGTGGGCCCGTAGCCGCAGCGCAACCAGTTGAAGCGAAATCGTCTGCCCAGGGCGTGTACATCGGTACACCCGGTCCGCTGGGCCAATACGGCGGGTGGCCGTTGTCCTGGTCGACTGTCCGCGAAGACGGCGGCGGACCTGACGATTCGGGGGACGACTACCCAGGAAGGACACCGGACCACGGCCCGCAGGGCTGGCAGGGCCCGTGGGATGGGCACGACGAGGGCGGGCCGCCGAAGTACCCGCATGGCGTCCAGGGCCCTCAAGGTGCCCACGGAGTTCAGGGTGCTCAAGGTTTCCAAGGTGCTAAGGGCGCTGTGGGCGGCGAGGGCGTTCAAGGCGCTCAGGGTGCCGAGGGTGCGGTGGGTGCTCAGGGGTTCCAGGGTGCTCAGGGCGCCGTGGGCTCTGAAGGCGTTCAGGGCGTTCAGGGCGTTCAGGGTGTCCAGGGTGCGGTGGGTGCTCAGGGTGCCCAGGGGTTCCAGGGCGCTGTGGGTTCTGAGGGCGCTCAAGGTGCCGAGGGCGCGGTGGGTGCTCAAGGTGCCCAGGGGTTCCAGGGCGCTGTGGGTTCTGAGGGCGCTCAAGGTGCTCAGGGCGACGTGGGTGTTCAGGGTGTTCAGGGTGTTCAAGGTGCTCAGGGCGACGTGGGTGTTCAGGGTGTTCAAGGTGCTCAGGGCGGCGAGGGCGTTCAAGGCGCTCAAGGTGCCGAGGGTGCGGTGGGTGCTCAAG
>NZ_JADPUN010000101.1 GCF_015690345.1 Plantactinospora alkalitolerans | reverse complement strand
CGCGTCGTCCTCGGCGGGGGTGGTCGCGTCGTCCGTCACGCCCCACAGTCAAGCACCGTCGCGCGACCGGGGCATCCCCACAATCGTGACACCCTGACAATCAGGACATCCCGTTCCCGCCGCGCGGCACATCGACGATCACGGCGTCCGCTCGGTCAGCCGGAGGCGCCGCCGGTGAAGTTCCACGAGGCCAACCGCAACGGCGGCGCCGACCACCAGGCACTGCTGAAGGTCTGGGACTGCAGGGCGGTGTGCCGGCCCACTCCGAGGACCGCACCGGGCGCGAGCGCCTGCGGATAGGACTGGGTGAACCGGAAGTTCTGTACGGCCGCCGCGACCTCGCCGTCCTCGATCAGCCAGACGCCGTTGCGGGTCAGCCCGGTGACGACCAGGCTCCTCGGATCGAGTACCCGGGTGTACCAGAGGTCGGTGACCAGCAGTCCCCGGCGCACCTCGGCGACCAGCGCGGCGGTGTCCGAGTCGACGACCGGGCCGGATACCTCACTCGCCCTGGTCAGGCCGTTGTGCGACGGTGCCGGTTCAAGTCGCAGATGCAGCGGTACCGCCCCGGTCGCGGCGCCGCCCGGCACCGCGTGCCCGGTGGAGGCGGCTCCGGCGCCGGCCTCGGCGGCGGTTCGCCGGTCGTGCGCGACGGCGGTGGTCACGCCGCGCTCGACCAGTGCGACCGGAACCCGGGGAGTGCCCTCCGCGTCGAAGGGCAGCGCCGGGCCGGCCAGCGCGTCGTCCACCAGGGTGACCGACCGGTCGAACTGCGCGGTGCCGGGTACGGCGAAGGACCGCTGCTCGTTGTACGCCTTGCCGTTGAACCCGTAGGTCGCGAGGTTCTGGAGGAGGTCGGCGACGGCGGTCGACTCCAGCACCACCTCGTAGCGCCCGGGTGCCAGTTCGACGGGTGCGACACCGGCCCGTGCCTTCACCGACGCCCGGCCCCCGAGCACCCCGCCGAGCAGGTCTCCGAGCCGGAACGAGCTGAGCCGGGCGACTCCGTCGGCGCCGCCACACCGGGCGATACCGTCCATCGCGGCCTCGGTGTTCCGGCCGGTGACCGTGTGTCCGGCGCTGTTGGCGAAGGCTCCCTCCCGACGGCCGGTACGGCAGTAGCCGGCCGTTTCCAGGCCGCCGGCGGCTTCGACGAACTCCCGTACCCGCTCGGCCCGCTGGTCGGCGGTCGCGGAGGCGGTGAAGTCGTCCCAGTTGCCGGTGCCGTCCGGTTCCGCCGGCGGGGCCAGACCCGGCCAGCTCGGGTCGGGCGGGCAGTGCCGGGCCGCCGCGACGGTACGTTCGACGAGGTCGCGCAGGCCCGCCGAGGTGACCACGGTGGACGACCCGCTGGCGGTCCGGCCGTCGAGGTGCACCCGCAGTCGTACCGAGGTGGCGGCCTCGCCCATGTTCTGGTGGATGAAGGAGTTCGCGAACCGGGTCAGCGCCAGGTCCGCCCGCTCGGTGCCGACCTCCGCCTGCGCACCGGGCCCGGCGACCTGCCGGACCAGGTCGACGACCTGACCAGCGAGGTCGAGTGGGGACGTCATCGCTGCCTCCATTCCCGCACGTTCATCCGTGCCGGGTTGCTCATCCGCGTCCTCGCGGCGCTCATCCGCGCACTCCGACCCGGACGCCGGTGAACCGGGCGGGCGCGGCGGGATGCCCGGTGTGGCCGACCTGTCCCGGCTGGCCCTTGCCGCAGTTCGGCGTCCCCCAGGCGACGCTCTCCGAGGACAGCATGTCCATCGACCGCCAGAAGAGTGGGCCGATCCCGGTGTAGGTCGGGTTGCGCAGCATCCGGCCCCGCCGGCCGTTCTTGATCTCCCAGCCGATCTCGCAGCCGAACTGGAAGTTGAGCCGCTTGTCGTCGATCGACCAGGAGCGGTTCAGGTCCATCAGTACGCCGTCGTCGGTTGCCGCGATCATCTCGTCCAGGGTGTGCGGACCGGGCTCCAGGCCGACGTTCGTCATCCGTACCATCGGCAACCGGGCCCAGCCGTCGGCCCGGACGCTGCCGGCGTACTCCAGGCCCGCGACGGCGGCCGAGTCCCGCCCGGCCAGGGTACCGACCCAGCGACCCTCCCGGACCGCGTCGCGCCGGGTAGCCGGGGTGCCCTCGTCGTCGAAGCCGAAGCTGCCCAGCGCGCCCGGGATCGTCGGGTCGATCGTGATGTTCATCAGCTCGGAGCCGTACCGCAGGACGCCGAGCTGGTCCAGGTCCAACCAGGACGTGCCGGCGAAGGCCGCCTCCCAGCCGAGGATCCGGTCCAGTTCGATCGCGTGGCCCACCGACTCGTGGATCTGCAACGCCATCTGTTCGCCGCCGAGGATGAGCGTGGTCTCGCCGGCCGGGCAGAGCGGCGCGGTGACCAGCTCGCGGGCCTCCTCGGCGATCCGGCCGGCGTGCGCGGTCAGGTCGAGCGAGTCGACCAGCTCCCAGCCCTGGGTGCCGTACTGGCCCCGGTAGCTGGGGTACGAACGCCGCTGGGTCTCGCCGTCGCCGATCACGGTGGCCGAGATCCCGGCACCGCATTCCCGGATGTGCTGGTCGATCCGGTGCCCCTCGCTGGAGACGAACCACTTGCGGGTGTCCCAGATCTGGTACAGCCCCTCGGCCTGGTCGGCACCGTGCTCCCGGGACGTCCGGGTGGCCCGGACCAGCAGGTCGCCCTTGTCGGACAGCGGTACCGAGAGCGGGTCGACGGCGCACGGGGAACTCCACGAACCGGTGCTGGCCGGCGTCGGCACGAGCGTGCTGCCGGGACCGGCGACCCGGCCGCTGGCGGCGGCGATCCGCGCGGCCCGATTCCCCGCCGTCCGGGCCGCCGGCTCGGAGAGATCGGGTACGGCGTAGAAGCCCCAGCCCGAGCCGACCAGCGCGCGTACCCCGACCCCGGCGCTCTCGTCCTGGGCGACGGACTCGATCTCGCCGTTGCGGGCGGACATCGACTCGTAGCGGCGGTGCATCACCCGCGCGTCGGCGTACCGGGCCCCGGCGTCGAGGGCCGCCTGGACCGCCGCCGTCGCCACGTCGAACTCGGTCATCGGCTCTCCTCGCTGCGCTCGTGGCCATTCCGCCGTCGGACGAACCGGCGGGACCGGATCGGCACGGCGCGACCGACCGCCGGAACCGGCAACCGATCATGGAACGACCTTATGCGAGGAGCCGGGGTCAGCGCCCGGGTAGCAGGCTCTCCGGCCGGATTTCCACCGCGACCGGCTCCTGGCAGGCTGGATTCGTTTCGGGTTACGGCTCGAGGTGCCAGCCGAGCCTCACCGACCGGCGGCAGGTGTCCGGGTCGTCGCCGCAACCGATGAACAGGGCGGTGAGCATGGGTGCGCCGTGGTCGAGCGCTTGGCGCGGTAGGGGACCGGTGGCGACCAGGGACACCAGTCCGTGGCCGACTGCCCAGCTCTGGGTGGCCAGCGCCAGGGCGTCGACGTCGGAACGGAACCGTCCGATGTCCTTGGCCCGCTCGACGGCGCGTAGCAGGCAGTCCAGCGTTCCGTCGGCGGCTGCCGGATCCTCCAGTTCGAAGCCGACGTCGAACATGACCCGGTAGAGATCGGGGTTGGCCAGGGCGTTGGACAGGTATGCGGCCCCCAGGGCGGCGAGGTCTCGTACCGGGTCTGCCGACAACGTGACCGCCCCGAGCCTGGCGGTCAGGCGGGTGAACCCCTCCTGACGCGTCGCCTGCCACAAGCCGTTCATTCCGTCGAAGTACGTGTAGACGGCCATGGTCGACACGCCGGTACCCGCGACGATCGCCCGCAGCGTGACCGGCTCCCGGGCGCGCAGCAGTTGCGCGGTCCGCTCGATCAGCAGGGCTCGAACCGCAGGGTCCTTCGTTCTGACCATGCAACCACATTACATAGCAATGCTATGTTTAGACGCGCTCGATCCTGTGTTCTCGATCTAGGGAGTGGTTGTGGCCGTAGAACTGGTCAACCCGGACGGACTGCCGAAACCCGAGGTGTACCGGCAGTTGTCGATCGCCACCGGATCGAGGCTGGTGTTCCTGGCAGGGCAGGTGGCTCGCGACGCCGATGGGAACCCGGTCGGCGAGGGCGATCTGGCCGCCCAGGTGGAGCAGGCATACCTGAACATCGGCACGGCCCTGGCGGGGATCGGTGGTTCGTTCGACGACGTGGCGAAACTGACCGTCTACGTCGTCGACTGGTCCCTCGACAAGATGCCATTGCTGGGCGAGGGCGTGGCCCGGGCGGCCGCGAAGCTGGGGGTCGACCCGGTCAAGCCGATCACCCTGCTCGGGATCGCCGCGCTGGCCGAGCCGGACCTGCTGGTCGAGGTCGAGGCCACCGCCGTCCTCGACTGATACGGACCTCGGGCCCGAGGCGTACGGAGGTCCGTGGCAGTACGAGAGGACGGGAGGTCAGCGCTCGGGTAGCAACGTCTCCGGCCGGATTTCCACCGCGACCGGCTCGGTGAGCCGCAGTGTGTCACCAGCCTTGGCCACCGCGCGTTCGACGTAGTGGGTGCCGTCGAGGCGGTACAGCCGTAGCGTGCCACTCTCCTGCTCGACCAGCAGGTACCACGGGATCCGGGCGGTGGCGTAGTAGTGCATCTTGAGCACCTGGTCGGTCGCGGCATTGCTCGGCGAGATGATCTCGCAGACCAGCCGGACCGCCGCACCGTCGATGACGAGTTCGTCGAAGTTAGAGGCTCCCGTCGAAGAGTTCGACGCGGTTCCGGGTCTCGCCGAGGGCGAGGTATTCCTCTTCGGTCCACGGTCCGCCGTGGCCGAAAACCGCCGCGGTCATGGTCACCTCCGACTACTCGGTTGCCGCTGTCTGAGCCGGGTCGCCTCCGCCCCGTACTGCGCCAGTCTGGCACAGCGGTCGGACACGCAGGAATTACACTCGGTCACTGGGCGGCTGGTACGGGACGAGTCAGTCGTCGACGTGCACCCCGACGGCTACGAGCGAAGCCGGTGGTGGAGTACCAGAAGTGCCGCGACAGCATTTGCCGAGCGGATCTCGCCACCTGCGACCATGTCGGGAATTCGGGCGACGGGGATCCACTCCCGCTTTTCGGATTCGAAGTAGTCCTCTGGCTCGCCCACGTACTCGGCGCCGTCCGCCAGATACACGTGATGTTGTGCGTCGGACAGCCCGTTGGACGGCTCGACCGTGATGAGGTGCTCCAGTCGGCCTGGCCGCCAGCCGGTCTCTTCGAGCATTTCGCGTGCAGCGGCTCGCTCGGTCGTCTCGTTGACATCGACGACGCCGGCAGGCAGTTCCCAGCCCCAGGTGTCGGGTATGAACCGGTGGCGCCACAACAGCAGCACCTCGTTCTGAGTATTCACGGCGGCGCAGAGAGCGACCGGGCGCTGCCGGATCACGAAGTGGTCGAGGTGCTTGCCGTCGGGCAGCTCCACATCGGCGAGGTTCACCGTCAGCCACTTGTTCTCGTAGACGGTGTGCTCGCCAAGGTTCGTCCACCGCATCTGCCGCCGACCGCCCTTCTCGTCGCACGTCGGGTTGCCGGCCAGGTTACAGCGGAACCGACAGCGCCTCTTCGATTCGCTCGACGGCCTCCGCCGCCACGGCGGTACGTTGCTGGGTTAGACGCCTACGAAGGTGGTCGAACCGGTCTCGCAGCCGCCGGGACTCCATGCCACCGGCAAGGTCAACCATCCGTACCGCAGAGGCCGCAGCGCGCTCCACCTCACCTCGGTTGAGTTCCACCGTCGTGAGCGTTGCCATCCGGTGGACCCGTCCCCGGGGATGGGTGTCTGTGCGAACCGCCTCCTCGGCATACTTCCGGGCCGGTGTCAGCTCCCCCAGGCTGGTGAGTGCTTCGGCAAGCTGCGCTTCCACGAGGCCGGGCTGCATGTATTCCGTCTCCGGTGGCTCGTCTTCACGGCGAATGAGCGTCGCGGTCTGTTCGGCAAGCGTCATGCAGCGGTGTGCGTCCGTGACGGCCTTCAGGCCGGCGAACGCTTTCGCCTGCATCACGTACAGATCGGTCTTGAGCGCTGGAGTGATATGGGGCCCGGCGGTACGCAGGCCCGCCTCGGCGAACGCGATGGCCTGTCGGTAGTCCCTGAGGAATACCGCCTGGTTGACCAGCAGGGCAACGACATATCCGCCGAACCGGCGGTCGCTGGACGCCTTGGCCAGGCGTAACGCTTGATGGAAGTAGCGCTGTGCGAGGCCCTGAGCATCCGAGTCGTACCCGCAGATCCCGGCGATGGCGGCCAGCCCACCGGTGGCCCGGAAGAGGTTGCGGCCCGTCTGATCGCTGTAGGAGCCGCGTAGCAGAGGCGCCGCGTGCTCCATCAGGAACCTCACCACGCGCGCCCTGGTGGCGACACCCCCGACCTGCCGGTACATCGATTCGTAGTGGGTTCGGGCCGTCCGCAGCATGGCGATGTCGCCGGCATCAACGCGAGGACCTGCTGGTCTGGACACATCCCGGTCCTCAGGTGGGTTTTCCCATTCCCAGACCGGCGCGATCGCGCGCATCCCGGTGATGACTGGTGTGTCGGTGGGATCCGCACGTTCCTGGTCTGAACGCCAAAGCGCGGTGGCTCGCGCGATGAAGCCGGTGAGCGGTGCGAGGTGCGAGGCGTCCGGGCGTCCCATGCCGATGTCATCGAGGGTGATTCGCCGCGACAGACGTTCGCTGAGAAGCTCACAGATGATCTCGGGGACCTGGGCACGGGGTCGTTGTCCGTTCATCCATCGGCTCACGGACGTGTGGTCGTACCGCGTGATCCGTCCGTTGCTCTGCCCGGCCCGGTTGATTCGGGCCGCAAATCCGGCACGAGACATGCCGGCCTCATCCAGGAGTGCGTCAAGCAGGGTGTTCGGCTCCATTTCGCACCAGCCTGTTCGAGAAGGATTAGCACAGGGTAGCCGTGTGGCATTCACGCGGGGTGTGAATGCGTCACGCTCATCGTCTCCTTTCAAGCCCTCCCGACAGTCCGGTGACGCGAGTTGGCTGGCCGCGGGACTTGACCATTCGCCGGTGCTGATTGCCGAGGTTGCCTCTCAATAGCACCCGGCCCCACGCGGCAACCAAGGAGAGGAGAACGATGCTGACGCGGATACGAGGATGGATCTGGGCGCGGCAGCACAGGGTGCTGGACTATCGGTGGGACGGTCGCCGGTGGGTCCGGGTGCCTGGGGCTGAGGCGATGACGAAGCCCCCGCATACGTCTCTTCCCCAGCCCCCCGATCTGGCCGCCGGAACTCTGCTTCGGCTTCGAGCCGGGGACTGGCACCACAGCCACGACCTGCCCTGCACCGCGTACTGCGACATGACGGTGACCAGGGTCCACGCTGGCGTGACCCGGGCGGACGGCGGTCATCTGTGGGTCCGGGTCACCGGTCATGACCATCCGACCTGCTCGTGGGCCTCGGCGGAGCCGCACGCGCCGTGTGTCGAACTGATGGTCCGCCTCGATGTGCTCCAGCGCCATGCACGATGAGTACCTGTCGCCGTCGGACATTCTCGACGTGGCGCGACGCGTCGTCCGGGTGCACGGGGACAGGACGTGTATCAACTGCACCCCGGACGGCTGCCTGGTCGCCGAGTGGGCGGCGGTGACGTTGTTCGAGGACGCGGTGGCGGCCGCTCCGACGGTGCCGAGGTCGTGGGCGCCGGGGTCGACAGGGGAGGACCGGAAGCATTTGAATAGGACGATCGGTCGGGCTCCCGGCTGACCTGGGTCGGTACGTCGGGACGGCGACGAAGTTCGGTACCTGGAGGTTATTTTCACTCTCCGTACTCTGTTGTAGGTTATCTTCACCTCTGCTTCCTGGTGGCGCAGATCCGTCGATTGAGCAGCGGAAACCGGTGACGGGGCAGGGAGAGGAGGACGGGGTGGAAACGGCATCGACCGCGTCCGCGACCTCGGGGGCGAACCCGTACCTGCGGGTCCAGGACCTGCGGGTGCGCTTCCGGACCGAGGACGGCGTGGTGCGGGCGGTGGACGGGATCTCGTTCGCCGTCGAGCGTGGTCGCACCCTCGGCATCGTCGGCGAGTCCGGCTCGGGCAAGAGCGTCACCAGCATGGCCGTGCTCGGCCTGCACGACCCGAGGCGTACGGAGATCAGCGGGAAGATCCAGGTCGGCGGGCGGGAGATCGTCGGGCTGGCCGACTCCGAGTGCCGCAAACTGCGCGGCCGGGACATGGCGATGGTCTTCCAGGATCCGCTCTCCGCCCTCCATCCCTACTATCCGGTGGGACGGCAGATCGCCGAGGCGTACCAGGTGCACCACCGTGGCGTCGGTCGGCGTACGGCGCGGCGCCGGGCGATCGAGATGCTGGACCGGGTCGGCATCCCGCAGCCGGCGCGGCGGGTCGACGAGTACCCGCACGAGTTCTCCGGCGGCATGCGGCAGCGGGTGATGATCGCGATGGCACTGGTCAACGATCCCGACCTGCTGGTCGCGGACGAACCGACGACGGCGCTGGACGTTACCGTGCAGGCGCAGATCCTCGACCTGCTGGCAGACCTGCAACGCGAGTTCAACTCGGCGATCGTCCTGATCACCCACGACCTCGGCGTGGTCAGCCAGGTCGCCGACGACGTACTGGTGATGTACGCCGGGCGGGCCGTCGAGCACGGCAGCGTCGAGCAGGTGCTCCGGCGGCCGCAGCATCCGTACACCTGGGGGTTGCTCGCCAGCGTGCCGTCGTTGCACGGCGACGCCGACGCGGACCTGCTGCCGATCGCCGGCAACCCGCCGAGCCTGATCAACCTTCCGCCCGGCTGCGCGTTCCACCCCCGGTGCCGGTGGGCGGACGAGAACGGCGACCGTTCGAGGACCGAGGTGCCCGAACTCCGGCCGGTGACCGAGGCCGGTCATCTGGTCGCCTGCCACCTGCCCGAGGCCGAGCGCCAGCGGCGGTACGCCGAGGAGATCGCTTCTGTCGGGGTGGCGCTGTGACAGTGGGCGAGCAGGTCGGGGCGACCGAAACGGACGCAACGGAACGCCCGGTGGAACAGTCCCGCCCGTCCGGCGAGCCACTGTTGGCGGTGACCGGGCTGACCAAGCACTTCCCGGTGCGCGGCGGCTTCCGCCAGCGCGGGGTGGTGCGCGCCGTCGACGGGCTGGACTTCGAGGTCCGGGCGGGGGAGACGCTGGGGCTGGTCGGCGAGTCGGGCTGTGGCAAGACCACCACCGGACGGCTGCTGGTGCGGCTGCTGGAGCCGACCGGTGGCCGGATCGTCTTCGAGGGCCGGGACATCAGCCACGCCAGCCGGGCCCACCTGCGACCCCTGCGCCAGGACCTACAGATCATCTTCCAGGACCCGTACGCCTCGCTGAACCCCCGGCACACCGTGGGCCGGATCGTGGCGATGCCGTTGCAGGTGAACGGGATCTCCCCGCCGGGCGGGGTGAAGCAACGGGTACGGGAACTGCTGGAACTGGTCGGGCTCAATCCCGAGCACTACAACCGGTACCCGCACGAGTTCTCCGGCGGCCAGCGGCAGCGGATCGGGATCGCCCGTGCCCTCGCGCTGAACCCGAAGCTGATCGTGGCCGACGAACCGGTGTCGGCGCTGGACGTCTCGATCCAGGCGCAGGTCGTCAACCTGCTCCGCGACCTGCAACGGGAGCTGGGACTGGCGTTCGTGTTCATCGCGCACGACCTCGCCGTGGTCCGGCACTTCTCCCAGCGGATCGCGGTGATGTACCTCGGGAAGATCGTCGAGATCGGGGACCGGGCGGAAATCTACGAGCGGCCACGTCATCCGTACACCCGGGCGCTGCTGTCGGCCGTACCGGACGTCACGAAGCTGGGACCGGCCGGTCGGATCCGGCTCGCCGGTGACGTACCCACACCGCTCGACCCGCCGTCCGGCTGCCGGTTCCGGACCCGCTGCTGGAAGGCGCGGGAGGTCTGTGCCACCGAGGAGCCGGCGCTCGTCGCGCGCCTGTCCGGGACCGGGTCGGTGGCCTGTCACTTCCCGGAGGAAGGCGGCCTCGGTGAGGAGAGTGTGCCGTGAGTGAGCAGCAGGTGGCGGCGCCGGTGGGGGCCACCGCGGCGGCGGTCGGAGGTGGACCCGAGGCCGGCGGCGTGCCGGTGGTCGGGGCGAAGGAGTTCGTCGGTCGTTCGCCGGGCCAGCTCGCCTGGCTGCGGCTGCGCCGCGACAAGGTGGCGCTGGTCAGCGGCGGCGTGCTGATCTTCTTCGTCGTGCTGGCGGCGGCGGCCCCGCTGGTGGCGCGGCTGTACGGCAAGGGTCCGCAGGAGCGGTTTCCGGAGCGGCTGGACCGCAACGGTTTCCCGCTGGGCTACGCGGGGGTGTCCGGCGAGCACTGGTTCGGCATCCAGCCGGGCATCGGCCGGGACATCTTCATCCAGGTCGTCTACGGGCTGCGTACCTCGTTGATGATCGCGTTCATCGCGGCCGTCCTGACGATCGCCCTCGGCGTCGTGGTCGGCATCGTGGCCGGTTACGTCGGCGGCTGGGTCGACGCCGTGATCAGTTGGGTGATCGACCTGGCGCTGGCCTTCCCGTTCTACATCTTCTGCTTCGCGCTGGTGCCGCTCGCCGTCAACCAGTTCTACGGGCCGCGTGACGAGGTGGCGCCCTGGTTCCGGCCCACGCTACTGGTGCTGATCTTCGTCCTGTTCAACTGGACCATCTCGGCGCGGCTGGTCCGGGGCCAGGTGCTCTCGCTGCGGGAGCGGGAGTTCGTCGAGGCGGCCCGTGCCTCCGGCGCCGGGCTGGGTCACATCCTGTTCCGGCAGCTCCTGCCCAACCTCTGGGCGCCGATCCTGGTGACCTTCTCGCTGAACGTACCGGCGCTGATCACGGCGGAGGCGGCGTTGTCGTTCCTCGGCATCGGGGTGTTGGAGCCGACCCCGGACCTGGGTCGGCTGATCAACGACAGCGTCCGGTACCTGCGGGACGTACCCAGCTTCACCATCGTGGGCGGGACCACGCTCTTCCTGCTGGTGCTGGCGTTCAACCTCTTCGGCGACTCGCTGCGCGACGCGCTCGATCCGAAGTCGAGCAGGTAGGGGGCGTCCGTGCTGCGGTTCCTGGTCAAGAAGACGCTGCTCGCGCTCAGTACGCTGCTCGCGGTCAGTGTCATCACCTTCGGGATGTTCTTCGCGGTGCCCAACAATCCGGCCGAGCTGATGTGCGGGGACAGCAAAAACGTCTGTAGTCCGGAGCGGATCGAGATGATCGAACGCCGGATGGGACTGGACAAGCCGATCGCCACCCAGTACGGCGACTTCATGCGGGGCATCTTCGTCGGCCGGACGATCGGCAGCGGCGAGACGGCCCGGGACTGTCCTGCCCCCTGCCTCGGCTTCTCGTTCCGCAACGACGAGCCGGTCAGCGGGATCGTCGGACGTACCCTGCCGGTGACCCTGAGCATCGTCTTCGGTGCGGCCGTCGTCTGGCTGGTGCTGGGCCTGTCCATCGGGATGGTCTCGGCGCTGCGCCGTGGCACCGTCTTCGACAAGGTGGCGGTCGGTACCTCGCTGGTCGGCGCCTCGATGCCGATCCTGCTCTTCGGACCGCTGCTGCTGATCGGCCTGGTCTACGAGACCGGGCTGCTGAGTTATCCGCGCTACACCCCGATCACCGAGAATCCGCTGGCCTGGGCGTCGGCGATGATCCTGCCCTGGTTCGCGCTGGGCTTCCTCAACTCCGCGACCTACGCCCGGCTGGCGCGGGCGCAGATGTTGGAGACGCTCTCCGAGGACTTCGTCCGGACCGCGCGGGCCAAGGGCCTACCGAAGATCAAGGTGTACGGCCGGCACGCGCTCCGCGCCGCGATCACCCCGATCATCACGATCGCCGGGCTGGACCTGGGCGCCTACCTGGGCGGCACGGTGATCACCGAGACGGTCTTCGGGTTCACCGGACTCGGCCGGACGGCGTTGAACGCGGCGCTGAACCTGGACATGCCGATCGTGATGGCGACGGTGCTGCTCGCCGCCGTCTTCGTCGTCGCGGCCAACGTGCTGGTGGACCTGCTGTACGCGGTGGTCGATCCCCGGGTCCGGCTCGGATGAGTCCCGGTCGTCGCGGCGCGCCGTGCGGAAACGTTGTCCCATCGTTACTGCTATGAAACTTACCTTCAGGCCCGCTTGCGTGAACATTTCCTTCAACAGCTCAGCACCGATCCGACAGCTCAGTACCGATCCGACAGCTCAGTACCGATCCGATCCGCGAGAACGAGACCAGGAGGAATTCCTATGCGACCCAGGCTCGCGGTGGCCGCGACGAGCGCCGCGCTCGTACTCGCGTCCACCGCACTGACCGCCTGCTCGGAGAACACCGGCGACAACGGCGATCCCGAGAACGGCGGCGGCAAACAGTTCACCAGTTCGATCGCGACCGACCCGAAGGACTCCCAGGGACCGGCGGCGGAGGTGCCCGGAGCGAAGCCCGGCGGTGCGCTGAAGCTGTACAAGGAGGAGGACTTCGAGCACCTCGACCCGCAGCGGACGTACACCTTCCTCGGCATGTCGATCCAGCAGATGTTCACCCGGACCCTGACCGTCTTCAAGGAGGACGGCAAGGGGAACGTGCTTCTGGTCGGCGACCTTGCCACCGACCCCGGCAAGGACGTCAACAAGGACTGCAAGACCTGGGAGTACACCCTCAAGGAGGGCGTGAAGTTCGAGGACGGGGCGCCGATCAAGGCCGCCGACGTGGCGTACGGGATCGCCCGGTCCTTCGAGGAGAGCATCGACGGCGGCCCGACGTACATCCAGGAGTGGCTGGCCGACAACCCGACGTACAACGCGACCTACAAGGGGCCGTACACCTCGGGCACCGACACCGTCCCCGGACTGTCCGTCAAGGACGAGCGGACCCTGGTCTTCACCTTCGCCAAGCCGCACTGCGACCTGCCGTTCGCGCTCTCCCTGCCGACCTCGGTGCCGGTGCCGAAGGCCCAGGACACCAAAACCGAGTACGACCGGCGGGTGGTCTCCTCCGGCCCGTACAAGATCAAGGAGTACGTCAAGGACACCCGGTTCGTGCTGGAGCGCAACCCGAACTGGGACCCGAAGACGGACCCGCTGCGGCACGCCTACCCGGAGACCATCGGAGTCGAGATCGGGCCCGACGACACCGCCGCCACCGAGCGGGCACTCGCCGGCCAGGGCGCCGACCAGGGCGGAGTGGCCTGGGAGGAGGTCCCGCAGTCACTGGTCAACCAGGTCCTCGGCGACACCTCGCTCGGCGACCGGGTGCTGCGCACGACCTCCCCGTCCGTCTGGTACCTGAGCATCAACAACGAGCGGATCTCCGACCCCAAGGTCCGGCAGGCCATCGCGTACGCGATCGACAAGCAGGGGCTGCTCGCCACCCAGGGCGGCGACGCCGCCGGCAAGCCGACCCACACCCTGCTCGCCGACACCACCATCGGCCAGACGAACTACCCCAACCCGTACGACGGCGGCCCGACCGGCAACCCGGAGAAGGCCAAGGAACTGCTCGGCGGCCAGAAGCCGAAACTCGTCTTCATGTCCCGGAGCAGCGCGTTCGGCCAGCAGACCGCGCCGATCGTGGAGCAGAGCCTGGAGAAGGCCGGCTTCGACGTCACCGTGCAGTACGTCGAGGACCACAACCCGACGGCCCGGACCCGGGGCAACCCGTACGACATCTACCTGTCGAACTGGGCGGCGGACTGGCCGAGTGCCGTCTCGACGATCCCGGTGCTCTGGGACGGCCGCAAGCTCGGCCCGAAGGGCAACTCGAACGTCTCGTACTTCAACGCGGACGACGTGAACGCCGAGATCGACCGGGTGAGCAACCTGCCGGCCGGCGAGGCGGGACCGGAGTGGGCCAAGATCGATGAGTTGATCATGAAAAAGTACACCCCGGTGGTGCCGATCTACCAGGACAACACCTTCCTGGTGACCGGCGCCAAGGTCGGCGGCCTGCTCATCTCCGAGCAGTTCGGCACACCGGTCTTCTACAACAGCTACGTCAAACCCTAGCGGTGTAAGGAAGGGCCCCTTCTTATCGCTTTTTGCATAAGAAGGGGCCCTTCCTAACGCCTGGTGCCTGCCTGCGATGGGGGGAAACCTCCAGAGGGAGGCGGATGGTTTCCGGCTTCTGGCCGCCGACAGCGCGCAATAGCGTCAGTTGTGTGATCGAACTACGTGAGCTGACGAAACGATACGGCGGCCGGATCGCCGTCGACGGGCTGAGCGTCCGGGTGCAACCGGGGGTGGTGACCGGCTTCCTCGGTCCGAACGGATCCGGTAAGTCGACGACGATGCGGATGATCCTCGGCCTGGATGCCCCGGACGGTGGCGAGGCACTGGTCGGCGGCGTCCGGTACCCGGACCTGAACTGGCCGTTGAAGACGGTCGGCGCACTCCTCGACGCCGGGGCGTTCCATCCTGGCCGCAGCGCCCGTGCGCACCTGACCGCGCTGGCCGCGAGCAACGACATCCCCGGTTCCCGGGTCGAGCAGGTGCTGCGCATCGTCGGCCTGTCCGACGCGGCGACGCGGCGTGCCGGTACGTACTCGCTCGGCATGCGCCAGCGGCTCGGTGTCGCTGTGGCCCTGCTCGGCGACCCGGGTGTCCTGCTGCTCGACGAGCCGGTCAACGGACTGGACCCGGAGGGCATCCGCTGGATCCGGGACCTGCTGCGCGGACTCGCCGCCGAGGGTCGGACGGTGTTCGTCTCCAGCCACCTGATCGCCGAGATGGCGCTGACCGCCGACCGGTTGGTGGTCATCGGCCGCGGCCGGCTGCTGGCCGAGACGACCGTCGCCGAACTCGCCGCCGGCCACGACAGCCTGGAGGACGCGTTCTTCCGGCTCACCTCACAGGCCACCGACTATCGCGGAGTGGGAGCGTCATGAACGGGTACGGATTCCGGCACGTGGCCCGGATGGAACGGATCAAGCTGGGCAGCGTCCGGTCGACGTGGTGGCTGGCGACCGCCGCGGTGGTCGCGATGGCCGCGGCCGGTACCGGAGTGGGACTCGGGTACCGGTCGCACACCCCGGTCGCCACCGCGGCCCAGATCCTGAACAACAGCCTCGGCGGTGCCATTGTGGCCCAGTTGCTCCTCGGAGCGCTCGGCGTCCTGGTGGTGACCGGCGAATACGGCACCGGGATGATCCGCTCGACGTTCGCCGCCGTGCCACGGCGTCGGGTCGTCCTGGCCGCGAAGGCTGCCGTATGCGGCGGCGCCGCTCTCGCCGTCGGCCTGGTCGCGAGCTTCGCCGGCTATCTGGGCGGGCAGCTCGCGATCCGTGGTACCGCCATCCCGGCCGCATCCCTGTCAGACCCGGCGATCCTGCGTGCGGTCGTGCTGACCGGCGGGTATCTGGGCGCCACCGCCCTGATCGGGGTCGGCATCGGGACGATCATGCGCCACTCGGGCGCCGCGATCGGCACGCTGTTCGGTCTGATGTTCGTTCCGATGATCGTGGCCGGCCTGTTCGGCGAGAGCGGGATCGCGGTCGGCCGCTTTGTTCCGCTGCTGATGCTGCTCAACTCGATCGCGGTGACCTCGCCGATACCCGGGTTGTTCTCCGGCTGGATCAGCTCGCTGCTGATGTGCGGGTACGCGGCGGCAGCGATCCTGTGCGGCGGCGTGCTGCTCCGCCACCGAAACGCGTGACCAGCGACAATGGGCCGATGACCGCGCTGCGCGCACCGTTCACCACACTGGCCCTGCGCCGGGCGGTGTTCTGCGTCCTCGGCGTGGTCAGCGCGGCCGCGATCCTGAGCGTGCCGGCGATCGTGCCGGCCCTGGGTGTCGGAATCCTCTGGGCGACCGGAGTCATGTCCAGCGAGCCCGCACCTACCGTCGCACCGGCGTTCCTGGTCCTGTTTCCGCTCACCATCGCGCTCCTGGTCGTGCTGGCCGCCCCGATCGGGCGCGCGATGGGGGCCGTGCACCGCGCACTCGCGGCCCGGCTGCTCGACGTGCGGGTGGACGCCCCGCCGCCCCGGCCCTCGAAGCGGATCAGCGCCGTCGTCTCCGACGGACCGGGCTGGCGCGCCGTCGGGTACGGCCTGCTCAAGGTGCCACTGGCCATCCCCGAGGGCTACGGTGCCTTCTGCTACGTGTTCGGCCTGGCCAACCTCAGTTACCCGGTGTGGTGGCCGCTGTTCCGCAACCACCCGCCCGGAACGCGTCTCGGACCGGTGTGGGCGCTGACGCCGTTCGGCACCATCGGTACGCGGACGTTCGCCGGAACGTTCCTCATCGCCGCGGCCGGTCTCGCCATGCTGCTGGTCGCACCGTGGTTGATGCGGGCCGGTACGACACTGGACGTTGCCGCGATGCGACAGCTGCTCGGTCCGCGCCGGCTCGCCCAGCGGGTACGCGAACTGCAGGTCACCCGGGCCCGCGCGATCGACGACGCGGCCGCGATGATGCGCAGGCTGGAACGGGACCTGCACGACGGCGCGCAGATCCGGCTGGCCACGCTGGCGATGAACCTCGGAATGGCGACCGAGAAGCTCGGTGCCGACGGCCCGCCACCCGACCTCGCACAGGCCCGCGAACTGGTCGCGCTCGCCCACCGCGGAGCGAAGGATGCCCTCGCCGACCTGCGCGACCTGGTGCGTGGGATCCATCCGCCGGTCCTCGACAACGGTCTCGGCGACGCGCTGGCGACTCTCGCGACGAGCAGCGCCATCCCGGTCGGGGTGTCCGTCGAGCTGCCCGACCGCCCGGCGCCCGCGATCGAGACCATCGCCTACTTCTGCGCCTCCGAGCTGCTCGCGAACGCGGCCAAACACAGCCGGGCGACCCGGATCGGGCTCGGTGTCGTCCGATCCGGCGAGCGCCTGATGCTGACCGTCGAGGACGACGGCGTCGGCGGGGCGAACCCGGACGGTCCCGGCCTGTCCGGCCTGGCCCGCCGCATCGCCGTCGTGGACGGCCGGATGCGCGTACGCAGTCCGACCGGCGGTCCGACGCGGGTCCAGATCGAGCTGCCCACACAGGTGTGAACGGAGGAGACGACATGCGGGTGGTGATCGCGGAGGATGCCGCGATGATGCGCGAAGGGCTGGTCCGGCTGCTCACCGACCGAGGTTTCGAGGTGTGCGCGGCGGTGGCCGACGCGGATGCGTTGCGGTCCGCGATCACCGCCCACGTACCGGATGTGGCCATCATCGACATCCGGATGCCGCCGACGTACACCGACGAGGGACTGCGTGCGGCGATCGACATCCGACGCGACCACCCCGACGTCGGTGTGCTGCTCTTCTCCCAGTACGTGGAGACCCGCTACGCGACCCGGCTGCTCGCCGACCGGCCGACCGGCGTCGGGTACCTGCTCAAGGACCGTGTCGCCGACGTCGCCGATTTCGTGGACGCGCTGACCCGGGTGGCATCCGGTGGCACCGCACTGGATCCGGAGGTGGTCGGCCACCTGATGCGGGCCGGGCGGGACACGGTCGGGGTGGCGTCGCTGACCCCCAGGGAGCGTGAGGTGCTTGCGCTGATGGCCGAGGGACGATCCAACGCCGGGATCGCGGCGGCTCTTGTCATCACCTCCGGAGTCGTGGAGAAGCACGTGGCGAACATCTTCGCGAAGCTCGGGTTGCCCTCCTCGGACAGCGACAACCGCCGGGTCCTGGCCGTCCTCCGCCACGTCGGCGGCGGAGGCTGATGTCAACGTGCTGCCGTTGTGGGTCCGCCGTCACGTGAGGCCAACGGCGTGACGATGTACTAGCGCCAGCCGTAGCCGGTACGCAGTGCGTGTCCCACCTTGTCGAAACGGCCTCGGTCCAGCACCGCGCCCTCCCGCCGGATGCTGTCCTCCCGCATCGTGAGCACCCGGTCGAGCCGGACCCAGCTCGGCCGGTTGTCCCGGTCCCACTCGCCGGGACCAAGCGCGAACCAGTGCCGCTGGCCGTTCCGGTCGCTCTTGCTGGAGAGCATCAGGCCGAACAGGGTCCTGCTGGTCCGGCCGACCACGAGTACGGGCCGGTCCTTGCCCTGACGGGGATCGTCCTCGTACGGCACCCAGGTCCAGACGATCTCACCCGGATCGGCCTGTCCGTCGAGTTCGGGCGCGTAGGCCAGTTGCCGACGTTGCAGGGCAGTGATCTGACGTCGCCGTGCGACCTGCGCGGGGATGGGACCGGGGGTGGGGGCGGTAGCGGGAGCACGCCGGGTAATCCGGCTTACCGTCGCCGTCACGCCCTTCCAGAGATTCGCCACGGCGGCACACCCTACCCGCTCGCCGGATCTGCGACCCGGTCCGGTCTTTCGCCCTGTCCGGTCTCCGGCCCGGCCCGGTCTTCAGTCCGGCCCGGCCCGGCCTTGCGTCCTGACCGGTGTCCGGTCTGGCCCGGCCTTCAGTCAGGTCCGATTCGGGGCGCATCCCGGTGCAGAGTGCGCTCAGGTCGTCGGGGCCGTCCAGTCGGGATCCCGGCCGGCCAGCCCGAGTGCCCGGTCGAGCGCCGGTGCGTCCGGCGGGACCTGCACCACCGGACCGAACAGGCCCTCGCGACCAGCGGCCTGCTCCGGCCGGGCAGCCTCGGTGGTGAACGCGAGCACCGCCGCGGTGCTCGCCGCATCGCAGGTGAACGACTGTCCGGTCGCCCGGGCCAGGTCCCAGCCGTGCAGCACCAACTCGTCGAGCGCGACCACGCCCATCGTCTCGGCCGGCATCGTCACGCCGCCGACCGTCGTCATCCCCTGCCACGCCGCCGGCCGTCGCCAGGCGGCCGCCAGTTCGGTCAGCCGCCGGGGCAGCACCGTCCGCCAGTCCGGTTCGAGGCGCTCGGCGCTCGGCGGCGGTGGCGGCCCGGATACGCCCTGGGGCTGGTTCCCACCGGTCTTGCGGGCGCCCCAGGTGAAGGCGAGCGTCAGGCCCATCAGATGGTCGAGCAGGGCGGCCACCGGGGTGTCGGTGCACGGGGTGGGCCGGGTCAGCTGCTCGTCGCTGATCTCCGCCAGGAGGCGGGTCACCTCTCGGGCGGCCGGGTCCAGGTCGAGCATCTGCGGTTCCCTCCGGGGTCTGCGTTGTCGTGCGACGGCACGAGCCGGCGTGATGTGCGGGGTGTGGACACTTCCGGCGCCCGACGAGAGCACATCGGTGATCCGTCCGGCTCGATGTTCGGCAGTACGCATCCGGATGCTAACCCGCCCCACCGACACGTTCGCGTCCCCGCCCGGCGCCGGCCCGGTGTCAGCCGATCCGCAGCACCAGGTCGCGGAGCCAGACCGCCCACCGTGGACTGTCGTACACCCGCTCCGGCACCAGGTAGCGCTCGTGGTCGACCCGGCGGATGACCTCGTCGCGTACCGGCAGGAGGATGAATTCGACGCTGAACGGGCGCAGGGACCGGTTCAGGGAGCGCTCGACCTGGTTGGCGATCTCGCCGGTCGCCCGCGATACCGGGCCGTGTCGGGCCAGGCCGTCGCGTTGCCGGTTCAGGTGCCAGTCGTGCGCCTCCGGCCAGCGCCGCGCGACGATCCCGCGCAGTGTCGGCAGCGAGGCCAACCCGAGCGGGTCCGGGGTGTCGTCGGCGGGCTCCGGGGGTACCTCCGGGCGGGCAACCTGCTGACGCGTCTCGACCAGCGACAGCCACCAGCCGAGCCACTCGGTTCCGGGCACGCCACCCGGCGCCGTCGAGGTCGGCGGCTCGTCGATGTCCAACGGACCGGGCAACAGGCGATGCGGAGGCACCTCGATCCGTTCGGCCGCCCGGATCCACAGCGCACAGTCGACGAGGTACTCCCACCGACGGATGCTCATCCGCCAGGACATCGGACCACGGAGTTCCACGGTCTCCTCCTCCTCGACCCGCTACTACCAGCGTAGTGAGCCGAACGGTGGAGCAACGATCACAAATAGGTGGACGGAGCACTCCTCCGTTAGGTGGGATGGACCGCCGGGGGCATCCACCTCCGGCTCAGATCGGGAGGAGGCACCGTGTGACCGTTGGCGGTCTGCGCCCCGACGAGGTGCCCATCGACGCCGCGCTGGTGCGCCGGTTGGTCGCCGCGCAGTTTCCGCAGTGGGCGGAGCTGCCCGTCCGGTCGGTCGCCCGGTCCGGAATGGACAACGCGACGTACCGGCTGGGCGAGGAGATGTCGGTCCGGCTGCCCCGGGTCCCCCGCTGGGCCGGCCAGGTGGAGCGGGAGCAGCGGTGGCTGCCGCGACTCGCCCCGCACCTGCCGCTGGCCGTGCCCGTCCCGCTCGCCGAGGGAAGGCCGGACGAGGGCTTTCCCTTCCCGTGGTCGGTCTACTGCTGGCTCGACGGCGAGAACGCCACCCTGGACCGGATCACCGAGCCGCACCGGGCGGCGGTCGAACTGGCGGAGTTCATCGCCGCATTACAGCGCATCGATCCGACCGGTGGACCGCCGCCGGAGTGGAGCAACGGCTTCCGGGGCGTACCGATGGGGGACGACCGGGACTCGGCGGTGGTGGAGCCCCGGATCCGCGATCGGATCGCGGCCCTGGCGGGCCTGGCCGACACCGACGCTCTGACCGCGGTTTTCGACGCGGCCCTGGCGGCACCGGCCCGGGCCGCGCCGCCGGTCTGGGTCCACGGTGATCCCGCGCCGGCCAACATGCTGGTCAGGGACGGCCGGTTGACTGCCGTGATCGACTTCGGCACCCTGGCCGTGGGTGACCCGGCCGTCGACATGATCGCCGCGTGGACGTTTCTCGACGCCGCGACCCGGGACGTCTTCCGGGCCACGCTGGCGGTCGACGACGCGACCTGGGCCCGTGGACGCGGCTGGGGCCTGACCGGGGTGCTGCCCGACCCGGCGGTGCTCGCCGACCCCGTCCACGCGGCGCCGGCCCGGCGCCGACTCGACGACATCGTCGCCGACCACCGGCAGTACGGCTGACCGCCGGCAGTACGGCTGACCGGCGGCAGTACGGCTGACCGGCGGCAGTACGGCTGACCGCCGCCCCCAGCCGGCCCGCCGAGATCACTGACCCGGTTCGTAGCCGAGGTTGGGGCGGAGCCAGCGCTCGATCTCGGCCAGGGGCAGGCCGTGCCGCTGCGCGTAGTCCTCGACCTGGTCCCGGCCGAGCCGGCCCACGGTGAAGTACCGGGACGCCGGACTGGCGAAGAGCAGACCGCTGACGCTGGCCGCCGGGGTCATCGCGTACGACTCCGTCAGGCCCATGCCGATCCGCTCGGCGTCGAGCAGGTCGAACAACCGCTGCTTCAGGCTGTGGTCGGGGCTTGCCGGGTAGCCGAGCGCGGGACGGATGCCCCGGAACCGCTCGGCGTGCAGATCCGCGATCGCCGGGTCGGCGTCCGGCTCGTACCAGTCCCGCCGGGCCTGGAGGTGGATGTGTTCGGCGAACGCCTCGGCGAGCCGGTCGGCCAGGGCCTTCACCATGATCGCCCGGTAGTCGTCGTGCTGCGCCTCGAAGCCGGCGGCGAGGTCTTCGGCACCGTGGATGGCCACCGCGAAGCCACCCAGGTGGTCCCCGGCCGGGGCGAGGTAGTCCGCGAGGCACCGGTTCGGCCGACCGGCCGGCTTGGTCGTCTGCTGGCGCAGCATCGGAAAACGCTGCCCGTCCGACCCGTCCGACCCGTCCGACCCCAAGGTGAGCACGATGTCGTCGCCCTCGCCGTGGGCCGGCCAGAAGCCGTACGAGCCGGCGGCCCGCAACGAGCTGTCCGCGATGATCTGGTCGAGCAGGGTGTTCGCGTCGTCGTACAGCTCGCGGGCCACCGGCTGGTCCAGGATCGCCGGGAACTTGCCCTTCAGCTCCCAGGCGAGGAAGAGGAACTGCCAGTCGATCATCTCGCGCAGCGCGGTCAGTTCCGGCCGGACGACACGCACACCGGTGAAGGCGGGTACGGGCAGATCGTCGTACGAGACCTGTTCCCGGTTCGCCCTGGCCTGCTCGAGGGTGAGCAGGGCAACCCGGTTTCGGCCCTCGTGCTGCTCCCGGAGTCGCTGCTGCTCGGCCCGGTTGCTCACGTCGAGTTCCGCCGCCCGTTCCGGGTTCAGCAGGTCCGACACCACCCCGACCACCCGGGACGCATCCAGCACGTGCACGGTGCTGGCGTCGTACGCCGGGGCGATCCGGACCGCGGTGTGCTGGCGGGAGGTGGTGGCGCCGCCGATCAGCAGCGGTAGATTCATCCCCCGGCGCTGCATCTCGGTGGCGACCGCGACCATCTCGTCCAGGGACGGGGTGATCAGCCCGGAGAGTCCGATCGCGTCGGCCCGTTCGGCCACGGCGGTGTCGAGGATGCGCGCGGCGGGCACCATCACACCGAGGTCGATGACGTCGTAGTTGTTGCAGCCGAGCACGACTCCCACGATGTTCTTGCCGATGTCGTGGACGTCGCCCTTGACGGTCGCCATCACCACCTTGCCCTGGCCCCGCCCGGTGTCGAGGCGCCCCTCCAGCCGGGCCTGCTCCTTCTCCGCCTCCATGTACGGCTCCAGGTAGGCGACGGAGCGCTTCATCACCCGCGCGCTCTTCACCACCTGGGGCAGGAACATCTTTCCGGCGCCGAAGAGGTCCCCGACGGTCTTCATGCCGTCCATCAGCGGTCCCTCGATCACGTCGAGGGGGCGGATCGCCTGCTTCCGGGCCTCTTCGGTGTCGTCCTCGATGAAGTCCACGATGCCGTGCACCAGGGCGTACGCCAGCCGCTCCTGCACCGGCGCCTCGCGCCAGGACAGGTCCACGGTGCGCTTGGTGCCGGAGCCGCTGACCGTGGAGGCGAAGGTGACCAGCCGGTCGGTGGCGTCGGGGCGCCGGTCGAAGAGCACGTCCTCGACGAGTTCGAGCAGGTCGGCGGGGATGTCCTGGTAGACGGCGAGCTGGCCGGCGTTGACGATGCCCATGTCCAGCCCGGCCCGTACGGCGTGCAGCAGGAACGCCGAGTGCATCGCCTCGCGTACGACGTCGTTGCCCCGGAACGAGAACGACAGGTTGGAGATGCCGCCGCTGGTCCTCGCCCCGGGGCAGCGCTCCTTGATCAGCGGCAGCGCGTCGATGAACGCCTTCGCGTACCCGTTGTGTTCGGAGATGCCGGTGGCGACGGCGAGGACGTTCGGGTCGAAGACGATGTCCTCGGCCGCGAACCCGGCCTGCTGGGTGAGCAGGTCGTACGCGCGGGCGCAGATCGAGACCTTGCGCTCGACGGTGTCGGCCTGGCCGAGTTCGTCGAAGGCCATCACCACGACGCCGGCGCCGTAGTCCCGGATCCGGCGGGCCTGGCTGAGGAACGACTCCTCGCCCTCCTTCAGGCTGATCGAGTTGACCACGCCCTTGCCCTGTACACAGCGGAGTCCGGCCTCCAGCACGCTCCACCGGGAGCTGTCGATCATGACCGGGATCCGGGCGACCTCCGGCTCGGTCGCGATCAGGTTCAGGAAGGTGGTCATCGCCCGCTCGCTGTCGAGCAGGTCGGCGTCCATGTTGACGTCGAGGATGTTGGCGCCGCCGCGTACCTGTTCCAGGGCGACGTCGACGGCGCCCTGGTGGTCGCCGGCCTCGATCAGCCGGCGGAACCGGGCCGAGCCGGTGACGTTGGTCCGCTCGCCGATCATCACGAAGCCGGTGTCGGGGCCGATCGCGAACGGCTCCAGGCCGCTGAACCGGGTCTGGACCGGTGGCGCCGGCACCGGGCGGGCCGGCTTCCCGGCGACGGCGGTCGCGATCTGCGCGATGTGCTCGGGACTGGTGCCGCAGCAGCCGCCGACGATGTTGACCATTCCGTCGTCGACGAACTCGCGGAGCAGCCGGCCGGTCTCCTCGGGCTGCTGGTCGTAGCCGCCGAACGCGTTCGGTAGCCCGGCGTTGGGGTGGCAGGCGACGTAGGTGTTGGCGAGCCGGGCCAGGTCGGCGACGTGCGGGCGCATCTCGTCGGCACCGAGCGAGCAGTTGACCCCGACCACCAGCGGCTCGGCGTGCTCGATCGAGCTCCAGAACGCCTCGACGGTCTGCCCGGAGAGGGTTCGGCCGCTCAGGTCGACGATCGTCACGGAGATCCACAGCGGCAGCTCGGGTGCGACCTCGCGGGCGGCGGCGATGGCGGCCTTCGCGTTCAGCGTGTCGAAGATCGTCTCGATCAGCAGCAGGTCGACGCCGCCCTCGGCAAGGGCCCGGATCTGTTCGGCGTACGTGTCGCGGACCTGGTCGAACGACACCTTCCGGTACGCCGGATCCTCCACCCGGGGCGAGAGCGACAGGGTCACGTTCAGCGGGCCGACCGAGCCGGCGACGAACCGCCCGCCCAACTCGTCGGCGGCCTGCCGGGCCAGTTGGGCGCCGCGCAGGTTCATCTCCCGGACCAGCGGTTCGAGGCCGTAGTCGGCCTGCGCGATGCCCGTCGCGGTGAAGGTGTTCGTCGTGGTGATGTCCGCGCCGGCCGCCAGGTAGCGCCGGTGTACGTCGAGGATGACGTCGGGCCGGGTCAGGTTGAGCAGATCCGGGTCACCGGTCACGTCGTGCGGGTGGTCCGGGGGGAGGTCGCCCTGATAGTCGGCCGGGGTGAGGCCGGCGCCCTGGAGCATCGTGCCCCAGGCTCCGTCGAGCACCACGATGCGCTCGGCGAGCAGATCGCGCAGCGCGCGGGTGCGTGCCGCCCGTGTCCCGGCGCCGCCTGATGCCGTGTTCATCTGGACCACCTCCGTCGTCGAACGGAGGCGCCCTTGCGAAGATCCACTCGCGGTCGAGCGTGGCGGGCATCTCCGCCCGTTGCAGCGCCTCTC
Source organism: Plantactinospora alkalitolerans (assembly GCF_015690345.1). GTDB lineage: Bacteria > Actinomycetota > Actinomycetes > Mycobacteriales > Micromonosporaceae > Plantactinospora > Plantactinospora alkalitolerans. The sequence goes on along the minus strand of NZ_JADPUN010000101.1, from coordinate 3,709 downwards.
GACCCGGTGATCGAGAGTACCGGAAAGGTCCCGTTGGGACCGAAAACATCGCGGACTGTGGGACGAATGTCGGCCAGCCTGGTACTGCGGGATCGACGTGCGACACCGCCCACCTCTACTCTCGGGGGGCACATCCGGTGCTGTCGTCCGGTGCGGATACCGGCCCGGAGGGCGGAATTCGCCGTTGGCCCCCGCCAAACCGTGACCACCGTGCCTGTACGAAGGGATCGAGGCCTTGACGAGCGAGATCGCCCCGCCGGGTGTCGACACCACCCGCCCCAGCATCGCCCGGGTCTACGACTACTACCTGGGCGGCAAGGACAACTTCGCGGTCGACCGCAAAGCGGCCGAGATGGCGTTGAAGGTCACACCGGACGGGGCGGAGGTGGGCCGCGCCTGCCGCGCCTTCCTCCGCCGGTCGGTCCGGTACCTGGCCGGGGAGGCCGGCATCCGGCAGTTCCTCGACATCGGCTCGGGACTGCCGACCCAGGGCAACGTGCACGAGATCGCCCACCAGGTGGACCCGCAGGCCCGGGTGGTCTACGTCGACAACGACCCGATGGCTCTCGCGCACGGGCGGGCCCTGCTCGCGGACGCCCGGACCACCACCGTGGTCGGAGGCGACCTCCGAGAGCCGGAGAAGATCCTCGAAGACCCCGAGGTCCGGCAGATGATCGACTTCGACCGGCCGGTCGGGCTGCTGCTCCTGGCGGTCCTGCACCATCTGCACGACGACGAGGGCCCCGGCGACATCACCCGCCGGCTCACCGCCGCCCTGCCGTCCGGCAGCTACCTGGCGATCTCGCACTTCCACGACCCGGGCGACGCCAACCCGGAGGTCTCGCAACGGGCCCGGAGGGCGGAGAAGGTCTTCAACGAGACCCTCGGCACCGGCCGGTGGCGTACCCACCAGGAGATCTCGGCCTTCTTCGGAGACCTGGAACTGTCACCGCCCGGCCTGGTTCCACTGGCCGACTGGCGGCCGGACGGCGCCGGGGACGTGCGGCACACCGACATCTACCACACCATCGTGGGCGGGGTGGCCCGCAAACCCTGACGGCCAAACACCTGCGCGTGGCGCGCAGATGGTCAAGGTGTTGCCCCGTGGTCCGTCGGCGCAGGTGTGGACGGTGTCCGTAAGCCGGCCAGCCCGAAGGCCAGCAGCCGTTCGCCCTGCTGCCTCGAACTCTGCTCACCCGCCCAGGCCGCCGCGTTGATCAGTGCGTACAGGTCTGCGGCGGTGACTTCCGGCCGCACCTCACCGGCCGTCCGGGCCCGGGCGACCAGCCCCTCCCCGGCGGCGAGCACGGCCTCGCATGCCGTGTGCAGCTCGGAGGTCTCGTCCTCGATGGCCTGCATCAGGGCGCTGCCGAGCCCCCGGTAGACCGTTGCGTGGGCCATCGCCGCGTCTGCCCACGCGGTCAGCCCGGCGAAGGGCGAGGGGTGGGTGAGCAGCCCGTGGCCGGCCGTTGCCAGCGCTCGCATCCGGTCACCCATCAGCGCCTCCAGCAACGCCCGGCGGCTGGGGAAGTGGCCGTAGAGCGTGCCGTTGGCCACCCCGGCCCGGCGCGCTATCTCCTCCAGTGAGAACTCCGCACCGTACTCGGCGAACGCGGTCGCCGCCTCGGCCAGTAGCCGTTCGTAGTTGCGGCGTGCGTCCGCCCGCATGCGGCGTCGGGGCGCTGCTGTACCGGTGTCCATGGCGAAACCTCGCTAGGAAAGTTGAGACTGTCTCGATATAGTTCTCGGGACAGTCTCATCTTATCTCTGGAGGTCGTCACATGGACACGCCCCTGGAGCGTCCGCTTCCCTTCCCCGCCGCCCTGGACCGGGCCGACAGGCACATCCTCGTCATCGGGGCCACCGGTCGACAGGGCGGAGCCGCCGCCGCGCACCTGCTGGCCGACGGCTGGCCGGTCCGCGTACTGGTCCGGGACCCCACCGCCGAGACCGCCCGGAAACTGGCCGCGGCGGGCGCCGAGCCGCTCCGGGGCGACCTGGACGATCTCGACAGCCTCACGGTGGCCATGGCCGGCGCCTACGGCGTCTTCGCCGTCACCCCCGACGACCCGGACAGCGAACGCGAGATCCGGCGCGGCCGGCACCTGGTGCACGCCGCGGCGGCGGCCGGAATCGCCCACCTGGTCTTCACGTCCGTGGGCGGCGCCGAGCGGGGCACCGGCATCTCCTACTGGGAGAGCAAGTGGGTCATCGAGCAGCACATCGCCGCCCTCGGGCTGCCGGCCACCGTCCTGCGACCGGTGCGCTTCATGGAGAACCACGCCATTCCCGGGCTGGGCGGCATCTCCACCGACGGAGTCCTCCGCCACGTCTTCGACGCCGACGTTCCCGTACAGCTCGTCGCCGTGACCGACATCGGGGCGTTCGCCGCCCGCGCCTTCGCCGACCCCGCCACATACCTCGGCCAGGCCGTCGAACTGGCGGGCGACGAGCTGACCCCGGCGGCCACCGTGCGCCTGATCGGCCGGCGCCTCGGGCGTGAAATCACCTACCGGCAGGTCGCGGGCGAGGAGCTGCGGCTGAACGAGGACGCCCTGCGGGCCATCAAGGCGCAACGCGGACTGTGGCGCGCCGACATCGCCGCCCTACGTCGTCGCCACCCCGACCTGCTGGACTTCCCCGCCTGGCTGGACGCGGGCGGCGCCGACGCCATCGCCGCGCTGCTCGACGGCTGACCTGGCTCACCGCCGGGACCGGTTCGACCCGGGCCGGTCGTCGTCGGCTCGGGTCACGGCTGTCGTCCCGAAGGCCGTCCCACGATCCCGGGAACCGGTGCGGCCGGGTACACGTCGGAACGGCCGTGCAGCCACCGACCCGGATCGCCCGTCTGGTCGCCCCCATCGTGACGTTCTGCCTGGCCGGCACGCTCACCGGTTCGGTGTCGGGATTCGACGTGACCGCAGTGCCCGAACCGCCGGCCGATCGGAGCACGCTGGTGATCCAGTTGCGGGAGTGGGAGAGCCTGACCCCGCCGTACGAGCGCGCGGAACTGCCGGAGTTCACCCTCTACGGCGGCGGCCGGGTGATCGCCGGAGGCCACTGGGACGGCTCCGTGTACCGGGCCCGGGAACACACGCTCAGCCCGGACCGGTACCGGCAGATCTACCGGCTGGCACACGCCGCCGGACTGGCCCGGTCCGTCCACCTCGACCAGCCCGTGCCCGCCACCGACGGTTCACTGCTGGTCGCCTCGTTGCGCACGGCCGGACGGCTGCACACCACCACGCTGGTGTCACCGGGCGAAACCGATGTCGGGGCCCGCCGCCGGATCATCGAGTTCCGCCGGACCGTGCGGCTCCTCGCCCTGTCGACCGATCCGACCCGGGTCGCCGACTACCGTCCGAGCCGGCTCGCCGTACTCGTGACCGGCGGTTGGAGTGGATCGCCGGGCGACGCCGGCAGCATCGCCCGGCAGTGGCCGGGCCCGGATCTCCTGGCCGGGGTACCGACCAGGGTCGGCCTGTGCACGGTCGCCGGATCGGCGGGGCCGGACGCGGAGGCGCTCGGACGCGATGCGCCCCTGACAACCAGGTGGCACAGCGGCGGAAAGTGGCTCAGCGTCGCGGTCCGCCCGTTGTTGCCGGACGAGTACGACTGCGCGGACCTCGACCGCCGTACGCCGTGAGACCGGCGGCCGTGAAGCCGGTGCCCGGTGCCCGGTGCCTGGAGGGCGGTGGGCGGTGGGCGG
>NZ_JADPUN010000108.1 GCF_015690345.1 Plantactinospora alkalitolerans | reverse complement strand
GGGCGAGGAAGTCGGAGACGGTGAGGGCGGGGAGGAGGCAGCGGACTTCCTGTTCCTCGCGCACCCGACCAGCGGCACCATTGCCGCGACCCCGAGAAGGACACGCCGGCTGATGGTCGGTCGCGATGACGTCATCCTCATTCCTCCGCTGGTCGGCCCCGAGTGCGGGCGACGTACTCCCGCAGGCCCGGCGGCCAGGCTTCCAGTTCCCGGTCAACCAGTGCCTCCGCGTGCTCCGGCACCGCCTCGACCCGGTGGAGCCTGTGGTGTCCATCGAGTGGACGGCCCTGAAACACCTGGTGTGAGAGCCGTCCGTCGAGGGTGAAGCCCCGGTGCACCAGCCTGCCGTAGACCGTGCCGTCGGCAACGAGTTCCGATCCGGGCACCCACCGCCACCGGCCGCCGCTGACCGTCGCGTGCACCAGCAGGCTTCCCGGGTACCGCCACGTCGGATCGTCCACCACGATGACCGAGCCGGAGCGCAGCCGAAGCGGCTGGGTGGTTGCCTCGACGAGTGCGTCCCGCAGGTCGTCGTCGGCGACCGTGATCCGATCCAGCAGGTGCGCCGCCTCCACCGCGTCGACGTTGCCGTAGATGTCGTAGAAGGAGCCCGAGATGCCCTCCGCGAGCGCGGTGTGCAGCTCGGGAATCTCGGCCGCCTCCAGAAAATAGTCGCGCTTCGCCGTCCACGGCACCGGTCCCGCCGCGCTCAGCAGCCGGTGCCAACAGGAGTGGGGCGTTTGCGCCGCCAGGCTGGTGAACACCCCCGGCGCCTCCGACCACGCCTCGAAGTAATCGACCCACAGCCCGTACTCGCCCGACGCGGCGACCGGTCCGGGACCGTGGACCAGCATCGCGGCGAACTGGCGTACGACCCAGTCACGCAGGGTCTGCTCGGCGGAGGACCAGACATGTCCCAGGTACATCAGCGCGCCGTACGACGGGTGATGCTGGTGGAACAGGATCCAGGCGGCGGCAACCTGTGCGGGCTCGCCGGAGAAGTCCAGCGAGTGGGGATCGACCTCGCCGGCAATCGACTCGCTGTCCCGGATTGCCACGGCCAGTTCGTCATCGAGGACTTTGCGGTCCACTCCGATCGTGGCCAGCTCGCGGTCCCACTGCGGGCTTCCGATTCTGGGTGGGGTCGACCGTGGCCCTGACATCTGGCCTCCCGCCGATCAGTCGCAGTGCTCGAACGGGCTGTTGTAGCTGACTCCGGCGGCCGAGCCGCCCCACCGTACGCACATCCCGGCGGCCTTCGTCCGCACCGGACCGGCGTAGTACGCGAAGGAGCCACTGTCGGTGCTCCGGGTCCGGCCCTGCACCTCCAGGTACGTCGAGACCGCCGTGGCCTTGCCAATCGAGGTGGACTTGAGGGCGACGGTGCAGTTGTAGCCGTTGCCGGCGTTGTACAGCAGGTACACCTTGCCTCGTTGGACGCCGTCCGATCCGGTCAGCGTGGCCGAGTCGATGACCTGGTAGCCGCTGCCGCAGACCTTGCCGGGGGTGTGTGGGTTGCTAGCCGATCCCCCGCCCTGCGCGGTGGTCGGTTTCGGACCGCCAGTGGTGTCCGCGCCGGCACCCCGCGAGGGTGTCGAGGGGGCCGGTGCGCCGGGGGCCTTCGCCGACTGGCTCGGCCTGGCGGTCGCCGTCGCGCGGGCCGCCGGCCCGGTGTTCCCGTCGCCGGGCTCCGCGCTGGCGGAGGTCCCGACCCACGCTTTCGTCACCGGCCCCGCCGAGGATCCCTCCTCGTCGGGGCGCAGGGCCACGAGGGCGGCGACGCCGGCGAGCGCGACGACGACGGCTCCGGCCACGCCGGCGAGCAGGACGTGGCGGCGCCGGTTGCCGACGGCGGCGGAGGGGGAAGGTTCCGCGGCCGACCGGCCGGAGTGCTGGCCCCAGCCGTTTTCGGTCCGGGGCCGGGGCGGGATGGACCGCAACTCCGGGCGGGTGTCCGGTACCGGATTCCCCGTCATGCCGGTGGCGCCGAGACCGCCGGTCGTAACGTCGGCACCGGCACCGGAGGCTGCGGCACCGGAGGCTGCGGCACCGGCGTCGAAGGGCGCGACCGGCGGCGGCGGTGGGACCGACGCCGCGTTCTGTGCGGCGCGGGCGGCGTCGGCGAACACGGCAGCACTCGGGTACCGGCCGGCGGGGTCCTTGGCCAGGGCCCGGCTCACCAGCGCCGCCACCGGTGCGGGTACGTCGGCCGGCAGCGCGGGTGGTGCGTCCTGAAGATGCTGGGTCACCACGTGCAGCGGATTGGTGCCGGGGAACGGGGGTCGGCCGGTCAGACAGGAGTACGCGACCGCGCCGAGCGCGTAGACGTCGGTGGCCGCCGAGACGGGCCGCCCGGCGATCTGCTCCGGAGCCATGTACTGCACCGTGCCGAGCACGACGTTGGTGCCGGTGATGCTGGTGACGTTGCCGGACCGGGCGACGCCGAAGTCGACGAGTACGACGCTGCCGTCCGGTTGGACCAGCAGGTTGCTCGGCTTGACGTCCCGGTGGACGATGTTGGCGTTGTGCGCGACGTGCAACGCCTGCGCGGCCTGGGCCAGTACGGAGATGGTCTCGGCGACACCGAGCCGGCCGGCGGCCCTGATCCGTTTCGACAGCGGTACGCCCTCGATGTACTCCATCACGAGGTAGTCCACCCGGTGGCCGTCGACCATCGCGTCCTCGCGGTAGTCGTGCACCGCGACGATGCCGGGATGCCGCAGGGCGGCCAGCAACCGCGCCTCGGTGCGGAACCGGGTGATGAACTCGGTGTCGGAGACCAGCGCCGGCAGCAGCACCTTGACCGCGACCCGGCGTCCCAGCAGGGTGTCGCTGGCCGCCCAGACCTCTCCCATGCCGCCGGTGGCGATCCGATCGTCGAGCAGGTAGCGATCGTGAAGCACGACTCCCCGGGTCAGCACCCGACCACGGTACCCGCCGCGTTCCGGGGGCGAACGCCGTGCCGGTGCCGGCCGCCGACGGTACTCAGAACCCTTCCGGAGCGTGTGGCACGTAGTGCTCGCCGAGCCGGCGCAGTTCGTCCTCGCCGAGATTCAGCTCGACCGCGGCGACCGCGTCGGTGATGTGCGCGGGCTTCGTCGCGCCGACGATCGGGGCGGTCACCGCCGGCTGGTGGCAGAGCCAGGCCAGCGCGACCTGGGCCCGGGACACGCCGAGTTCACCGGCCACCGCCGCGACCGTGTCGACGACCGCGCGGTCGGCCTCCTCGGCCTGCCGGTAGAGGGTGCTGCCGAACCGGTCGGTCTCGCTGCGCCGCGTACCGGCGTCCCAGTTCCGGGTCAGTCGGCCTCGGGCGAGAGGACTCCAGGGCAGCACCCCGACGCCCTGGTCCAGGCAGAACGGGAGCATCTCCCGCTCCTCCTCGCGCATGATCAGGTTGTACTGGTCCTGCATCGACACGAACCGGGTCCAGCCGTTCCGGTCGGCGACGTGCTGCGCCTGCGCGAACTGCCAGGTCCACATCGACGAGGCGCCGATGTAGCGGACCTTGCCGGCCCGGACCAGGTCGTGCAACGCCTCCATCGTCTCCTCGATCGGCACGTTCGGGTCGTACCGGTGGATCTGGTAGAGGTCGATGTAGTCGGTGCCGAGCCGGCGCAGGCTCTCGTCGGCCTGGGTGAGGATCGCCGCCCGGGACAGGCCGCCGCCCTTCGGCCCCGGACCCATCCGGCCGTGCACCTTCGTCGCGATCACCACCTCGTCGCGCTTCGCGAACTCGCCCAGCAGCTTCCCGGTGATCTCCTCACTGGTGCCGGCCGAGTAGACGTTGGCGGTGTCGAAGGTGGTGATCCCGGCCTCGATCGCCTGCCGGACGAACGGTCGCGCCTCGTCGAGGCCGACCGACCACTCGTGGGTGCCGCGCTGCGGGTCGCCGAAACTCATGCAGCCGAGGACGACTCCCGACACTTCCAGTCCCGAGTTGCCCAACCGTACGTAGCGCATCAGTTCTCCTCGGTCTCCCCGCGTGCGGTGCCCGACCCCGGCCTGGCGCGGCCACGCGCGGCACCCGTCCCGGCAGCAACGTACCGCCGGTCGGACCGACCGGAAACGGCGACCTCACCAACCGGCCGGGCGTCAACCGGGTGACGAACGTCACCTGGTAGCCGAGGTCGGACGCGACCCGGGCGGTGGTTTCCACGCACTGCTCGGTACGGATTCCGCAGACCGCCACCTCGCGTTGGAGTTGGCGGCCCAGATCAGGCGCTGCCGGAAGGATTCCTGTACGTCGATGACGACGAGTGCGCGCAACATGCCCCCGATCCTGTCGCTCCGGACCCGTCCACCGTCAGTCACCATCATGCCCCGTTCCGGAACGATCCGGTCAGCACGACGAACTGCGTCGAGTCCCAGCCGGTGACGTGAACCGGTCCGGGAACCGTCGCGTCGCCGACGGCTCCCGGACCGGGGGGTCTTACCAACTATGGGACCGGTTTCCCGGTCCCGACCGCTACTTCGTGACCGTGAAGGCGATCCGGCTGAGGGTGTCCTCGATGCCGGTGAAGCCCTCGTTCGGGTTGAACTCGTCCTCGCCGAAGTCGACGTCGACGTCGTCGGCGGTGCCGCCGACGCCGTCCGGGCCGACCCCGAACATGACCGGGAAGTTGCCGCCCTGGTCCATCACGTTGGCCTGCTCGTTGAACTGGTCGACGTGCCAGTTGCCGAGGAAGTGCCCGGCCTCGTGCGCGGTGACGTTCCCCACCGCCTGGCCGACGAAGGCGATCCGGTCGCTGGCGTCGGTCAGGTACGTGTTCAGCGAGGGCGCGTCCCCGGCCGGGTCGCTCAACACGTCGAGCAGCACCAGTGCGGAGTCCTCGGTGCCGAAGTTGCCCGGGTCGATCGACTCGGCGATGCCGATCGTGTCGATTCCGGACTCGGCGATGGAGCCACCGATGATCACCCGGCTGACGTTCGCCTCCCCGAACGGGTCGGCGTGGTCCCGGCTGTTCCGGATCCGAAGGTCGAAGCGCTGGTTGAGGCCGCTGGCGACCATGTCCGACCGCAGGTTCTCCGTCACCTCGGCGATGATCGCGTCGATCACCGCGTCCTCGTCGTCGGCGCTGAGCCCCCACCGGCCGAGGAAGGCGCGGAACGGGCTGAGCGTACGTACGCCCGGACCGCCGAAGATGCCCGTGTTGATCCGCTCCCCGTCGAAGTCGAGGAAGATCGTCTGGCGGGGACGCTCGCCCTCCAGGCCGGGCCGGTACGCCTCGACCGTGACGTCGTAGTTCCCGTCGCCGGCGCTGATGCCGACGTAGTGCCAACCCGCCTTGTCGGCCACGTGTTCGGTGACCCCGTTGCCGCCGCCCGGCAGCGGGCTGCTCGCCGGGTAGAGGCTGCTGGCGTCCTGATCGGACCCGTGCACCTCACGCCGATCCGGGTCGAAGATCTTCACCTTGGTGGCCGCATCCTGCACCGAGGCACCGAGCACGTCGCCCGGACGCAGCCGTACGGCGTAGAAGTCGACGTCCTGCTCGCCGGTGTGGATGGTGACCTGGTACGGACCCTCGGTGCCGACGCCCAGCCCGCTGCCGGAGTCGAACGGGTCGACCGGCAGCGACGGCCAGCCGACGACCGCCGCGTAGTAGCTGCCGTCCTCGGTGAACTCGTGGACCAGCAGGCTGTCGTAGCCGTCCGCGGTGTCGTCGTTGAGCGCCACCATCTCGCCCTCGGAGTTGTAGAGGGCGACGATCGAGTCCAGGTCGTCCGTGGGAGTGTCGATGTCGATCGTCACGGACTCCCCGGCGACCCCGGTGACCTCGTAGAAGTCGAAGTCACCCGTGCCGTCACCGGCGCTGCCGTGCGGACCGTCGCCGATCTCGGCGGTGGTGGTTACCGCCTTGCGGGTGTCGCCGACGCCGGTCTCGCCGGCCAGCGGGATCGCCCCGTCATCCTCCGGAGTCGGCGCGATCTCCTCCGCGTCCACCTCCTCCGGCGAGAGCGTGCCGAGGATCCGGAGCTGGAAGTTCTCCTTGGCGCCGGTACCGAAACCGGTGATCCGCTGCGCGGTGGCCGGGGTGTCGTTGCCGTTCCGGATACCGGCCGGCTCCTCCTCGTCGGCCAGCAGCGGCGCGGCGAGTGCCGCCCGTTGCTTGGCCCGCAGGTCGGCGCGCTGGTCGCCCTTTGCGGCCAGCCAGTTCCGCCAGCCGAGGTAGTCCGCCTTGCTCGGATCCGGCAGCATCGCGAGGAACGGGTTCGGCCCCGAGGGCGCCCGGCTCGCGATGCCGGGCTTCGACTTGGCGGCGGCCGTGCCCGGCGTACCACCGTCCTCGGGGCCCGGCCGGGCCTGGGCGCTGGTCGGCGTCAGCACCGCGGCCACCAGTGTTCCGGCAGCCAGTATGGCGATTGGTCGACGCATGTATCCCCCTGTCGTCGTGCCATCGTCGGTGGCCCCCGCCACCGATGGCTACCGTGACGCTACTGATTTGCCCGGGAGATTCATAGAAGTACAGAGATATTTGGATTTCGTGTCGCCGCGCACGCTGACCATTTCGTCGCGGGTTCCAACCTCCGGTCCCCCGCAGGCATGTAACCGGCAATGGTGCAGTTGCGGGAGGGCATGTGGACGACGACGTGGGGTTCCGGGAGTTCGTCGAGGCGCGGCTGGTGCGACTGTCCCGGGTGGCATATCTGCTGACCGGCCAGCATCACGACGCCGAGGACCTGCTCCAGGCGGCGCTGGTGAAGGTCGCCGCACGCTGGCGGCGGGAACGTGCTCGATGAGCTGGCCGAGCAGGCGAAGGTGTACGACGTGACCGGCCGTGCGCTCCGGGTCGCCCGGCGGCGGCGCCGCGCCGTCCGGCTCGCTCCGGTCGCGGCGGCGGCGGTGGTGGCCGTCGGGCTGGTCGCGGTGGCGGGGCTGCGGCCGGATCCGTCGGACGGACTGGAGGTCGCGGCGCTGCCGACCGTGGAGTGGCTGCCGAAGCGGTTCGAAGTTCCGGCGACCGATCCGGATCCGTTGCCGGCCACCGGCAGGGTCGGTCAGGGTGTGCTGCTCTACGGCAGGTCGGTCGCTGAGCCGGGTCCGCCGGTGCTGCTCACCACCGACGGCCGGCAACACCGACTCGCAGAGGCGCGGAGCAACAGGGACGGCCTGACCTACAGCTATCCCAGCCTGTCCCCCGACGGTCGCTGGCTGGGCGAGCAGCGGGCCGGCCGGTACGTCGTCCGCGACCTCGTCGGGAGCGCGCGGTTCGAACTGTCGGACGGGCACGCACCGGTCGCCTGGTCGCCGGACAGTCGATGGCTGCTGCTCACCGACAACCTGCATGAGACCGCGCCGCCGGTCCGCCTCGACCTGACCACCGGAGCGCAGCAACCGGTTCCGATCGGTGACGGCGAAGGGTGGCGGGCGGTGGCGGTGTCGTCCGACGGCGACGTAATGGTCAACCAGTTCCAGCGCGACAACACCCCGCAGCGGAACCTCGACCTCCGGGTGGTCGACCCGATGACCGGCCGCGACCGGACCCGGATCCAGCTCGACCTGAATCCGTATCTCGGGCCGGACGAAGGTCGGACCTACGTCCCGCCGAGGCTCTCTCCGGACGGTCGGACGATCTGGCTGGGCGTGGTACCGATCGACCGGCCGGAGCAGGGCACACCGGGGCTGGAAAGCGGTGGTGACCTGCTGCTGGTCGACCTGACCACCGAGGCGGTACGTCGGACGCGCCTGCCCCGCCCGGCCCTCACCCCGAAGACCGGACGTGGGCCGACGCCGCCGTCGGGCTACACGGGCCGGATGGAACCGATCGGATACCTGCCGGAGGGTGTCCTGTTGAGGTCGACCGATCTGCGGGGCGACGCACTGCGAATCATGGACCTGGAGACCGGTACGACCGGCCTCGTGACCGTGCTTCCGGCCGACGGATCCGTGGATCAGGTGCTGGTTCGGGGAGGCTGACCGGCGCCGTCGTCGCCCGCCGGGGTGCCGTCATCGGTGCCGGCGGTACGGCCGTCCGGCGAGGTGCCGATCAGGCGGTCGACGGCGGTGTTCGTCAGGGTGGCGCTGATGGCGCTTCCGGCGGCGATGCCCCAGCCCACCGGCCCGAGCGGGGTGCAGCCGAAGAACTGGCTCAGCCCCGGTGTCTGGATCACCGCGGCGAGCAGTGCCACGGAGGCGGCGGTCGACGCCAGCACGCTCGGGCTCATCCCGCCGTCGATCAGGGTCTGGCCGAGCTGCGTACCGACGAGGGAGGCCAGCGCGACAGTGCCGGCCCGGCGTCGGGTCCCGGTGTACCGGGCCAGCGTCCAGCCGGTGGTCGCGCCGAGGGTCGTGGTGCCGGCCCGCAGCGCGATCTCGCGGGTGAGGGTGGCACCGAGCGACGTTTCCGGTCCCTCGGTGAGCAGGGTGTCCATGCTGTCCTCGCGGGGTGCCCGAACCGCGATGGCCATCGCCGGGGCGAGGTCGGTGAGCAGGTTGACCAGCAGCATCTGCCGGCCGTTCAACGCGGACCGGCCGGTCAGCGCGGCGGTGAGGACGCTGAACGCGATCTCACCGAGGTTTCCGCCGACCAGGATGCTGAGCGCGTGCCGGACCGAGGACCACATCGCCCGCCCCTCGACCAGGGTCGCGATGATCGTTTCGAGCCGGTCGTCGGTGACCACGAGGTCGGCGGCGGCCCGGGCCGCCGGGGTACCCCGTTGGCCGAGCGCGATGCCGACGTCGGCGAGCCGGATCGCGGGAGCGTCGTTGGCGCCGTCCCCGGTCATCGCCACCGTACGACCGCACTTCTGCAGCGCCCGGATGATCCGTACCTTGTGCGTCGGCGTGCACCGGGCGACCACGTCGGTCCGGGCCAGCCGTTCGGCGAGCGCGTCGTCGTCGAGCTGGTCGAGTTCGGTGGCGGTGACCACGCGTTGTTCCGCGCCGTCGGTGCTGATGATCGCCGCGATCGCCGCCGCCGTGGCCGGATGGTCCCCGGTGATCATGATGGTGTGCACGCCGGCCTGCCGGATCCGGCGTACGGCCGGCGCCGCGCTCGCCCGTACCCCGTCGGAGAGGGCCAGGAAGCCGACGAACGTCAGGTCGTTGATGTCGTCCTCGCCGACCGTGTCGCCGGGCAACTCCCGTTCGGCCACCGCCAGTATCCGCTGACCGGCGCCGGCGTGCCGGTCCAGGGTCTCCCGTAGTGCCTGGCTGCCGGCCTCGTCCAGGTCCCGGTCACCGCCCTGGTCGCGTCGCCGGGCACACCGGGGCAGGATCGTCTCGGGTGCGCCCTTGACGCTGAGCAGGAACTTCCCCCGGTAGCGGCCGACGGTCGCGTGGTAGCCCCGGGACGGCTCGAACGGCAGCGCGTGGGCCTGGTGCCAGGCGTGGGTCCGGGTACCGGTGTCGACCCCGGCCTGCCGGGCACCCATCAGCACCGCCTGGTCGGTCTGCTGGCTGACCTCCTCGGGCCGGTCCGCCGCCGGGGTGGCCCGGAGCGCCGCCGCGAGGACCGGGCGCAGCCCCTTGTCCAGCGCGTCGAGTTCGGCGTACCGCTCGCCGTCACCGAGGCCGGCGAGCATCAGCCGACCCTCGGTCAGGGTGCCGGTCTTGTCGAAGCAGAGCACGTCGACCCGGCCGAGCGCCTCGATGGTGCGCGGGTTCCGGACCAGCGCGCCGTGTTCGGCCAGTCGGCGGGCGGCGGCCAGCTGGGCGGCGCTGACCAGGAACGGCAACCCTTCCGGTACGGATGCGACGGCGAGGTTGGCGGCGGTACCGGCCGACTCGACGAGCGGTACGCCGCGCAGTAGGCCAGCTCCGGCGACCGCCACCGCGGAACTGGCGGCCAGCGGAATGGACATCTTGGTGAGCCGGCCGAGTCGGGCCTCGACCCCGCTGGTGGGAGTGGCCTCGTCGGCCAGCGCCATGCCCCGGCCGATCTCGGTGTCCGCGCCGGTCGCCACCACCACCGCGACGCCGCATCCGGCGGCCACGGTCGTACCCTCGTAGAGCATCGACCGTCGGTCCGCGACGGCGGCGGCCACCACCGGATGGCTGGTCTTCGCCACCGGCAACGACTCCCCGGTCAGCGAGGACTCGTCGGTCTCCAGGCCGACCGCCTCGATCACCCGGCAGTCCGCCGGTATCGCGTCGCCCGGATCGAACGCCACGACGTCTCCCGGCACCAGTTCGTCGGCCGCGACCACCCGCTCGGCTCCGTCCCGACGGACCCGCGCGGTCACCGCCGAGCGGGACAGCAGTTCGGCGAGCGAGCGTTCGGTGGAGACCCGGTGTCCGGCGCCGATCAGCGCGGTCAATCCGATCACCCCGCCGACGAGTGCGGCGTCCGCCAGCGAACCGACGGCGGCGGACAGGCCCGCGCCGGCCGCCAGTACCGGGGTGAGGGGGTTCGCCAGCTCCTCGACGAACGCCCGGGGCAGATCGAGGCCGTCGACCACGCCGTCCGCCGGGCGTCGTTCGCGCCGGTCGACCTCCTCGGTGGACAGGCCCGCCTGGTCGCTGTCGAGGCGGGACAGCACGGTCTCGACCGGCATCAGGTGCCAGGGCGTCGGCGGCGCGGCGTGCGAGGTACGCCGCTGGGGCAGCCGACCGGCTCGCCAGACTCCGTGTCCCAGGGCGAGCCCGGCGGCGGCGTTCACCGCCGCCATGGTCCGGGCGGGCAACTGTGCCGTCGGGGCGGTGAAGGCCGCGATCGCACCCAGCCCGCTGCCGGCGGTGGCGAGCGCGATGCTCTGCCGGGCCACCGTCCGGGCCATTCCGGCGGCCTCGATCACCAGCGCCGGCACCGCCAGATCTGTGCCGACCAGCAGGTGGGCTCCCCAGGGTGGCGGGTCCTCGGCGTGCCAGACGCCGAGTCCGCAGTCGGCGGCGGCGAGGGCACGCGGATCGGCGGAGACCAGGGCGACCATCGCACCCTCGGACTGCAACGACCGGATCGATTCGGCGAGCCGCCGACCTCCGGGTACGTGGTCGTCGGCGAAGTCGTACCGCTGGCGGTCCTCCTCCTCGCCGGCGATCAGCAGGCGTAGGCCGGCCCGGCGAGCCGCGGCCGGCAGTGCGTCGATTCCCGGGGCGGGTTCGGTGGCCACCCGGACCACCGCCGCGAGGGCGCCGTCCGTGACCAGGCCGAGCAGCCGGCCGCCGTCGGAACGCAGCCGCTCGACCTCCTCGGTGCCGGGCCCGTCGGGCGCCGGCAACGCGTCGAGCGGCCCGAGGCTCCAGCCGTCCGAGTTCTGCACCTGGTCCGGGCGGTCCGGATCGAACAGGCTGAAGGCCTGGACGGCGATCCGTTCCGGGTCGCTGCCCGGTAGCGGTACCAGGTCGGTGAGGACTCCCCGGGAGGACCGGAGAGCTGCGGCGTCCAGCACCAGGACGTCGAGCCGCTCCAGTTCGCGCAGGACGCTGCGGTCCATCGCGATCACCCCCCGGCGGGCGAGCAGCCAACCGAGCCGGGCGGCGTACCCCTCCCGACCGGCGATGGCCGCGCTCGGCAGGCTGGCCAGACCGAGCGCGGCGGCGCGCTTGCGACCGGCCAGGGAGAGCGTCGCGGCCCCGGCGACGATGCCCGACTCCAGCACCCGGGCCAGGTACCGCTCGACCGGCCCGTCCGGCTTCGCCCGGGGACGCTCGTCCGGTGGCGGGGACGCCGAGGCCCGCTCCGGCGTACCGGCGAGGAGCGGTTCGGCGCGTTCCCAGGCGGCGAGCTGGGCGCGGGCCTCACCCCATTGCAGGACCCGCTGCGCGCCGTCGAGCAGGATGCCGGCCCAGCCGCCCGTCAGGCCCTGGGCGAGCACCGCCGCCAGCGGCAGCACCGAGTCCGCCCGGTGATCACCGCGCATTCCCCGACCGGCGAGCGCGTGCAGTCTCGGATGCAGCTCCACCGCTCGGACGAAGCCGGCGAGTTCCCCCGGCGCCCGGGTGAACGGCAGGATCCGGACCGCCGCCGACAGGCCGAGGCCGAAGGCGTCGGTGGCGATCCTGGTCACCGCCCCCCGGCTCCGTGGTCCTTCCTCCGGTGGATGCGGTTCCGGGCAGTCCGGGTCCGGTTCGAGGCCGTCGGTACGCTCCACGGCGGCGATCGCCGCGATCAGTTCCCGCAGCCGGGGTTCGGGTGGGCCCACCGCCACCACCACCCGCCCGGAAGGGGCGTTGACCCGGGCCCACAACACGCCGGGTATCCCGTCCAACGCCTGCTCGACCTGGGCGGCGAGTCGCTCACCACCGGGCTGGGCGACCCCGTGCACCTCGATGTGGTGCCGGCCGGGGCGGGACCACACGGCGCGGCGGGACAGCCCGGCGGCCCGCGCCGCCCGGATCACCACCGACTCGGCGCCTCGGGAGAACCCGGCGACGAGGTCCGGCACGGCACCGGGCGAGACCGCGGCGGGCAGGCTGGGCAGATGGAGCCGGGGCAGGTGGGGCCGGGGCAGGTTGCGCCCCAGAGACGTCATCGACCGGAGCCGCCGGCTGGCCGGCCGCCCCGCGGCGGGACGGTACCGATGTCGGCGGTCGCACTCGGGTACCGCATGTCACCCTCCCAGAGCCTGGTGGACCGGCGCTGCCTTCCCCGCCACCGCTGCCTTATGCGCTCGGGACCTGCGGTTTTCTGCGTACGGGACGGCGTCGGTCCGGCGGGCCCCCGGGCTCAGACTCCGGTCGGAACGGCGGTCGCGGTCACCCCGTCCGGAGCGCAACTGACCTGCCGACCGCACGCCTCGGGCTCGGCCTGCCCGGCTCCGTCGACGGATGCCAGTGTTGCTGCCGGTCCGGCGAGCCCGGCGAGCAGGCGGCGGGGACCCGTACCCGTGCTCGCCAGTACGTCGTCGGGGTTGGACAGCGCACAGCGGTCCAGCGACAGGCACCCGCAGCCGATGCAGTCCGACAGGTCGTCGCGGAGCCGCTGCATCGCGAGGATCCGGTCGTCGAGCTGGCCACGCCAGTTCGCGGACAGCCGGGCCCAGTCGGCGCGGGTCGGTGTGCGCTGTTCGGGCAGGCTGGCCAGCGCGGCGCGGATCTCGGCGAGCGGCACACCGACTCGCTGGGCGAACCGGATGAAGGCGACCCGCCGCAGCGTGTCGCGGCCGTACCGGCGCTGGTTGCCGCTGGTGCGGGTGCTGGTGATCAGGCCCTTGGCCTCGTAGAAGTGCAGGGCCGAGACGGCGACGCCGCTGCGTTCGGCGAGCTGACCGACGGTGAGGGCGTACGGAGACTGGTTCACCCGCCCGATGATATCGCCTACCTCGACATTGGTTGAGGTAGGCGGTTGGTGGTCGTGGTCACCGCGCTTAAACGGGTGGACAGCGAACCGGTCCCCGTCCCTAAGCTGAACCGTGGCTGATCTTCCGGAGTTGTACGTCGCCGTCGACGTGGAGGCGGACGGGCCGATCCCCGGGCCGTACAGCATGATCTCGCTGGGCATGTCGGTGGCCGGTCGCCCCGAACTGAGTTTCTACACCGAGCTGCGACCGATCTCCGACGACTTCGTGCCCGCCGCGCTCGCGGTCTCCGGGCTGGACCGGGACCGGCTGCTCCGCGAGGCGCCGCCGGCCGAGGTGGCGATGGCCGCCGCCGCCCGGTGGGTGAACGGACTGCGCCGGACGGGCCGGCCGGTCTTCCTGGCCGCGCCCGCGGTCTGGGACGGCATGTTCGTGCACTGGTACTTCGTCCGGTTTCTCGGCCACAGTCCGTTCGGGGCGACCGGCTCGGGCGTGGACCTGCGCAGCTTCTGGATGGGCCGGACCGGCGCCGAGTGGTCCCGCACGCACAAGGGCAAGATCAAGAACGCGCTGGGCCTGACCGGACTGCCGCACACCCACCACGCGGGCGAGGACGCCGCCGAACTGGCCCAGGTGTTCGACGCGGTACGACGCCAGACGGTCGCCGGGTCGCCCGATCAGGCCGGTTGACGCGGGGACCCGGAGACGCGGGGACCCGGAGACGCGGGACCCGGGACGCGGGGCCCCGGGACGCGGGGGAGGTGCCGGTCAGGACAGTGCCGCCGCGGCGGTGACCCTGTCGACGAACCGGATCAGGGCCGGGTTGACCACCTCCGGGTACTCGGCCATCGGGTAGTGCCCGGCCTCCGGTACCAGCAGCAGGTCGGCACGCAACCGAGCGGCGGCGTACCGGCCCTCGGCCGGCGGGTCGGGGAAGTCGGCGTCCTTCTCGCCCATCACCACCAGGGTCGGGGTGTGGAGTTCGGTCAGTTCCCGGACCGAGGCCCGATCCCGCATCACAGCGCGGACGGTGCGGACGAACGACCGCCAGTGGTCGCCCGTGCCGAGGCTCCGCCGGATCCGGGCCTGGTGCTCGGCGAGATCGGCGGGCGGACGTCCGGGATGGAACCGGCGGTAGTACCCGGCCCAGACAGCCGGACCCCAGGGGCGGAGCAGCATCAGCCGGTACGCCAACCGGGCGAGCGGGCTGAAGTCCGGCTCGCGGACGAACGGGCCGATCAGGACCAGCCCGGAGATCCTGGTGGGTTCGGCCAGGGCCGCCAGGATTCCGGCCCCGGTGCCGAGGGAGTGCCCGACCACCAGGGCCGGGCCACCGCCTAGGTGGTCGACCAGCGCCAGCAGGTCGGTCGCGATCCCGGTGTCGTCGTACCGGTCGAAGTCGTCGCTGCTGTCGCCGTGCCCGCGCAGGTCCATCGTGGCGACCCGGTAGCCGGCGGCACGCAGCGCCGGCACGGTGAACCGGAAGACCGACCGCACGTCGCCCATCCCGGGTACGCAGACCACCAGCGGTCCTTCGCCCTGGACGTCATACCCGATCCGGCCCTGACCCCGATCAAGGTGAAGAGTACTCATAGCTATAAAGCTAACAGGCTTAGCTATACATTGGAACCTCGTCGACACGACCGGGCGACAACCGGCCGGACGAGAAACATTTTCCGGATCCGGAACCTAGGCTCATCCCATGATCTATATGGCTTTAGTCGCGATCATGTACGTCTGCGGCTTTGTCTTCCTCTACGGCGTGGTCCGGCTGGCGGTCCGGCACGGCATCGAGGACGTCGACATCCGGCGTGCCCACGCGGCCAGCGCGCCGGAGCGGGCGATGCTCCGGGAGCGGACCCTGCTCCGGGACAACGCCTTCCTCGCTGGCAGTTGACGATCCCGGCAACTGACGATCCCAGCGGTTGACGATCCCAGCGGTTGACGATCCCGGCGGCCGGTGGCCGGTGGCCGGTGCGCCGGGCGGAGGACGGCGGGTGCGAGGATCACGGATGTGATCGGAACCCTGAAGACAGAGCCGGCCCGTACCCGTGCCGACCTGCTCGCGCCGCCGGTGACCGCCGCTCTCGGCCAGTGGCCGACCGACGCGCCGGTGGGCGTGGACGACGTACTGGTCGCGCCGATCGACGCGACGCTCGCGGACACCGCGGCCTTCTGCGCGGCCTACGACGTCGGGCTGGACATCTCGGCGAACTGCGTGATCGTCGCCGGCAAGCGGGAGGGGACGGTCCGCTACGCGGCCTGCGTCGTACTGGCCACCACCCGGGCCGACGTGAACGGCGTGGTGCGCCGCCACCTCGACGCCCGTAAGGCGAGCTTCGCGCCGATGGACGAGGCGGTCGAACTGACCGGGATGGAGTACGGCGGGATCACCCCGATCGGGCTGCCCGGATCATGGCCGATCCTGGTCGACCCACGGGTGATCGGCACGCCGTACGTGATCGTCGGATCCGGCGTCCGGCACAGCAAGATCGCCCTGCCCGGCACCGCTCTCGGCCTCCTGCCCGGCGCCATGGTGGTTGACGGACTGGCCCGCCCCGTCGGCTGACCGGCCCGGCCAGCAGACCGGGCATCCGCAGAGCGCCACCCGGACCTGGCCGGTACCGGAGACCAGCCGTACCTGTCCGGGACAGCCGTGCGGGGGTGGGGTGACCGGCGGACGCATCGCGAGCGCACACGGCAGACACAGCGTCGTCTCGCTCATCCGGTCAGCTCCCCTGTGCCCCCGTCGACCGGCTCCCCACCGGTCGCCCCCATCGCTGGGGAGGGGGCACGACTGTCGATGTGTACCACATCGGCAGCCAGGCGTGCGGGTACAAATGGATCGTTGACCACGTCCAAATATGCGGATGCCGTCGCCAGCGCCCAACAGTCCGGAAGTTTGCAGATCGGACAGTTTCCGTCCGCCGCCGGCCAGTGCTCGACCACGATGAGCCGCGCGGAAAGGATCAGCCGGTTGCGTGTCCGGTGCGCGGCCCGAGATGTCATCGCCGATCGCCGCGCCGCCCACGATCGTGCCGCGTGCCGCGCACAAGTCGCCTCCTGAGCTGGCGGGGAGGTGCGGCGGCCGCCGGCACGGCCGCCGCACCCGGTGGAGCGCGACCCGCCTCCCAGGGGGGAAGACGGCGGGTCTGCGCCCCGGCCCGCGCGGACAGATCCGGTCCGGTCTCGGGGGCCACGGAGGCCGGACCGTGTCGTACCCGCGGGTCGCGGAGCTGGCTGCCCCGCACCGATCTCCGGTCATTCCAGGCTTACGTTCGGGACCTGGAAGCGGTAGAACATTGACCGATGCCACATCGAGCAGAAGCGATCCACATCCCCACATTCCCGTAACGAGAGAACTACCGATAGTAGGCGCGGTTTTCAGGTGTTTTCCGGAGCGCACAGGCGGTAGACGGATGGATCACGTCGGCGCAAGGCTGAGGGTGGCGCGTACGGACGCTGCGGTCACCCTGACCCAGATGGCGGCCCGTACCAACTACAGCAAGAGTCATCTGTGCAACGTCGAGCTCGGCAAACGGCCGGCCACACCGGACCTGGTGCTGGCCTACGAGCGGGTGTTGGGAGACAGCGTGAACCGCAGAGGTGCCCTCGCGCTCGCCGCGGCCGTGGTAGTGCCGACCGCCGTCGCCGAACTGATCCAGCACGGGTTCGCCGCCGCCATCGGCCCGCGTCGGCACGTCGACGACTGGATGGCCCAGGCCGAGGCGTACGGCGAGGACTACATGTCGCTCGGCGCGGCGGAACTCCAGGGCCGGCTCGCCGCCGACCTGGTCGTCCTGCAACAGGAGTTGGACAGCCCGCACCTGTGGGGCGTGGCGGCCCGGCTGATGACGGTGCACGGCAAGACGCTTCCCTCCAACGACGGTGGCCGGGGCGGGATCCGGTCGTACGAGATGGCCGCCATCGCGGCGGACCGGGCGGGTGACCTGGACACCCGGGTCTGGGTACGCGGCCGGGCCGCACTCGCCCTGGCGTACGAGGGAGCGCACCTTCCGGTCGCCGCCCGGCTCGCCGAGCAGGCCGTCGAACTCTCCGATCGGCCGAGCCTCGGCCGGCTGAACGCGCTCACCGCACAGGCCAACGTGGCGGCGTTCCGGGGTGACACCGCAGGCAGCCTGTCCAAACTGGACGGAGCGCGGCGGCTCTTCGACACGGTCGGCAGCGCCGAGCAGATCTCCGACTTCGCGGTGCCGCAATGGCGGTTCCACACGTTCGAGTCCATGCTGCTGTCCCGGCTCGGTCATCCCGGTGCGGTCGCCGCCCAGGAGGCGGCGGACCGCACGCGACCGGTCACGTTGCCCCGCTTCGCGACCCACATCGAGCTGCACCGGGGCCTGATGATGGCCTCCGCCGGGGACGCGGCCGGCGGACTCGGGTACGCCCGACGGGCGCTGGACCGGCTGCCGCCGGAGCGACACAGCCTCTCGCTGCGGCTGATGCTGGCCGAGGTGGAACGGGCGGCCGGCGCGGCGACCTGAGTGCGGCCCGCCACCAGAGCCACGGCGGATCGTCCCTCCGGCCAGGTCCGCCCGATCCGGGCCGGCGGTCGGCAAAGTGAGAAGTGTCGATGCTGTTGCACGTGAAACCTTGCTGCGGCGAGGTTCCGGGCCTGGTGGCGGCGTACCTCAGCCGAGCTGTTCGCGTACCTGCCGCTTGAGTCGGGCCAGGATGGCGTTGCCGCCCCGGATCCGCAGTGGGCTGATCGCCTGGGCCAGACCCATCCGCTGATAGAGATCGTCCGGTACGCCCAGCACCTCTTCGGCACTCGCCCCGGCCAACCCCTCGGCCAGGATTCCGGCGAAGGCCCGGGTGGTGGGCGCCTCCGGCGGACAGTCGAACCAGGTGGTGACCGTGCGGTCCGGGGCCACCTCGGCCCGGAGGAAGAACGACGTCTGGCACTCCGGTACCTGCTCCATGCCGGTCCGGTCGGTCAGGTGGGCCGGCAGCGGCGGAACCGCGTCGGAGAACTCCAGCAACATTTCGAGGACCACGTCCCGGGGGGCGTCGGCGAACTCGGCCACGATCTCGGCGAGTTTCGGTGGCATCGGCGGCGGCGAGGATTGCGGCATGATCCCCAGGCTACCGAGGTGTCAGCGGTCGGGGCTCGCCTCGCTGATCTCGCCGAGCGCGGACGACGGGTCCAGCCGGATGGCCAGGTCGCCCAGGGAGACGATGCCGACCAGTTGGCGGTCCGTGTCGCACACCAGGATCCGGCGTACGGCCCGTTCCCGCATCAGCGTGGCCGCCTCGGTCGCGGTCGAGTTCTGCTCGATCATGACGATTTCCCGGGTGGTCACCGAGCCGAGGGTGGTCTGCCGGGCGTCTCTGCCCTCGGCCACCGCGCGGACCACGATGTCCCGGTCGGTCACCATGCCGAGCAGGTTCGATCCGTCGGTCACCACCACGTCGCCGATGTCGGCGTCGCGCATCGCCCGCGCGGCCTCGTCCAGCGGTGTTCCCATGGGCAGGTAGACGACCTGCCTGGTCATGACGTCGCGGACCCTGACCTCAGTCACGAGTGCCTCCACCCCGATTCGTCGCCCCCTGGCGGTTCGATACCACCTGCTACCCCCTGGTCGGCACGCTAACACCATGTCGGGTTTCCGATCGACCACTCAGGGTTGTTGGGCGCTATGGTGCGGTTGGCCCAGATAATCCGGCGATATCGCCAGGCGAGCCTGCGAGGTGCGAGTGAAGGCCACCGAGCTGTCCATCTCCGGTGCCTGGGAGTTCCTGCCCCAGCGGTTCTCCGACGACCGGGGCAGCTTCCTCGTCTGGTACGACCCCGAGGTGTTCGCCGATGCGCTCGGCTTCGAGCTGTCCGTCGCGCAGGCCAACCAGAGCGTGTCCCGCCGGGGGGTCGTCCGGGGGGTGCACTGGGCCGACGTGCCGATCGGCCAGGCCAAGTACGTCTACTGCTCCCGGGGAGCGGTGCTCGACATCGTCGTCGACCTGCGCCTCGGCTCGCCGACGTTCGGCCGGCACGAGGTGACCCGGCTCGACACCATCGACAACCGGGCGGTCTACCTGGCCGAAGGGCTCGGCCACGCCTTCGTCGCGATCGAGGACGAGAGCGTCGTCAGCTACCTCTGCTCCGCCCGGTACGCCCCGGCCCGGGAACGCATCGTGCACGTACGTGACGACGAACTCGCGCTGCCCTGGCCGGCGGACATCGAGCCGGTCCTGTCCGAGCGGGACGCGAACGCACCCACCCTGGCCGAGCTGCGGGCCGCCGACCTGCTGCCGGACTATCACGAATGCCAGCGGTTCTACCAGGTACGGCGGGCCCGCCGTACCGGCCGGACAGGTTGAGCGCCGGCGGTTTCCGAGGCACTGTCAGCCGGTCAGCAGGCCCACCAGCTCCGATGCCGCCACCTCGGTCCGAGCGCCGGTGGCCCGGTCGCGCAGTTCGACGTACCCCTCGGCCCAGCGGCGACCGACCACGACGGTGCGGGGGATGCCGATCAGCTCGGCGTCGGCGAACCTGACTCCCGCCGAGACGTGCGTCCGGTCGTCGACCAGCACCCGCAGGCCGTGGTCGACGAGCTGCCGCGCGAGGTCGAGCGTCGCCTCCGCCTGCGGCCCCTTGCCGGCGGCGACCAGGTGGACGTCACACGGCGCCGCCGCCGCCGGCCAGACCAGCCCCTGCCCGTCGTGGTGCTGTTCCGCGATCACCGCCACCGCCCGGGACACCCCGATGCCGTAGGAGCCCATGGTCAACCGGGCCGGCTTGCCGTCCCGGTCGAGCACGTCGACCCGGAACACGTCGGTGTACCGCCGACCGAGCTGGAACACGTGGCCGATCTCCACGCCCCGGCGGATGGTCAGCACCCCGGACTGGCAGGCGGGACACGGGTCACCGGCCCGTACCTCGGCCGCCTCGATCGTGCCGTCGGGGCTGAAGTCCCGCCCGCAGACGACGCCGGTCGCGTGCCGGCCCGGCTCGTTCGCCCCGGTCAGCCAGGCGGTGCCGGGGACCACCCGGGGGTCGACCAGGTAGCGGATCCCCAGTTTGGCCAGCAGTTGCGGGCCGATGTAGCCCCGGACCAGGCCACCTCCGCCGGCCCCGGTCCAGTCGAACATCGACACGGTCGCCGGGCCGAGCGCCGCCGCGAGCCGCTTCAGGTCGACATCCCGGTCGCCCGGTACCCCGACCACCAGCAGTTCCGGCTCGTCCAGCCCGGGGCGGCGTACCGCGACGACCACGTTCTTGAGGATGTCGGAGCCGGTCCAGTCGGCCCGGCCGTCGAGTTGCCGGGCATTGGCCAGCTCGACCAGGGACTCGATGGTCGGGGTGTCCGGCGTGTCGTACACCCGGGCCGGCGAATGGGCGTGGACGTCCCCGGCCGGCGGCGCGGGGGTGGTCACCGCCTCCGTGTTGGCCGCGTAGTCGCAGGCGGTACAGCCGACGAAGGTGTCCTCACCGGCCGGCGTCGGGGCGAGGAACTCCTCCGAGGCCGAACCGCCCATCGCGCCGGAGATCGCCGTGACGATCGTGTAGTCGATGCCCAGCCGGTCGAAGATCCGCTGGTACGCGACGCGGTGCCGGCCGTACGCGGCCCGCAGGCCGGCCTCGTCCAGGTCGAACGAGTAGGAGTCCTTCATCAGGAACTCCCGCCCGCGCAGCAGCCCGGCCCGGGGCCGCGCCTCGTCCCGGTACTTCGTCTGGACCTGGAACAGCGACACCGGAAAATCACGGTACGAGGTGAGAGTGTCCCGGACCAGCAGCGTGAACATCTCCTCGTGGGTGGGCCCGAGCAGGTAGTCCGCGCCCCGCCGGTCCCGCAGGGTGAAGACCTCGTCGCCGTACTCGGTCCAGCGGCCGGTCGTCTCGTACGGCTCCCGGGGCAGCAGGGCGGGGAAGAGCACCTCCTGGGCGCCGATCGCGAGCATCTCCTGTCGGACCACCTCGGTGACCCGGTCCAGCACCAGCCGGCCCAGCGGCAGCCACGTGTAGCCGCCCGGGGCGGTACGCCGGATGTAGCCGGCGCGGACCAGCAGCCGATGACTCGGCACCTCCGCGTCGGCCGGGTCCTCGCGCAGCGTACGCAGAAACAGCGTGGACATCCGTAGCAGCATCCGGGCAGCGTAGTCCCGGACTGCGGGGCGGAGCAGCCGATTTGTCGGGTGGTCCGGCCGGCCGATCCGTCGGGTGGTCCGGCCGGCTGTGCGGCTCCGGTCACCTTCTCCGGCCGGGCGTACGCTCGCCGCGATCCCGCTGAAAGACTGGCCCGCAGGGTCGGGCGGGAGCAGGGCAGCGGTAGTACGACGGGAGGGCGCGACGTGCGCTGGCGCAACTTCGTGGCGGTGGGAGACAGCTTCACCGAGGGACTGGACGACACCTATCCGGACGGAAGTTTCCGGGGCTGGGCCGACCTGGTGGCCGCGACGCTAGCCACCGCGGCCGGTCCGGACTTCGGGTACGCCAACCTCGCGATCCGGGGTCGGCTGTTCGGCAGCGTCGTGGCGGAACAGGTGCCCGCCGCCCTCGACATGCGACCCGACCTGATCAGCTTCGCGGCCGGCGGCAACGACGTACTGCGCCGCAACTTCGACCCGTACCCGCTGATCGAGCGGTTCGACCGGGTGGTCGCGGAGCTGCGGGCCGGCGGGGCCGACGTACTGCTGTTCCGGTTCGCCGACGTGATGGCCCGGTTGCCCGGTCAGCGCCTCGTCGCGCCCCGGGTGGCGATCCTGAACCAGGCCGTCGGCGAGACGGCGGCGCGGCACGGCGCGATGCTGGTTGACCTCTTCGCCGACGAGGTGTTCCTCAACCCGATGCTGTGGAGTTCCGACCGGCTGCACCTGTCGGCGGCCGGGCACCGCCGGGTGGCGGCCCGGGTGTTGGCGACGCTCGACCTGCCGCCGGACGAACAGTGGCTGGTGGTTCCGCCCCGGCCCGCCCCGACGCCGTGGCTGGCGGCCCGGGGCGCGGACCTGCGCTGGGCCGGCCAGCACCTGGCTCCGTGGATCAAGCGCCGGATCACCGGCCGGTCCTCCGGCGACACGGTCACGGCCAAGCGCCCGCTACTGGAACCCTTCACCGATCCGCACCCGCTGCGTGGGGACCGGCCCGTGCACTGAGCGCGGCCGCTCGACCTGGTGTGTCGGTGTTGTCGACACACCAGGCCGAGCTGGCCCGGGCCCGGGTTAAGCGGCGGGGCGCCACTTGGGGTTGCAGTGCATCAGCCGCAGCGTCAACCGACCTGGAAGCCGAGGGCCTGGGCAAGCACGATCGTCTGGGCCGGGTCGACGATCGCGCCGGAGCGCTCGACCGTGGTCGGGTCGAGCGTGCTGAGATCGCTGCCCCGCAGGTCGCACCGGACGAACCGGGCCCCGCGCAGTTGCGCCCCCGAGAGGTCGACGCCGGTCAGTATCGCGTCGGTGCAGTTCGCGCCGGTCAGGTCCGCCTCGCGCATCCGTACCCCCTGCACGGTGACACCGCGCAGGTCGGCGCCGGACAGGCCGACGAACGACCAGTCCCCGCCGAGCACGGTGAGCGGCCGGAGCGCCGAGTCGGTGAAGGTGCTGCCGACCAGCTTGCAGCCGGTGAACTCGGCCTCGAAGAAGTTGCAGCGGGTGAAGGTGCAGCGCACGAACGCCGAGTCGTCGTGCCGGGAGGCGTTGAACCGGACGTTGCCGAAGGCGCAGTTCGTGAAAGTGACCCGCTCCAGCGTCGCCTCGGTCAGGTCGACGTCGAAGAACTCGCAGTCGACGTACTCGCGGTCGGTCAGCTCGTCGCCGTACCAGTCGTCGCGCCGGAACGTCTGTCCCTCGTACCGGGAGGTGCGGCCCTGCGTCGACTCCGTCACGTGGGAACGGTAACCGTCGCCTCCGTCACGTGGGAACGGTAACCCACCGAGCCGACCGCCGGACCGGGCCGCCCGGCGTACCGTGGAGATCATGCCGATGCCGAGCGACCCCGCCCCCGAGTTGCAGGACTACTCCGACCCCCAGCGCCTGGTCACCACCGGGTGGCTGGCCGGACACCTGGGCACCGACGGGCTTGTGGTGATCGAATCCGACGAGGACGTGCTGCTCTACGAGACCGGGCACATTCCCGGAGCCGTCAAGGTCGACTGGCACCTGGAGCTGAACGACCAGGTGACCCGGGACTACCTCGACGCCGAGGCGTTCGCCCGGCTCTGTGCGGCGAAGGGGATCAGCCGGGACGACACGGTCGTCTTCTACGGCGACAACTTCAACTGGTGGGCGGCTTACGCGCTCTGGGTCTTCACGCTGTTCGGCCACCCCGACGTACGGCTGCTCGACGGTGGCCGGCAGAAGTGGGTCGAGGAGGGGCGGGAACTGACCCGGGAGCGCACCGAGCGGAAGCCGGCCGAATACCCGGTGCCGCAGCGCGACGACTCGAAGGTCCGGGCGTACCGGGACCAGGTTCTGGCGCACATCGCGGCGGCCCGGCCACTGGTCGACGTCCGGTCCCCGGCCGAGTACACCGGCGAGCTGACCCACATGGCGAACTATCCGCAGGAGGGCGCGCTGCGCGGCGGGCACATTCCCGGCGCGGTGAACAAGCCGTGGAAGGCGGCGGCGAACGACGACGGCACGTTCAAGCGCCCCGACGAACTGCGGGCGATCTACGCCGACCAGCTCGGCCTCTCCCCGGACGACGACGTGATCGCGTACTGCCGGATCGGTGAGCGGTCCAGCCACACCTGGTTCGTGCTGCACCACCTGCTGGGCTACCCGAGGGTCCGCAACTACGACGGCTCGTGGACCGAGTGGGGCAACCTGGTCCGGGCGCCCGTCGTCCAGGGCGACCAGCCGGGCGGCCTCACCCCCGGGAGCGTCGCGGCCGGCTAGTGAGCGAGGGTGCAAGTTCCTGTCTCGGTTTGAGATGGCGCCCCGTGGGGTCGCGGTGGTTGGCCAGCCTTGAGCATGCCCTGGTTCACGTTCCGGGCGATTTGCGCGACCGGCTTCCCCGCCTCCTCGACGATTCGGACCGGCTCCCTCCCGGAACTCCGGTCGTACTTGTTGCGCTTGTGAACGTGTCGGTCCTGATCGTCGACGTCGCTAGTCTCGGGAGGGAACCTCGGCAGATTGGAGAAGGAGGAGGCCATGGCGTTGCGGTTCGAGCATCGCGACACCGAGATCGACGTGAGCGTCGTCGACCGCGTGTGGCGCACCCGCTCTGACGCCGAGGAGACGATGACGTCCGCGGCACGTACCTGCTGGCATCTGATCCTCTCGCGGGCGCAGGGACGCCTACTCGCCAGCCTGCGAGGGCCGGAGACGAGGGCGACCACGGCGCCGGTCCCGCCGGGCACCGAGTTCCTCGGGGTCCGGTTCGCATTCGGCGCGGTTCTTCGGCCGCATCCTGCGGCCTCGATCGTCGATGGGTACGTGCCGTTCCCAGTGACGGAATCGGGCAGGATCGTCATCGGCGGCGAAAGCTGGGAGGCGCCGATGTTCGAGAACGTCGAGCACTTCGTCCAGCGATTGCAGGACGCCGGTCTGCTGGTGCGAGCGCATCTCGGGGACGAGGAGCAAATCGCCGAGCATCCCGAAGCCAGCCCGACCGAGCGAACCCTCCAGCGTCGTCGGCACGGGGAAGCGCCTGTTCCCGGACGGATCGACGCCCGCGACGTTCGCGACCGTCGAAGAGAGCTCGCGCGTACTGCCCGGTGGCGTCGTCTCGCTGACCCTCAACCCCACCAGCCTCGGCGCGATCTCCGCAGGCGCGTACACGGTCGACGAAGGGCGCTCGGCGACGGTCCTCGACTGACAACGGTGCCCGACCGGCTTGGGCCCTGATCTCCGGCTAGGTGTAGGGACCGGCACCGGGCTGGTCAGATGTGTCGGCTGCTGCCACCACGGTTGTGCTACGGGGCGACCTGAGGTGTACATGATCCAATGGCGTAATGGATCTCACCAAGCAGTTCAGCGAGCAGCGATACGCTCGGGCGCTGGAATCCTGGACATGGCTGGACCTCGACGGTAAGGCCCCGCGGTTCACCTCGCTGTTCGGCGACGTGTTTCTCGAGTCTGCGGACGGGGCCTGGTGGTTCCTCAACACCTTCGAAGGGCACCTCGTACGAGGGTGGAACGCCCGTGCCGACCTCGCTGCCGAGCTGGACACCGGGGCTGGCCAGGACAGATACCTTCTGGCCAGCCTCGCTACGGCCGCGTACCACCGGCGCGGGCTTCGGCTGGACGCTAACCAGATCTATGCCTACGCGCCGCCGCCGATCGTCACCGGCAGTTTCGCCGTCGACGAAATCCAGATGTTCGACTTCGTGGCGGTGGTCAATACCGTTGGCCAGATCCACGAGCAGTTGCGGAACGAGGGCAGTTAGTACTGCAACGGCATTGAGCGTGTCGAGTGTTGCTCGCGTTCGTTGGGCATCTCGTGACGGATGTCGATGTTGAGCGGTGGTCTGCCGGGTTGGACCGATTGCATGGTCGGATTGGGGTGCGGTTCCGTCGGGCGCAGCCGCGTCAGCGGGCGCGGCAGTACCTGTGCGGGCTGGTCTCGGGTCTGGACCGGAAGAACGGCTGGACTTTGGCTGAGCAGGCCGGAGACGTGTCGCCGGACGGGATGCAGCGCTTGTTGCGGTGGGCGGACCGGGACGTCGACGCTGTTCGTGACGACGTGCGTGACTACGTGGTCGAGCACCTCGGCGACCCACAAGGTGTGTTGATCGTCGACGACACCGGCTTCCTGAAGAAGGGCATCCGCTCGCGGTAGAACATGCCGTGGGGCAGCGCCGCCGCCTCCGCCGGGGCCGCGACCCACTCCACGAGCCGGGGCCGCTCACCGGTGGCGACGTAGTCGGCGACCACCTGCCGGGCGGTCAGCACGCCGACCCGGGCCATGCTGGCGGGAATGGTCTGCAGCGGCGCGTCGCCGTTCCATACCACCTCCAGCGGGTCGCCCGGGGCCAGCTCTACGGCGATCGTCTCATCGGCGAGCCAGGTCAGCGCCGCCCGGCCCGCGTCGACGTCGATGTCGACCCGCAGGTCCTTGGCGCCGCCCTCCGGGCCGATCATCACCGACTGCCCGGACAGGCCGTGCCACATGATCTCCCGGGCCACGGAGTCGAAGACGTCGAGCGCCTGCTGCGGGTCGGTGAGCCGGTGCGGCCGCGCGATGTAGTTCAGGAGTTCGTAGGTCGTCACCGCGCGAACCTCCTGGTCCCTTCGTAGGTCCTCACCGACACGCTCAACGCCGTTGCAGCATTAGATTAGGAGCGCTGGCCCGTGCATGACGGGTAGGCGAGTTCGGCGGCACCCGCTCCCGCGCCGCGTCCATTACCGGCTGGCCGATCGCCGCTTCCGCTTCCGCTTCCGTTTCCGTTTCCGTTTCCGTTTCCAGGGTGTCCAGCATCGGCGACGAGGTCATCACGAGGGGTGGCCCCTGGATCAGGTGTAGGCCTCGGTGTTTCGGACCTCGCCGAACCTCGGAAAGATCCTTTCCACGGTGAAGTCGTGCTCGTCGGCGGCGAGTCCGGACATCGCGTCGGCGACGAACTGCACCTCGTAGCCGTGGTCGCTCGCCGCCCGCGCGGTCGACTCCACTCCCATCGTGGTGACCAGCCCGGCGAGCACGACCGTGTCCACGCCCCGGCTCTGCAACTGGCCGTGCAGGTCGGTGTCGTGGAACGCCCCGATGGTCCGTTTGACGACCACGACGTCACCGGGCTGGACCAGACCGTCGACGAGGTTGCTGCCCGCCGGCTGCTCGGTCACGTTCGGCCGCTCCACCCGGACCAGCACCACCGGGCGACCGTTCGCCCGGAACGCCTCGGCCAGCCGGCGGCAGCGGTCCAGGACCTCCGCACCGGAGTGCGGTGCGACAGGCAGGGCGACAATGCGGGGCATCAGGTCGATCAGTACCAGCGCGGAGGTCACGAGGGCTGATCCTAGGGCCATGAGGTGGATGGCTATGTCGGGGCGATGACCTGCCGAAGGGCCACCAGCCCGGGTACGTCGATACGCTGCCGTACCGACCCGGTGCCGGCGTCGACCCGGAGTACGGCGTCCGGCTGCCCGACGTACAGCCGGGTGCCGTCGGGCGGGCCGGCGAGGCCGCGTACCTCGGCCGGCGTGGACCACCGGGGATCCGTGCCGCCGCCCGCGGTGACCGCCATCCCGACCACCTCGCGACCGGCGCCGACCAGCAGCATCCCGGCGCCGTCGAAGGTCGCGGCGGCCGGTACGGCCTCATTCGACCCGGAGGTGCGCGCCAGCTCGTCGAACCGGACGCTGTCCATCACGATTAGCCCTTCGGGGTCGATCGTGGCCAGCGCGCCGCTGCCGGTGTCCGCCACGTAGAGCCGGCTGCCGTCCCGGCTCAGGGCGATCGTGTGCCCGACCGCCGCACGCTCGCCGAACGGCGCCGGCAGGTCGACGCAGAACGCCCAGCGTTCATTCAGGTCGAGCGTGTGCACGAAGGCGTGCACGTGCGGGGCGTCCTCGCGCGCCCCGGCGCCGTTCGGGTCCGTGGCGGCGGCGATCCGGTCCCGGGTGTGTACGTGGTCCGGCTGGTGCGTGTAGAGCGTGAACAGCCGGTTGCGCTGCCGGTCGTACACCGCCTGCCTGCCCTCGCCGCGCATCTCCTCCTCAGCACCCTCCGGCACCGCCGCCTTGACCCGGGTCAGCAACGTCTCCACCTGCCCGGACGCGAGGTCGACGACCCGTACCCGGTAGCGGTCCGGCGCGGTCGGCGGCAGGTAGTCGAGGACGAAGAGCGCCGAGCCGGTCGCGTCGAACGCCTCCGGTTCCAGGTTGCCGGGCAACTCCAGTCGACGGCGCTGACCGGCACCGTCGGCGACCACGATCGTGGTCCGCTCCCGAGGCCCCGGCCGGTACGGACTGTGCCCCGGCCCGGTATCGTTCGCGAGCGCCACCAGTGCCCCGTCCGGAGAGGTGGCCCGGACCGCGAGCGCGCCGGTGAGGGTGCCGGCGGCGACCGCTGCCCCGTCCGGCAGCCGGTGACTGGTCAACCGGGTGCCGCCGTCCGGGCGCTCGACCCGGACCAGTCGGCGGCCGTCGCCGCTGACCACTGCCGGGGCCGGCGGAACCAGGATCCGCCCGCTCGCGGCGTCGACCACCGCCAGTTTGCCGTCGGACAACTCCACCACCAGCGCCTCAGCCGGGGCCGCCTTGTGGCCGCCGGCCTCCGGGTCGTCCCGGTCGCCGGACCGGAACTGGCAGCCCGCGCTGGCCGTGACCGCCCCGACCCCGGCGGTACCGGCCAGCAGCGCGCCGGTCAGCCGCAACACGTCACGCCTCGTCGTCGTCATGCCGGGAAGAGCCGCGACGCCCCCGACAGGTTC
>NZ_JADPUN010000153.1 GCF_015690345.1 Plantactinospora alkalitolerans | reverse complement strand
GGGGGGGGGGCTCAGGGACGGTCGGCGGGGGCGGGGCGGATGGCCACGGGGGCTGGGGCCAGCACGAGCCGGACCCGCCTGGTCAACGCCAACGCCTCCCGGTACTCGCGGGGCACCTGTACCCGCCCGGCACGGTCCATCACGGCGTACTCCTCGGCGACCATCCCCACGTCGCCGTCGGCGGCGGTCGCCGCTCGGCGCAGCACCTCGCTGCTGGTGCGCCCGTCGCGGATCGCCACGGTCCGCTCGACCTTGCCGCTGATCTCGGGATCGTGGGTCACCACGACGACGGTGACGCCGAGCTGCCGGTTGACGTCCCGCAGCGCACCCAGGACCTCCGCAGAGGTGGCGGTGTCCAACTCACCGGTCGGCTCGTCGGCGAGCAGCACCCGGGGCTCGTTGGCGAGGGCGACCGCGACGGCGACCCGCATCTGCTGGCCGCCCGACATCTGGGCGGGACGCCGATCGGCACACTCGGCGACGCCGAGGGCTTTCAGCAACTCCGCGGAACGGGCGCGGCGGGTCCGGGCCGGCGTGCGGGCCGCGGTCATCGGCAGGTCGACCATCTGCCGCGCCGTCAGGTACGGCACGAGATTGCTCGTGCTCTGCTGCCGGACGAACCCGACGGTGTGGCGCCGGTAGCGAACCCGGTCGGCCCGGGACATCGCCAGCAGGTCCCACCGGTCGACGCGGGCCCGCCCGGCGGTGGGGGCGTCGATCCCGGCGAGGATGGAGAGCAGCGTCGACTTGCCCGACCCGGACGCACCGACGACGGCGACCATCTCGCCGCTCTCCACGACCAGGTCCAAGCCCTGTAGCGCCTGCACCTCGATCGAGCCGGTCTGGTAGATCCGGACCAGGCTCTCGCAGACGATCAACGCCTCCCGACCGAGTTCCGGTGCGCGCCGTGGCTGCGGCAGAGACAGAGGTGTGATGGTGATACCTCGCCTTCGGCCCGCGTCGCGCAGACTCTAACCATGGTCATCGCGTCCGTCAACGGGGCCGGCACCGCTCCCGCGCCACGCCGCCCGAGGCCATGAGGGAGCGTCCGCCAGGTCTGTGTGCGCCCGCGGCGACGTCTGTCAGTCCGCGTAGTGCGCCACGGCGAGCGTCCGCGCCACCGTCGCGCTCAACAGCCGGACGCCGACGGTCGAGCCGGGATCGATGCCGGTGACCTCGCGCACGCGGCGCAGCCGGTAGTCCAGCGTGCGGGGGTGGATGTGCAGCGCGGCTGCGGTACTCGTGCGGATCATGTCGTTGGCGTAATAGGCACGCAGCGTCGCCACCAGGTCCGGGCCGGCGGCCAGCGCCCTCGCGTAGGTACGCAGCCAGCCGTCGACCGCCGGCGTCCGCGCCACGGCCATCTCCACGAACAGGTCCGCGATCTCCGGCAGCCGCTCCGGACGATCCTGCGGCGGCGCCACCCGGCTCGCCTCGCGTGCCCACGCCAGCGTCTCCGCCAGCCCGCCCACCGCGCCCTCCGCCGAGCCCACGCCGCAGGGCTGACCGATCAGCGCCGTCGCCTGACGTACCCGCTGAAGGGCCTTCGTCTTCGACTCGGTGCCGGGCGTGAGCACGGCGACCTCGTCGACGGCGAGCCAGGTCACCGGAATCCGGTCCGCGGCGAGCGCGGCGACCACCTCGGCCTGCGTCTCCGGAGCCACCGGCCGTGCCGTTTTCAGAATCGAGATGTGGTACCGCCCGGCAAGGCGCAGGTCGGCGACAATCGGCTCCACGGGCTCGTCGGCGAGCAGGGCACGGGCCAGGATCTCCAGCCGCGTCGACAACACCCGCGCGGTACCGACGCCACGGGTGTATCCGCACAGGTATGCGCTCCGGGCCCGTACGCCCTGGGCGCCGAGCCAGCCGACCATCCGCAGCAGGTCGGTCACGTCCTCGGGGCGGGCCAGGTCGTGCACCTCGCGCACCATCATCGCGGTGTGCAGGCCGAGCACCTGCTGCTGGGACGGCACCGACAATCCCACCTCGGCCCGCTGGCGGCCGACCGCGCCGATACCGGCCAGGTCCTTCTCGGTCAGCGGCAGCGCGGCCGCGACGAGATCGAGCGACCGGCGCCGGATGAGCACCGCGAAGTCGTATATTCCGGTACGGCCGTCAACGCCGGACGGCATCGTCTGGTACTCGCTGACCTCGTTGACATACGTCTCGGCCGCATGCCGCGCGTTGACTTCCACCCGCTCGCGCAAGGCCTTGAACAGTGCGCTCATCGATGCGATTCCTCCCCGTCGCAGACAGTTCGGAGCGGTGACGGTTGCGGATGGGTCGCTACGTCATCGACGGTAACAGATGCCGCTGCTGTCCCATCCGCCAGATCGTCGGGGACACCCAGCTCGCGATCGGGTCGACGGTCACCTGGCGACGCGTCGGATTGAGGTGGGGACGCCTCCGTCGACACCTGCTGCCGGTTCCACCAGAACCGGCAGGTCCACCGCGACGGTGAGGCCACCCTCCGGGTTGGCCCTCAGGGTGGCCGTGCCGCCGTGGGCGCGGGCGATGGCTGCGACGATGGAGAGGCCGAGCCCCGCGCCCCCGTCCGACCCGGTTCGGTCCGGGTTCAGCCGACGGAACGGTTCGAACAGTTCGTCGGCCCGGTCCGGGGAAACCTGCGGGCCGGTGTTGCCGACCACCAGCCCCATGTCTTCGGACAGCTCGACCAGGACCTTCCCACCGGGGACGTTGTAGCGGATCGCATTCTGCACGAGGTTGGTCACGAGCTGCGCGAGCAGCACATCATCGCCCAGCACGGTGACCGGCCGTACGGTCTGCGTCAGAAGGCTGACCTCGGCCGCATCGGCACTCCTCGCGTTCTCCTCGACGACCTCCCGCACCACGACCGACAGGTCGACGGGCGCGCGGGCGTCCAGTCCGCGCTCGCCCTTGGCGAGCAGCAGCAGCCCCTCGATGAGCCGTTCGGAGCGCAGCGTGTTGTGCAGCAGTTCGGTGCGGATCCGCTCCACCCGTTCCGGCGACGGATTGGCCAGCCCGACCTCGACGGCGGTCCGCTGGACGGCCAGCGGGGTGCGCAGTTCGTGGGAGGCGTTGGCGATGAACCGGCGCTGGCTGTCGACCGCGCGCTCCAGCCGGTCGAGCATGGCGTCGAAGGTGTCGGCGAGCCGCCGGAGTTCGTCGTCGGGTCCGGTGAGCGCAATGCGTTCGTGCAGCGTCGACAGCGACAGCCGCTGGGCGGCGGCGGTGATCCGGTGCAGTGGGCGCAGCAGCCTTCCGGTCAGCCACCAGCACACCGTGAACGCCAGTACCGCGATCACGGCGATGGCGACCAGGATGATGAGCCGCTGGCTGCTCAGCACGCCGTCCTGCACGTCCTGCGGCACCGTGGTTTCGGACATGGCCGACCTCGCGGCGGCGGTCCGGGTCTGGTCGAAGGGGATTCGCGCACAGGGCGGCAGTTCCGCCAAGGCCCGCTCGTTGCAGGGCACACCGGACACCTGCCAGGCGGTCAACCGATCGAACTGATCGTTGACCACCTGCCCCTGGCCGCGCAGCGCGCCCAGCAACACCCCCACGGTGATGACCGTGAAGAGTCCGCCGTAGAGCAGGGTCATCCGTACCCGTACCGAGCCGGTGAACCCCGCCCTGATACCCGTCGCCGGATTCACATCCAGTACCCGCTTCCCGGGACGGTCACGATGACGGGCGGATCGCCGAGCTTGGTCCGCAGCTTGCTCATCGTGACCTTGACCGCGGTGGTGAACGGGTCGATGTGCTCGTCCCAGGCCCGCTCCAGCAACTCCTCGGTGCTGACCACCGCGCCCTGCGCCCGCATCAGCACCTCCAGCACCGCGTACTCCTTGAGGGACAACCGCAGCGGCCGGCTGTCGCGGTAGGCCCGGCGGTGTGCGGTGTCCAGGGTGATCCCGCCGCGTTCCAGAACCGGCGGCAACGGCTGGCCCGACCGGCGGGCCAGTGCCCGGATCCGGGCGGCCAGTTCCTCGAAGGAGAACGGCTTGGACAGGTAGTCGTCGGCGCCCAGGTTCAGCCCGTCGATCCGGTCGTGGACCTCACCGGAGGCCGTCAGCATCAGAATCCGCACCTGCGCCCCGCGCCGGCTCAGCTCCTGGCAAACGTCGTCCCCGTGCACGCCGGGCAGGTCGCGATCCAGCACCAGCACGTCATAGTCGTTGACCGCGAGACGCTCCAGTGCGGCGGCACCGTCGTAGGCGACATCGACCGCCATCGCCTGCCCACGCAGCCCCTCGGCCACCAGGTCGGCAAGGAACCGCTCATCCTCGGCCACGAGTATCCGCATATTTCCATTCTCACAGAAATGCGGGGGGCGACGGATTCCGCTCACCGCCACGAAACCTGCCACCGTCCACGCTGCTTCCACGGAAACAGCGTCACGCGGTCGGGAAGATCCGGCGCGGTGAAAGGAAGTGGAGTGGAATGGTGTTGCATTCTGGGTTCAGGACACCGGCAGGGAGCGAGGACGAGGCGCCGCCCCGGCGGCGCCGCAGGCTGTGGCTGGTGACGAGCGGGGTCGCCGTGCTGGCCGTCGGTACGGGAAGCGCGGTGTACGCGCTGCGGGACGACGACCGGGCACCGGCCTCGACCGGAACGACGCTGCCGACGGTGCCGGTGAAACGGACGGACCTGTCCAGCGCGGCCCAGGTGGACGGCTCGCTCGGATACGCGGACTCCTACACCGTGTTGGGTTCCGGCTCGGGCCGGATCACCTGGCTGCCCGCCCCTGGCAAAGTCATCGTGCGGGGGAAGGCGGTGTACGGGGTCGACGGGCACCCGGTGCCGCTGTTCTACGGGGCGATGCCGTTCTGGCGGCCACTTCGGTCGGGGATGGGCAGCGGGAACGACGTGCTGGAACTGGAACAGAACCTCACGGCGCTCGGGTACGGCCCGGGTCTGACGGTGGATCGCACGTTCACCTCGTCGACCAGGTCTGCGATCGAGAAGTGGCAGGAAGCTCTGCGGGTTCCCCAGACCGGTTCGGTGTCCCCGACCGACGTGGTGCTGATGCCCGGCCCGATCCGGGTCACCAGCGTGACCGCGGTTCCCGGCGGCCCTGCCGCCGGGACGGTGCTCACCGCGTCCGGGACCACCCGGCAGGTGACGGTGAAGATGCCGGTGTCGTCGCAGGAGATCGCCAAGAAGGGCGCCAAGGTGCAGATCGAGTTGCCCGGCGGGAAGTCCACGGCGGGACACGTCTCCTCGGTCGGCACGGTCGCCACCGCCGACAAGACCAACGCCCAGTCCCAGACCGGGGAGAGCACCGAGTCCGCCACCATCACCGTCACGGTCACCCTGGACGAGTCCGCGGACGCCGGCACGTTGGACGGCGCCCCGGTCACGGTCGAGTTCACCAGCGTCGAGCACAGGGACGTGCTGGCGGTGCCGGTCAACGCGCTGCTCGCGGCGGCCGACGGGTCGTATTCGGTGAACGTGGTCGATGATTCCGGCACGATCACCTCGGTACCGGTCGAACTGGGCGTCTTCGACGGCGACGACGTCGAGGTGACCGGGGACCTGACCGAGGGCGCGAAGGTGCAGGTGCCCGTCTCATGAGCACACCGGTCGTCGCGGTCGAGGACGTCACCAAGACCTACCCCGGCGGTGTGCACGCGCTGCGCCGGGCGTCCCTGGCCGTGCATGCCGGAGGACTGGTCGCGATCGTCGGGCCGTCCGGGTCGGGCAAGTCCACGCTGCTGCAACTGATGGGCACCCTGGACACACCCACCAGCGGCCGCGTACTGATCCACGGCCACGATGTGGCACGGTTGCCGGACCGGCGGCTGGCCGCGGTCCGCGCCCGCTGGATCGGGTTCGTGTTCCAGCAGTTCTTCCTCACGCCGCACCTGTCGGCCCTGGACAACGTCGCCGCCGGGCTGCTCTATCACGGCTCGCTCCTGCGGCAGCGCCGCCGTATCGCGCGGACCGCGCTGGAGCGGGTCGGCCTCGGGCACCGGCTGGACCACCGACCCCACCAGTTGTCGGGTGGCGAGAAGCAACGCGTGGCGATCGCCCGCGCGGTGGTCGGCAACCCGAGCCTGCTGCTGGCCGACGAGCCCACCGGCAACCTCGACTCCGCTTCCGGCGCCGAGGTGCTGGCCCTGCTCACCGAACTCCACCACGACGGCACCGCCATCGTGGTCATCACCCACGACCGGGAGGTCGCCGCCGCGCTGCCGCGTCGGCTGGAGATCCGCGACGGCCAGATCCACGTCGATACGGGAGTCCGCACATGAGCGCCACGACACAGCTGCCGGCCCCCGCCCGGCTCCACCCCGGTGACCTCGCCCGGGTCGGCCTGGAAGGCCTGCGCGGGCGCCCCCTGCGCGCCGTCCTGTCCGCTGTCGGGATCACCATCGGGGTCGCCGCCATGGTCGGCCTGGTCGGCATCAGCACCGTCAGCCAGGCCGGACTGATCGCTCAGATCCGGGCCCTCGGCTCCAACCTGCTCACCGCCTCCCCCGGCACGAACCTGCTCGGACAGAACTCCACCCTCCCCGACGGCGCCGAAGGCATGGTCACCCGCATCCCCGGCGTAACCGACGTCTCCGCGATCGGGATGGTCGGCGGTGCCACCGTCCGCCGCACCGACAGGATCGACCCGGCCGAGACCAACGGCATCGCCGTCCAGGCCGCCCGGGTCGACCTGCTGAACACTCTCCAGGGCACCGTCCGGTCCGGAACGTTCCTCAACGCCGCCACCGGCCGGTACCCCACCGTGGCCCTCGGCTCGGTCGCCGCGGACCGGCTCGGCATCGCGAGGGCCGGCGCGCACGTCTACATCGCCGGACGCTGGTTCCTGGTCATCGGCGTCCTCGACACGTTGCCGCTGGCCCCCGAGATCGACCGGGCCGCGCTGATCGGCTGGCCCTATGCCAGCCAGCTCGGCTTCAGCGGACACCCGAGCACCCTGTACGAACGCTCCACGGCGCAGACCGTCCAGTCGGTGTACGACGTGCTCGCCCGAACCATCAACCCGGAACATCCCGAAGAGGTCCAGGTCAGTCAGCCGACCCAGGAACTCGAGGCCGAGGCCGCCGCCGACAGCGCCTTCAACGCCCTGTTCCTCGGCATCGGCATCGTCGCCCTCCTCGCCGGCGGCATCGGAATCGCCAACGTCATGGTCATCTCCGTGCTCGAACGCCGCCAGGAGATCGGCCTGCGCCGCTCCCTCGGTGCCACCCGGCACCAGATTCGAATGCAGTTCCTCACCGAATCCGTCACCCTGTCCACGCTCGGCGGAGCAGCCGGCGCCGCCGTCGGTCTCGTCGCCAGCACGGGGTACGCCCTCGTTATGGGCTGGCCTCTGACCCTGCCCACGGAGACCATCGCGGGCGGGGTCGCGGCCGCCATCGTCATCGGCGCCCTGGCGGGCCTCTACCCCGCCCGCCGCGCCGCCCGTCTTACTCCCACCGAGGCGCTCGCCACGACCTGACCGCGCTGACCGACTCCCCCGCCACCCGTCAGCTCGAAGGGCTGGGGATCAGGGTCTCCTTCTGGCAGGAGGCCCTGATCTCCTCGATCTTCCTGCTGTCCCCCTCGGCGCCTCCGATGTGCAGGGCGGGATCGTCGATCGTCGGGTCCTCGACGGCGATTCCCTGCTTGCGCATACACGCGGCGACCTTGATCAGGGCATCCAGCTCGGACGGAGACGCCGTCTTCTTCATCTCCTGCGGAACGTACTCCGCGCAGGCCTGCCGCGCGGCCTTGAACTTCGGATCACCGGGCCCGCTGTCGACGTCGAAGTGGCCCCGCCCGTCGGAACCCTGCGAATAGGAGGCCTCGACACCGTTGTCCTGCAGGCACTTCACGTACTTGAGGAACTGGGCGTCTTCCTGTTCCTGATCCGTCTTCGGTGTCTCGTTGTCGGCCGCGCTGCAACCGAGCAGGGAGAGCGCCGCGACGGCGACCATCGAGGCTTTCGCCAAGCGTGAAATCTTCATGGGGATCAGACTGCCGACCGAGAGGTTTCCACTCGGTGAGCGTCGACCCGCGCGGGTCAACGGCTTCGAACGGCGCCGGCGCCACCGTCGTCGACGGTGGCGCCGTCCATGGTCCTGGTGGGGGTGCCGGCACCGAACGGGTACCCGTCGATCGCCGCAACCGGTCATCCGCTTGGCGTCGGTGTCACGGCGATGTTCCAGAACGCGGCGTAGCGGCCGCTACGGCGCAGCAGCTCGTCGTGGGCGCCTTCCACCACGATCCGGCCGCGGTCCAGGAAGACGACGCGATCGGCGCGCTGGACGGTCCGGAGGCGGTGCGCCACCATCACCACCGTCCGGCCCGCCGACAGGCGCTCGATACCCTCGTGGACGGCCGCCTCGTTCACCGGGTCCAGCGCGGAGGTCACCTCGTCCAGCAGGACGACCGGCGCGTCCTTCAGCAGCGCCCGGGCGATCGAGACACGCTGCCGCTCGCCACCCGACAGCAGCGCGCCGCCCTCGCCGACGTTCGTCGCCCAGCCGGCGGGCAGCCGCTCGATCACCTCGTCCAGCCGCGCCGCGTTCGCCGCCGCCCGCACCTCGGCCTCGCCGGCGTCGGGACGGCCGAGACGCACGTTCTCCTCGACCGTACCGTCAAAGAGATAGACGTCCTGGAAGGCGATGGCGATCTGTTGCATCAGCACCGAGGTGTTGATCGCACGCACGTCCACGCCGCCCAACCGGACCGCGCCCGCGTCCACGTCGTAGAACCGCGCGATCAGCTGGAGCAGGGTGCTCTTGCCCGCACCCGACGGTCCGACGACGGCGAGCCGCTGGCCCTCGGGTACGGACAGCGACACGTCGTCGATCACCGTACGGCCGGCATGCCGGAACGCGACGGATTCGAACTCCAGGTCATGACCTGCCGGGCGGATGGGTTCGCGGGCCTCCGGCAGCGGCTCGGTGCGCAACACCGCATCGAGTCTGCCCAGTTCGGCGCGCGCCCCGCGGATCTGGCCACCGATGTCGGCCAGCGACAGCAGCGGATCCGCGCAGCGGGCCGCCAACACCAGGATCGTCAGGATCTGCGCCGGGCCGACGTTCCCGCCGAGCGCGAGGTAGGCGCCGAGCACCAGCAGCACGGTGAACATCGTCTGCACCGTCAGCGTCAGGCCCAGGACGCCGGGCAGCGCCGACAGCGTGGAACGGCGGGACGCGCGCTGGAGTTCCTTCAGCGAGTCGTCGAGCAACCCGAAACGTTCGACGGTCCGGCCGCCGGCGCGCAGCACCGGCTGGGCCTGAAGGTACTCGATGACCCGTCCGGTGGCCTCGTTGCCACGCTCGGTGCGCTCGGCGTCGGCGGCGGCCATCGAGCGTCCGGCCCAGGCCTGGATCGCCGCCACGACCGGTACGGCGACCAACGCGGCCAGTCCCAGCTGCCAGTTGAAGGCGAGCATCACGAAAATGATCGTCAACGGAGTGACACAGGCCGAGATGAACGGCGCCAGGAAATGCGCGATCACGCTCATCGCGTCGAGGACGCCCCGGCTGGCCAGGACGGACACCTCCCCGACCCGGCCCCCGCCGTACCAGCCGATGGGCAGCCGGGCCAGGTGGTCGCCCAGCCGGTGGTACATGCCGCGCAGCAGGGTGGTCCCGGCGAGGAAACCGGACAGGTCGCTGGCGTAGCGCAGCACGGCGTAGACCGCGACCGCGGCCCCGAACGCGATCAGCCAGGGCCGGGCATCCGCGGGCGTGCTTCCGAACAGCGCCTGCAGCACCGGAACCAGCAGTGCGTAGGACAGCCCCTCGACCACCGCGGTCGTCGTCATCAGGGCCACGGTGCGGCGTACCGGCGGAGCGTACTCGGGTCCCAGCACGCGCAGCAGCATTCGGATCATCGGACCTCGTCTCCTTGCGGTACGCCACCGTGGGCTCCGGTCCCGTCGGTCATCGCCGATCGGTGGGTTCGCCAGAACGCGGCGAACCGGCCGTCCTGGGCCAGCAGTTCGGCGGGCTTGCCGCGCTCGGCGATCGACCCGTTCTCCAGCATCACGACGGTGTCGGCGTCGGCGATCGTCTCCAGGCGATGGGCGATGACCAGGAGGGTCCGGTCGCCCTCCAGCGTCGCCAGGGCCCGGCGTACCGCCCGCTCGGTCTGCGGGTCGGCGAAGGCGGTCGCCTCGTCGAGCACCAGAACGGGTGCGTCGGCGAGCAGCGCGCGGGCGAGCGAGATCCGCTGCGCCTCCCCGCCCGACAGTTTGACGTCGTCCCCGAGCACCGTGTCGTATCCGCGTGGCAGCTCGAGGATCCGCTCGTGAATGTTCGCCCGCCGGGCCGCGCGAACCACGTCGTCGAGGTCGGCCCGCGGTACCGCGAGCGCGATGTTGTCCGCAACCGAGGCACGCAGCAGGCGAACGTCCTGGAAGACGAAGGAAACCTGCTGGTAGAGTTCCCGGCTGCCCAGCTCGCGCAGGTCGACGCCGCCCAGGGAGACCGAACCGTGGGTCGGGTCGAAGAACCGCGGTAGCAGCTGGACCAGGGTGGACTTCCCGCTGCCCGACGGTCCGACGACCGCGGTGACCGTGCCCGGCTCGAGCACCAGGTCGATCCCGCGCAGCACCTCGTGGTCGGCGACGTAGCCGAACCGGACGTCACGCAGCTCCACCCGGTGGCCCTGTGGTGCGATCGGACGGGCCGGCTCCGGTAGCGACCGCACCGCGAGCACGTCCCGGATCCGGTCGACCGCGCGCCGGGCGGCCTGCATATCGTCGAAGCCATGGCCGAGAGCTTCCACCGGCGCGGTCAAACCCAGCCCCAGCAGCAGGAAGGCCAGCAGGTCGGCCGGCGCCATGCCGCCGTCCTCGATCAGAGCCGCACCACCGACCAGCACGACCAGCAGCACGAACGGCGGCGACAGCACCAGCTGCATCCCCGCCGCGATCCCGGCGAGACCGCGCACCATCCGGTAGAAGCTGGCGACGAAATCCTGCACTGCCGTCCGGAATTCGCGATGGGCACGCTCGCCGCCGCCGAACGCCTTGACCACCGCGATGCCCTGGACGAACTCCACGACCGAACTCGCGATCCGTTCCATGGCCCCGTCGAACTCCTTCTGCTCGCGCAGCCGGGCCGGGGTCATCATCAGCGGGACCAGCGCCACCGCAAGCACCACCGGTATCAGCGTGATCAGCGTGAGCGCCCAGTCGACGGTGAACAGGTAGGCCAGCGATACCAGCGGGACCACGAAGGCGGAGACCAGCTCCCCGGGGGTGTGTGCGATGAACGGGTGCACGGCGCTCACGTCCTGCCC
Organism: Plantactinospora alkalitolerans; assembly: GCF_015690345.1. GTDB lineage: Bacteria > Actinomycetota > Actinomycetes > Mycobacteriales > Micromonosporaceae > Plantactinospora > Plantactinospora alkalitolerans. The sequence continues at coordinate 17,314 of NZ_JADPUN010000153.1, read as the reverse complement.
CACGACCTTGGCCAGCTCGCCGGTCCGGCGCCGGGAGACCCAGCCGATCGGCACGCGCCCCAGCCGGGCGGCCAGCCGCCGGCGGAACGACAGTTGCACCTGGTCGTCGAGCAGGTGCCCGAGTCCGGACGACGCGGCCGTGAACAGCAGGCGGACGAGCAGGCCGACCCCGCCCGCGATCACGACGATCCAGACATGGCCGCGGTCGGTCGGACCGGGCGACAGCAGCGCGCGCCCCAGTTCGACCACCGCCAGCAGCGGCGCCAGGCCCGCAACGGCGCCAATGACACGCAGGACGACAACGGCGGCGAAACTCCCCAGATGCGGACGTAGCAGCGCTGCCAGGCTCTGTTCCGCCGCAGAGCCGGCATCCGGTGGCATGGGTATGGACCGCTCCCTCGCCTCGGCGAGATCGGTGCTGGTCATCGCTCTCCCGTCCTGGTGGCCGTGCGCGGCATGGGGCGGAACGCCCGTCACTTCCGGGCCGGAAGCAGATCGCGGTCGTCGGTCTGCTCGGCGGGTGCCGGCGGCCTGGTCCGCCGCAGGACGGTGCGGGCGATGAGGGCGGCGGTGACCAGGAGCGCGGCGCTGAGGGACAGCCCGAGTGCGTATCCGTCGTTGAGGCTCTCGGGCGTCACGGTCTGGCCGGTCCGTTGATGGGCCGCGGTGCCCAGGGCGGCGAGTCCGAGTGAGGCCCCGAGCTGGCGTGAGCTGTTGAGCAGGCCCGAGGCGGTGCCGGTCTCGGAGGGCGCGACGCCGGCGGTGGCGATGGAGACGACCGGTCCGAGGCATAGCCCGAAGCCGACGCTGGCGATGATCGAGGGCCCGAGGACGTCGGTGGCGAAGGCGCCGTCGGGACTGATCAGGCCGAACCAGGCGAACCCGGACGCGGTCAGCAGCCCACCGATGACCAGCAGGGTCCGTGGAGCCACCCGGTAGCCGAGCTTGACCGCCAGCAACGAGCCGACGACCACCCCGAGAGCCATCGGCAGGAACATGATCCCGGTCAGCGCCGGCCCCGTTCCGAGGACCTGTTGCAGGTAGAGGGACATGAAGTAGAAGGACGCGGCCATGGCCGCGCCGATCAGCAGGGTAAAGGCGTTCGCGCCGGCGACCGAGCGGTTGGCGAACAGGCCGAGCCGGATCAGCGGTTCGCGGGTGGTGGTCCGTTCGACGTGGACGAACGCGACCAGCAGCGTGACGGCGACCGCCAGCGTGGCCAGGGTCTCCGGCGAGGCCCACGAGTACTGGTCGGTGCGGACGACGCCGAACACCAGCAGGGTCATGCCCGCCGTGGCCAGGACGGCGCCGACGACGTCCGGACGGCCGCCGTGGACCGGGGCCGGGCCCGCGACCACACCCCGCCGGGCCAGGGCCAGTGCGAAGGCGGCCATCGGAACGTTCACCAGCATCACCCAGCGCCAGCCGGCGTACTGGGTGAGCAGGCCGCCGATCAACACACCGAGCGCCCCTCCGGCGGCGTTGGCCCCGACACCCTGAGCGGCCCGGGCAGCCACCAGATGACCGGGCTCCTGCGCGAACCCGCCGGCAAGCGAGGCGACACCGAACAGACCCAGCCCGAGCAGCAGGACCCGCCTGCGGCCGTACCGGTCGGCGGCCTTCCCGCCCAGCAGAAGCAGACCACCGAAGGTCAACGCGTAGGCATGGATCACCCACGTCAGCCCCACCGCGCCGAACCCGAGACCGGCGGCGATCTGCGGTAGCCCCACGTTCACCACCGAGAGATCCAGCGACACCAGGAACTGCACCACGGCCACCGCGGCCAGCGTGAGCCCCGGCCGGGCGGCCGGCTCGATCACCACGCCTGCGCCCGCCGGCTCCCTGGCCGTCATCGCGCCTCGGTTCGCCGCGCCGCGCTGGCGGCCACGGACCCGCTGGTGCCGGGTTCCGGCGCGAGAAGGGACGGCCAGCGGCTCTCCGGGCCGACGTGGCGCGACCCGTCCTCGAGTCTGATCGTGTCCATGCCGAACATCGTGGTGTCCGGGCCGGTCAGCGGTCATCCTGCCCGGGATGACTCTCCGCTCCGGCGCCTGGGAAGTAGGAACGGCCCGACTACTTCGCGGGGAGTACCGATCTGTTACGACCCGCAGCGGACGATCTCCGGCCCGGCAGGCTCTAATCTGCATGAATGAGGTTCATGGACCGGTTGGGGCCGCTCGCCCAGGACGGCCTGCTCGCCGCCGTGATGGCCGTCCTGCTCACGGTCGTCGTGTCCATAACGCCGGGCGCGGGTGTGCTGGATTTCGCGGCCGTCCTCGCCGGCTCGCTCGCGCTCGTCGCCTGGCGGCGGGCGCCCCTGGTGTCGCTGCTCGTCAGCACGGCGTGCATGCTCGGGGTCGCGGTGCACATCGAGCCGGGACCGTCGGCCGCCTTTCCCGTGATGCTGTCGGTGTTCGGCGCGGTCAGGGCCGGTCATCGGCTGGCCGCGGCGCTGGCGGGCGTGGTCTTCCTGGGCGTCGGCCTGGTGGTGAACCTGACCGGCGTCGACGGCTCCTGGCAGAGTCTCCAGAGCATCGCACTGCTGATCGGCTGGTTCGTGGCGGCCGGTGTGGCGGCGACGGTGACCCGGCACCGCCAGGCGTACCTGGACGAGGCCGAGCAGCGGGCCGCCGAGGCCGAGCGCACCCGCGAGGAGGTGGCCCGGCGCCGCGCGGGCGAGGAGCGGCTGCGCATCGCCAGGGAACTGCACGACTCGCTCACCCACAGCATCTCGATCATCAAGGTCCAGGCCGGGGTGGCCGTCCACGTGGCACGCAGGCTCGGCGAGGACGTGCCTCCCGCGCTGCTGGCCATCCAGGACGCCAGCGGCGACGCCATGCGCGAGCTGCGCGCCACCCTGGAGGTGCTGCGCGGCTCCGACGACTCCGAGGGCTCCGGCGGCTCCGACGGCGGATCCCTGGTCAGCGGCCTCGACCGGCTCGACGACCTGGTGGAGCGGGCCCGCTCGACCGGACTGCCGGCCGCGGTGACGATCTCCGGCAGGCGGCGCGAGCTGCCGGCCGAGGTGGACCGGGCCGCGTACCGGATCGTCCAGGAAGCGCTCACCAACGTCGCCAGGCACGCGGACGGCGCGGCTGCGGCGGTGCGCATCGACTATGCGGACGAGGAGCTGGTCGTGCAGGTCGACGACGACGGCGGGGCCGACCCGGACGCACCGCCCGTACCCGGCACGGGCCTGCTCGGCATGCGCGAGCGCGTCGCGGCCCTCGGCGGCCGACTGCGTGCCGAGCCCCGTCCCGAGGGCGGCTTCACCGTACGCGCCGAGCTTCCTCTCGGAGATGCGTCGTGATCCGTGTGCTCCTCGCGGACGACCAGGCTCTCATTCGTGGCGGCTTCCGGGCCCTGCTGGGGATCGAGGACGACATCGAGGTGGTGGCCGAGGCGGCGAACGGCGAGCAGGGCGTCGCACTCGCCCGGGAGCATCTTCCCGACGTCGCCCTCATCGACATCCAGATGCCGGTGATGGACGGCATCGAGGCGACCCGGCTGATCGCCGCCGACGAGCGGCTGAGCGGTGTCCACGTCGTCATCCTCACCAACTACGGCCTCGACGAGTACGTCTTCAACGCCCTCCGGGCCGGTGCCTGCGGCTTCATGGTCAAGGACACCGAGCCCGCCGACCTGCTACAGGGCGTCCGGGTCGCGGCCCGCGGCGACGCGCTGCTGTCCCCCGCGATCACCCGCCGCCTGATCCGGGAGTACGTCGCCCGTCGCCCCGAACGCGCGCCCGCGGGGCTCGACGTGCTGACCAACCGCGAGCGCGAGGTCACCGCCCTGGTGGCCCGTGGCCTGTCCAACGACGAGATCGCCGCCCACATGGTGATCAGCCCGACCACCGCGAAGACGCACGTCAGCAGGGCGATGACCAAGCTGCATGCCCGGGACCGCGCCCAGCTCGTGGTGTTCGCATACGAATCCGGTCTGGTGACCCCCCGACAGGGATGACCAGCCAGATCGCCCGGAGCACCGCTATCGATGTCGCCCGATGGATGGGTCGACGCCCCGTCCGCTCGACGTCGGCTGGCCGGGTTGACGCGGTCCGGAGACGGTCTGTTGATGCTCGACCGGCGCCTGGGGGAACGACGCCAGCCAGCCGTGCAGGCTGTCTGCGGTCATCGGTTCGCTGAACAGGCTGCCCTGTGCGGCGGAACAGCCGGACAGCGTCACCGCGTCGAGCAGGGTGTGCGTGGCGACCCCTTCCACGACCGTGGTGATGCCCAGGGACCTGGCCAACTCCACTGTCGAGCGCACCACGACGGCATCCTGGGTGCTGTTGAGCATCGGCTCGACGAACGACGGGTCCAGCTTCAGCTCGTCGACCGGCATGTTGCGCAGGCGGGCGAGGGACGGCGCGGAGCGGCCGTAGTGGTCCAGCGAGAGGCGGACGCCGAAGTGGCGGAACTGGCTCAGTGCCGTGGCGGTGCGGCGGGCGTCGATGAGCAGGACCTCCTCGGCGATCTCCAGGGTCAACGCGCCCGGCGGCACGCCGACCTTGTTGATCATCTTTGCCGCGTCGTACGGCAGGTGGGAGTCGAGCACATCGGCCACCGACACGTCCGTGGCCACCCCCAGTTCGTAGCCCTTCCGTCGCCAGGCGGCGCAGGCCTGCAGTGCGGACAGCAGCAGGATCCTGGTGAGTTGACGGGTCAGCCCCACCTGCGCCGCCAGTCGTTGCAGCGGAGCGGGTTCGACCCAGCCGTGCGTCGGATGGCGCCAGCGGAGCAGGGCTTCCAGGGCCACCGGCCGGCGTGTCGTCAGGTCGATCTTCGGCTGGTAGTACACGAACAACTGCCCGTTCTCCGCAGCCCGCAACAGGTCCGGCAAGAGGTGCGAGTGCAGGTCACCGCGAAGGCTCGGATCGTAGATCTCGACCTCCGAGCAGTTCGCCTTCGCCGCGTGCAGGGCGTCGGCGGCGCAGTGGATCAGCTCGGCGGACGTGGTCGCGTGTACCGGTGCGATGGCCACGCCGGCGCTCAGCTCGATCTGTACGGGTATCGGACCGGCGACGACCGGGCGCCCCAGGCTGCGCAGTAGGTTCTCGGTGTCCCTGGCGACGCTCTCGGCCGTGCCCGTGGTGACGGTCCGCAGGATGGCTATCTCGGCGCCGCCGAGGCGGACCGCGACCGCCTCGGTCGGCAGGGCCGCACGCAGCCGGGAGCCCACGGCGTTGAGGATCATGTCGCCGGCCGTGTAGCCGAGGATCCGGTTCATCTCCCGTAGGTGGTCGACACTCACGATGGTGAGCGGCAACGCCGCGCCCGACGGAAGGCTGCTGAGCATGCCGGGTAGCGCGGAGTCGAGCACCCGCCGGTTGCCCAACCCGCTCAACTCGTCGGTTGTCGCTTCGACGCGGGTACGCGTCAACTCCCGGGTCTGCTCGAAGGTGAGGGCGGTTCGGGCGCCGGCGGCGACGAGGCAGGCGCTGGCCATGATGATCGAGATCGGGTGCAGTGGGACGAACGTGCCGACGATGAGTACCACGAGCGCGCAGAGCGAGAACAGGATCGGGACCAGCAGCGCGGCGAAGCCCCGCACCTCGTCGGCGGGCCGGCGACGGAACAGCGAACCGGCCAGCGCCATCAGGGTCAGGCCGATCATCCACGTGCCGTCGATCCAGGTGCCGTCGTCGTACGTGTCGTTGGCGAGGCCGAGCAGGTACGCCGTGTCGGCGACGGCGAAGGCGGCCGCGCCCAGTCCGAGCAGCCACCACACCGGGTCGGTACGCCACCGCACCATGGCCAGTGCCGCAACCGCGACGACCATGAGCACCAGATCTCCGATTGGATAGGAGAGATTGGTGATCGTCTCCGCCAACGCCTTACCGGCGTCGGCGGACAGCACGTCGGTCAGCATGACGGCGGAGAACACGGCACCGGCCGCCAGCGAGGTGACCACCCCGTCGAGCCACACCGAAGCGGGCAGGCGGCGCACCGTGCCACGGGCCAGCACGATGAACCCGACATATGCCAGCGGGTACAGCCCGACGTAGAACACGTCCGCCAACGACGGAACCGGAATCTCGCTGGCCGCGACCGAGGAGAAACTGGCCGACCAGTAGATGTCGCCGATCGACCAGGAGGCGACCCCCGCCCCGGCACAGGCCCACGCGAGGCGGTTGCGCCGGACCAGAACCGGTCGGGCGAGCGCCAGCAGTGACGTGGCGACCAGCGCTCCGGAGTAGAACCAGGTGTCCAGGAAGGCGGGCCGTTGATCACCGAACGGGATCAGCGTGGTGAGCGCGTACGCGACGCCCAGGCTCACGACCAGAACCTTGACGGCCCGGTAGACGGGCGAGCCGAGCACCCACAGGTCGGTGTCCAGCGCCGGCTCGGCTGCGCGGGATGTGCTCACTGGCTGTCCTCGTTTTCCCGTGTACGTGCGAAGGTCGACCGGCGGCGCGAGTTCTGCAGCTCATCGCCCATCGGAAGTGCGGCTGTCTGTCGGGATCGAGGCTCTCCACGAGGCCGCCGACGCCGCCGACGTCGAGCCGCCTTCCCGGTGCCGACGACATCCCGGCGGAGGCCGGCGAATCCACTTGAGGCACCCGCGAACTTCGGCGGAAGGCGTCGGCAGCGCCATCGCCAACATCTGTGGCGCCATTATTCGCTCCGCCCGACAGCTCTGGTCGCCATGGCTCTGCTCGTCCCGTTTGAGCACCAACTCGAATTCGCGGAATACTCACTCGAGGTGCGGGCTCTGCGCCCTGTGTCGTGCCGGGACGTAAGTTATCACGCGTGGTGGGTGTCTACAATATAACGTCGGCCGCTACTGACCGTAGTGAACATTCGCCGCCCGGCGGTGCCCCCACATATGATCATGCGGATCGTTGCCGTGTTTCGGATTGACGGGTATAGCACCCGGGCGAGGCCGGTGCCGGCGCCTCGTTCCGCGCCTTGCACGGGTAATCGAGGCATCGGATCTTGAAACTGTCCGTACCCGGATTCCGGTCGGGTGTCCGCGGGTACACACCTCGAATGCCCGCGCCGATCGCCGGTCGGGGCGACGACCGGTGCCGGATCCCCCGGCAGCACGTACGGAACTCTTCGCGATGCTCCGGGTGCTGGCGACGAGTACCCGAAGCGAGGACATCGAGATCCTCGCCCCACCACTGACCGAGGACCACTGGCGGCCCGACGCATGTCCCTGCCGGGATTCGCACGTTAACAGCGCGTTCACCCCAGCCTCGTTACGGTCCCTCCATGAAAAGGCAGCTCACCGTTCTCACCGCCGCATTGATCTTGTTATCGGGTTGCACGGAGGACGATCCCGAAGATGCGACGGGAGCGACGAGTGCACCGGCGTCGACGTCCTGTCCCCGCGAATTGGACACGTCGCTCAGCGCTTGGGCGGTTGCCGGCTTCAGCGGGTCGATCGCGGTCTCGACCGGTGGCGCGACGGACTGTCTGGCCGCGTACGGCTCCGCCGACGACAGAACACCGAACAGCATTGACACGACGTTCAGTATCGGTTCGATCACCAAGGCATTCACCGCGGCCACCGTCTACCATCTGGCCGACGACGGCAAGTTGAAGCTGGACGACATGGCCGGCGACCTGTTGCCGGAGCTGAAGGGACCCGTTCGTGCGGCGACGGTTCACCAGTTGCTGCTCCACACCAGTGGGCTCAAGGGAACCCACGGCAACGACACGCAGCCGATGAGCGAAAAAGAGGCGCTGAAGGCCATCGGCAAGCTCGAACTGGCCGCACAACCAGGTAAGAAGTACCTGTACTCGAACGCGGGCTACACGCTGCTGGCCCTTATCGTCGAGAGGGTTTCCGGATCGGGCTACCGTGACTATCTCAAGTCGGAGATCCTGCCGCTGCCCGACGGTCGCACGGCCGGCGGCTTCTGGAACGGACAACCGGCCGCGCCCGGTCCGCGGGCGGTCGGCTACCGGGACGACGGCACCGCCGACGACGCCGGCGAGTTCTCCGGCCCGTACTGGGCGGTCGAAGGCAACGGCGGCCTGGCCATGACGACAGCCGAACTGGCGACGTGGACGCACGCGCTGTTCACTGGCAAGATCGTGTCCGCCGCCTCGACCAGGGCGATCGCCACGCCGGGCCGTGACATCGGGGAGGGTCGCAGCGAGGCGCCGGGCTGGGTCGCGTACGACACGTCGCTGTACGGCGAGCCGCTCCTGGCGACGGCCGGCGGTGGCGGCGACATCGGGCACAACGCGGTGGTCGTCTGGCTCCCCCGGCGACAGCGGGTCATCGCGATGGCCTCGAACAAGCCGAAGATCTCCGCGGAGGAGCTGTTGCAGGCGGTCGGACCGGCGATGGTTGCGGGCAAGCCGCTGCCGGTGCCGAGGGCGCAGGCGAGCAAGGCGGACCTGGACGCCGTGGTCGGCACGTACCAGCTCGGTGCCGGAGGATCGCTCACGGCGACCGTTCGCGACGACCGGCTGGCCATCACCGCCGTGGGTGCGGACGCGGTCGCCGCGATCTTCCCGCCGCCCGCCGGCGTTCCGGGCAGCCAGCTTCGCGCACACGAGGAGATGGTGGGCAAGCTGTTGGCCGGCGAGACCCAGGAGGGCCGCAAGGAACGCGCGGCCTTCGAGAAGCAGATCGGGCCGATGGGCAAGGTAACCTTCCTCGGATCGATCGCGCATGGCGGCGAGATCCGGACGTACGTCTCGGTGCTCTCCAGCGGCAAACCGGTCCTCGGATGGTTCGCGTTGAACGAGGAGGGTGGTGTGGAGGCCGCCGAGGTGCCGACCAAGGAGCATCCGACCCTGCAGTTCCTGCCGTCCGGTGACAACCGCTACCACCCGGACGATCCGACCGGGGTACGCCCCGACGTGAGTGTCGGGTTCGCGAAGGATCGCATGACCGTGAACGGCCCGAACGGTGCCACGACCTCCGCGCAGCGGGTCGGCTGAGGTGGCGACGTGCGGATCCTCGTGGTTGAAGACGACGCGGAGCTGGCGGAGATTCTCGCCATCGGGCTCCGCAACGAGTCCTACGCCACCGACCTGGCGGCCACCGGCGCCGACGCGGAGGAGCTCCTCCGGATCACCTCGTACGATGTGATGTGTCTCGACCTCGGTCTGCCCGACGGTGACGGGCTCGAGCTGGTCCGTCGATGTGGCACGGATCCCGACCTCAACCGGCCGCGAAGGCTGATCGTGCTGACGGCCCGCGACGCGGTCGCCGATCGGGTGGCGGGGCTCGACGCCGGTGCGGACGACTATCTGGTCAAGCCGTTCCACTTCGGTGAGCTGACCGCCCGGATCCGGGCATTGGCCCGCCGCGGGGTCGAACAGGGGACCACGTTGCGGGTGGGTGGCCTGACGCTCGACCCGTCGACGCACCAGGCGTGGCGGGCGGGTGTCCTCCTCGCCCTGACGCCACGCGAGTACTCGCTCCTTCGTTACTTCATGCTCCATCCTGGCGCGGTGCTGTCGACGGAGGATCTCCTGGAGCACGTCTGGGACGCGAACGCGAACCCGTTCACGGCGTCGGTGCGGGTCATCCTCAGCCGCCTGCGTCGCAAGCTCGGCGCGCCGCCGCCGATCGTCACCATTCCGAACGTCGGCTACCAGCTTCGGGCGGAGTCGTGAGGGACCGGTGGCGATCGTTGCGGGTTCGCCTCGCGGCACTCGGGTTCGTCGCGATCTACGTGCCCGTGCTCCTGCTGTTCGGGGTCGTCCTGGCGACCGACACGGAGATCACCAGCAGCGTCGAGAACGGTCAGCCGCCGGCGGTGGTGTCGGACGTCAACCTGTCAGGCTGGCCGCTCGGCACCTTGATCGCGCTCGCCCCGGTGGCCGCCGCGGTGGCGTGGTGGTGGGCAGGACGAGCGGTACGCCCCCTGCACCGGGTACGTGCGGTGGCGGAGGACATCGAGGCCACGGATCTCGGCCGCCGCATCGGGCTGGACCACGGGCCGAGCGAGGTGACCGCCCTGGCTGCCAGCTTCGACGCCATGCTCGATCGGCTGCAGGTCGCCGCGGAGACCCAGCGCCGGCTCATCGAGGAGACGAGCCATGAGTTGCGCCTTCCGCTGTCGGTGCTGATGACGAACGCGGAGGTCGTACTCGCCCATCCGGCGCCCACCGAGGAGATTTACCGGCAGGGCCTGGAACGGTCCCGTGCCGCCGCCGACCGCCTCCAGCGCACCATCGAGGAACTGCTCGTCGACGCGCGGGGCCGGGCCCGGACCATCACCCGGTCGCCGACCGACCTCGCGGCCGCCGTACGCGATGTGGTCGCGGACGCCCGGTTGCTCGCCGCCGCGAGACGCGTCCACATCGTCGTCTCGGCGCCGGACACGGTCGTGTGCCGGGTGGACGAATCCACGGTCAGGCGCGCCGTCTCGAACCTCTTGGACAATGCCGTTCGCCATGCGCCACCGGGATCGGCGGTGGACGTCCGCATCGAGCGGGCGGCGCCGATGGTGTCGGTCGTCGTGGCCGATCACGGGACCGGCGTCCCGCCGGAGCAGCAACGGCGGATCTTCGAGCGCTTCTGGCGTGGGGATGCCCGGCCCGGCCACGGGCTCGGCCTGCCTATCGTGAGCCAGATCGCCCAGGCCCACGGCGGAGGCATCACGGTCACCTCGCCCGGGCCGGCCGGGGACGGTGCGGTGTTCCGCCTGACCCTGAGGTCGTGACCCGCGCTCGCCGACAACGCACATCGCACCTTCGCCGGCGCCGGATACCAAGGACGCGGTGCAGCTACCCTAAAGGCGGATATAAGCCGGCAGAACGGGCGGATGATGAATGGTGCGGAGCGTGGACCGCTGTGGGGCCGCGAGGGTGAGCTGCTCCTCGACCTGGTGTACGTCTTCGCGCTCACGCGCTTCTCGCAGCGGCTCATCGAGGACTTCACCCTGGACCGTCGGATCCTCCTGCCCGAGGTCAGTCAGACGGCACTGCTGCTGCTGGCCCTGTGGCTGGTCTGGGTCCGAACGGCGTGGGTGACGAGTAGGCATGACGCGGGACGACCGGCGGTCCAACTGGTCACCGTCTGGGTCATGTTCGGCAGCATGATCATGGCGGTCACCCTGCCCCACGCGTTCGGCGCCCGAGGCCTGACGTTCGCGGTCACCTACGTCGTCATCCAATTCGGCCGCTCCCTCCTCCTTCTGCTGTTCGCTCCGAGCCGTGAGCAGCACAGTCCCGTTCGGTCACTCTGTTGGGCCGCGGCATCCGCCGTACCCTGGATCGCCGGCGCGGCACTCTTTCCGCAGAGCCCTGAACGAGGATGGCTGTGGGCGTTGGCATTGGCGATCGACTACACAGGACTCCTGCTCGGCTGGCCGATACCCGGCCTTGGCCGCTCCCGTATCGCCGAGTGGCGAATCGCGGGCGAGCACCTCGCCGAGCGCTACCAGCAGTTCATCATCATCACCATCGGTGAGACGATCCTGCTCACGGGCCTGACGTTCGCCAACAGGTTCGAGCCCGACCAGGTGGTTCCGACCACGGTGTCCTTTGCCACCGCCGTGCTGATGTGGCGAATCTACTTCCACCGCGCGGGGACCTTACTGCCCGCCGCCATCGAAGTCGCCCCCCGCCCGGCCCGCCGTGGCCAGTCCGAGATCTACACCCACCTGGTCATGGTGACCGGCATTCTCACCACCGGCGTCGGCCACGCACTCGTCATCGACAACCCGACCGGCCACGAGGATCCCAGATGGCTGGGGGTCATCCTCGGCGGACCGGCGCTGTTCCTGGCCGGGCGGGCCCGTCTCGAGTACGACGTGTTCGCCCGGGTGTCCCCATCCCGAGTGACCGGAATTCTCGTGCTGGCCGCCGTGGTACCGGTGATGATCCAGCTGCCGTCCAGGATCGCCGCCAGCACCGCGACCGTCGTCCTGGCCGGCATTACGATCTGGGACGCGATACGCGAGTGGAAACACCCACACGAGAAGCCCTCGCCGCCCGACTAGGTCGTGAGCCGGTCGTCCACCTGAACCGGGGACGTGTCATCATCTATGCCGACAAGCGGAGTGACGGTTCCGATCGGACTTCCCGGATGCCTGGAGATGATGCAGGGACAACGCCCGCCGCTCGATCTCGAGTGCCACCCGACCGTCGCGCCGTCCACCCCGCCCGGCCGATTCGACGTGCTGCGGCGGCACCGACGGTGGCTGTTCGCGCTCGTCGTGGTCGCGTTCCTGGTCCAGATGGCGGTCGCGATGCTGACCACCGCCGTGCAGCAGACCCCGACCATCGACGAGCCCGTGTACGTGGGCACGGCAATGGTCTACCTGCGGGAGCACAGCCTGCGGTACAACCCCGAACATCCGCCACTGGGAAAGCTGATCATCGGGGCCGGTCTGGTCTTCAGCGACGCACGCCTCGATCCGGCCTTCACCGGTAACCAGGGGCAGGTCGGGCGGCATCTGCTCTACGAATCCGGTAACGACCCCCAGCGGCTGATGCTGCTGGCACGGCTGCCGATGATCCTGCTGACGCTGCTGTTCGGTCTGGTCGTCTACCTGTTCGCCACTGACCTCGTCGGCCGGGTGGGCGGGTTGGTGGCGCTCGCCCTGTACGCGTTCTCGCCCGACATCATCGCGCACGGGTCGCTGGCCACGCTCGACGTCCCCACGTCCGGGTTCCTGCTGACGTCGATCTGGCTGTTGTGGCGTGCCCGACGGCGACCGCTGCGCTACCTCCCACTTGCCGGCATGGCGATGGGCGCGGCCATGGCCACGAGGATGAGCGCGCTGGCGGTGGTACCGATGCTACTGCTGCTGGTCGTTCTGTCCGTCTGGTACGCCGGCCGCGGGACGGACCTCGACAGACGCGGAAGGACCCGGCTTCTCGCGCTCGGCGCGGCGGCGGCGGTCGGCGTCGCCATGGTCGCGGTCGTCGTCGTGTGGGCCACGTATCTCGCCGTCGATCCCCGGCTGGGCTGGGTGACGCCGGACAACATGCGGCCCCTGCAGGGGCTGCGCGGACTCGCCTTCGAGTGGCTGCCGTTCCCGGAGCCGTACCGGGACGGGATGCGCATCCAGGTCCGTTTCGAGCGGAGGACATTCCACGGCTTCCTGTTCGGCCGGCACTACCGAGGCTCGCTGTGGTACTACCTGCCGGTCGCGATGCTGGTGAAGACGCCGCTCGGCGCCCTCGCGCTGTGGCTCGCCGGCAGCGTGGCGATGCTGACGGTGAAGCGGCTGCGGCCCGCGGTGCCGTATGTGCTCATCCCCACGGGCGTCCTGCTGGCCGCAGCCGTGACCGGGGCCCGCGACTTCGGCACCCGGTACGCGATCTTCATGCCGATGTTCCTCGCCGTCGCGGCCGCGGCCGTCGTCGTTGTCCGCTGGCGGTGGACAGCGGCCGGAACCGTCGCACTGGTCCTGTTCGTCGCGATCTCGTCGCTGCGCACGTACCCCTACTACCTGCCGTACTCGAACGAGGCGTTCGGCGGGCCGGCAAAGACCCACCTGCACCTGCACGACTCGAACGTCGACTGGGGTCAGGACCTGGGGCGGCTGGCCGACCGCCTCCGGCAGCGGTACCCGGGCGAGAAGGTCTGGCTCGTCTACAAGGGCGGCGGCATACCTTCCCACTACGGGATCGTCGCCAGCAACCCGCTCAAGGTACCGCCGGGTGAGGTCCACGGGTTGCTCGTCGTGTCCAACAGTCGGGCCGCCAGGCTGGACCGCCCACTGGTGACGCTGATCGACGGCAGCAGGCCCATCGACGAGGTCGGTCACTCGATCACGATCTACCGACGGCCGTGACGCGGGCCGCGGCGGCGCGGCGGTCACACCGTCCCGGCCCGATCCCGCCGGCCGGCCAAGAACCCGGAGCGAGGGCCCTTGGCCTCGGTGGCCCAGGCCGGGCCCGCTCAGCCGGTGCGGCTATCCACCGGCCACCCGCCGCTCTTCCTGGGCTGCGGCGAGGATGAGGTAGCTGCTGGCGGTCCAGGTGTACGCGCGGTCCCTGAGCCCGGCGCCGGTCTCGGCGTCGAAGTTCTCCGCGAACCCGGACTTCTCACACAGCGCGAGGAATCGTCGACTGATCTCGTCAGCGATCCTGGTCTGCCCGGCCCGCCGCAGACCGTCCTCGACCAGGACGGTGGAGGGTGCCCAGATCGGGCCACGCCAGTAGCCGTCGGCAACGTAATGGGTCGAGTCCGTCGGCTCGGTGGCCAGCCCGTGCGTGGTCAGGTGGGTTTCGACGCCCCGGGCCAGTGCGGTGGCGACCGGCGCGGGCAGGTCGGCCCCGAGTGCGACGGGCATCAGGCCGAGCAGGCTGCGGCTCGCCCGCCGTTGCCCGGTGTGGGGGCTGCGGGTGGTGAAGCGTTCGCCGTCCCACAGGTCCCGGAACATGGCCGCGCGGATCCGGTCGGCCTCCCGGGACCACCGGTCGGCCGGCTCGCCCAGTTCGGCGGCGAGGTCGGCCAGGCAGCGAAGCTGCGAGACCAGGAACGCGGCGAGGTCGGCCGTCTGGAGGACCCGGTCGTCGTCGAAGGTCGTCGCGTTGTCCCAGCCGCTGTCGTTGCCGTGCTGGTAGTGGGGCAGGTCGACGCCGGGGGCTCGGCGCGCGTCGAGCCAGAACCCGGTCCAGCGGACCAGCCGGTCGTACGTCTGCGCCAGCGCCGCCCGGCTCGGCGGCTGGGAGAGACGTCGGCGCAGGTGTCGCAGGGCCCAGCCGTGGATGGGGGGCTTGACGTAGTTGTGCAGGACCTCGGAGTGAGCGATCGAGTCGGGCAGGGCGCCGGCCCCGTCCTGGTGGTCGAACGGCAGTTGGAACTGGTGCCAGGCCAGCTCCGGCTCGCCGGCCGCCAGAGCGATCGCGTTGAAGCAGTGGTCCCAGCTCCACACCTTGTCCATCCAGTGCTTGGACATCAGGACGGCGGGCCGGGTGACGAAGCCGGCCGGGGCGACGGTGGCTGACCACAGTACGTACGCGGCCAGCTCGGCGGCCGGGGTGTCCGCCCCGCGCCACGGTGCGACCGCGTCGACGAACGCGGTGAACTCGGCGATCCGGTCGCGGCACAACTGGTCGAAGGTGACGGATCCGGCGTACGGGCGGCGGGCTGTGGCGTACTCCTCGATCGCGATCTCCCAGGGTTGGTCGCCGCCGAGTTCCAGGAACCGGTCGGCGGCGCCGAGGGCCTCCACGCCGTCGGCCCGCTGGAGGGCGCCGGTGAGCACCGTGATCCGGTAGCGGCGACCGGTCTCGTACGAGGTGAACACGTGTGACCCGTCGACCGGATCGCGGTACAGGTAGGTGCCGCTGAACGGGGTGAGGGTGCTCGCCGCTGCGGCCACCCGAAGGCCGAGCCGTCGCCCCCGGATCCGCAGGGTGTCCGTCCCGTCGTAGACGGCCTCGATCCGGTCAACGCCGTCGCGCCAGGTCAGCAGCGCGGGCGTGGCGACGACCGTGGTGCCGTCGACCGCCGGGGCGAGGCGCAGTACCGGATGCAGCCCGGTCTGGTGGGAGACCAGGTGCAGGTCGTCGGCGTACGTCTTCTCGGCTATCACCGGGGAGATGTTGAACCAGGATCCGCGGTAGCTGAACGGGATGTCCTGGACGGGGAATTCCGGACCGGACGGGGCGACGGTCATGGGTGGCGGGTGCCTTTCTGTGGTGCGGGTGGTCAGTCCTTGACGGCACCGGCGGTCACGCCCATCGAGACGTACCGCTGAGCCAGGACCAGCAGCACGGCGGCCGGGATGGAGGCGACGACAGCGGTGGCCATGATGGCGTTCCACTGCTGGTTGTTGTTGCCGATGTAGTGGTAGATGCCGAGGGTGATCGGCTGGTGGTCGGCGCCGCCGGCCAGGGTCGAGGCGAAGATGAAGTCCGACCAGGACCACAGGAACGCGAAGAGCGACACCGTGATGATCGAGTTGCGGCTGACCGGCAGCACGACCGACCAGAAGGTCCGCAGCCGGCCGGCGCCGTCGACCACGGCAGCCTGGAGAAGCTCGTCGGGGATTCCGGACATGAAGGCCGTGAAGATCAACACGCCGAACGGCGCCGCCAGTGTCGAGTCCGCCAGGATCAGGCCGGGCAGCGTGTTGAGGACACCGAGATTGAGATAGATGGAGTAGAAGCCCATCGCCATGATGACTCCGGGGATCATCTGCGCGATCAGCAGCACGAAGCTCAGCGCCGGGCCGCCGGGGGGCCGGAGCTTCGCCAGCGCGTATCCGGCGGGGGCGGCCAGCGCCACGGTCAGCGCCACCGTGCCGAGGCCGACCAGGAGGCTGGTGCCGAGGTACGGCAGTTGTTGGTCGAGCACCGCCCGGTAGCCGTCCAACGTGCCGTTGGTCGGAACCAGGTGCGGAGGGCTGGCCCGCATGTCCTGGTCCCGGGTGAACGACACGTTGATCATCCAGTAGACCGGGAAGAGCATCAGCCCGGTCAGCACCAGGCCGATGCCGGTCTTCCACCAGGTCCGAGGCTTTGGTCTGGTCATCGCAGCTGTTGCCTCCGCTCGATCCGGATGTAGACGAGCCCGGCGATCAGGGCCATCACGATGAGCAGGTTGCCGACGGCCGCACCCGGCCCGAACTCGGGCAGCAGATTGCCGAAGCCGAGTCGGTACGACCAGGTGGCGAGTGTGGCCGAGGAGTCGGTCGGGCCACCCCTGGTCATGATCCAGATGATGTCGAAGACCTTCAGCGTGTAGATCAGCCCCAGCAGCAGCGTGATCGCGGAGACGGGACGCAGCAGCGGAAAGGTGATCGACCAGAACCGCTGCCATCCGGTCGCACCGTCGAGCGCGGACGCCTCGTACATCTCGGCCGGGATGGCCTGCAGGCCGCTGTACAGCACCACCAGGTTGAACGGAATGCCGATCCAGACGTTCGCGATGATCACCGAGGTGAGCGACCAGCCCGGCGAGGTGAGCCAGTTGACCTGACCGATGCCGACGGAGCCGAGCGCCGCGTTGACCAGCCCCGAGTCGCTGTTGAGCAGCCACGACCAGGTCGACGCCGAGACGATCAGCGGCAGCAGCCACGGAACGAGGATCAACGCCCGCAGCGTGCGCGACAGCGGGAAGTGCTGGTGGAAGAAGAGCGCCAGGGCCATCCCGATGGTGAACTGGAACGCGAGCGACACGGCGGTGAAGACCAGGGTGTGTACCAGCGTCGATCCGAAGGCCTGGTCGGTCAGGACCGTCCGGTAGTTGTCGAGGCCGGCGAAGGGCGCGCCGCCCTGCACGAAGGAGCGGACCGTGTACTCGCGCAGGCTCAGCTCGACGTTGCGGTAGAGCGGGTAGGCGTAGAACGCCAGCAGGTAGACGGTCACGGGTGCCAGGAAGCCCCACGCCAGCCATCGGTCGGGTCGGCGGGCGCGGGACGGGGAGGGCCCGG
>NZ_JADPUN010000243.1 GCF_015690345.1 Plantactinospora alkalitolerans | reverse complement strand
GAGTAGTCAAGTCCTTACACAGTCCATAGTCAAGGGGACGACCTTGACTATGGACTGTGTAAGGACTTGACTACTCAGGACAATTGGATCAAGGAGGGGACGTGCCCGAGCTTCAGCCGAACCTGTCCTTGGCTGAGGTCATGACCCGAGTCAACTGCTCCAACAAGGGACTTGCCGCACGGGTACGCGCGGTCGCCGCGCGACACGGAACGGAGTTGAGGTGCGACCATGTCACCGTCAAACGGTGGCTCGACGGGTCACAGCCTCGAACTCAGACAGCCGGATTCATCGCGGAAGCTCTGTCCGAGAAGGCTGGGTTCCGAGTCAGCGTTGAAGACATCGCCATGGGGCAGGCATCTCCCATGGCGACCTTTGAAAGCGCGCTTCAATACCCGGAAGATATCGCGGGAGCGCGGCTACGGCTGCTGGAACTCGCACGGCATGATCTGTCGAACCTGCCGAATGTCCTCACGTCACCAGCCATCCCGGCCGCATGGTCAGCGCCCCTGCTTCCATGGCTCCTATCTCGCCCCGAGCCGGTTCCGGAAAGCAGTGCTACGGCACGTCGAGTAGGGATGGCCGATGTGGACGCTATCTGCGCCACGAACAAGATGTTCATGCAACTCGACTTCCAGTACGGCGGCGGGCACGCCCGTAGCGCTCTAGCGCAGTACTTCACGGCCGAAGTCCTGCCGCTGCTTGACGGGAAGTTCACCGAGAGCGTCGGAAAGCGACTCTTCTCCGCTGCCTCGGAAGTCGCGCAACTACTCGGATGGACCGCTTACGATGCTGGGCGGCACGGCCTGGCGCAGCGGTACCTGATACAGGCGCTACGCCTGGCCCAGGCCGGTCAAGACCGGGTGATGGGGAGCCGCATCCTCTCGAATCTGAGCCACCAGGCAAACTACCTTGGCCGGTTCACTGAAGCAGCCCAGCTAGCGAGAGCCGCGCAAGAGGGCGGCAAAGAGACTGCCAGCGCAACCGTCATGACAATGCTGCTATCGATGGAGGCGCGCGCGTTAGCGGGATCGGGAGATGAGAAGGGTTGCGCGGCCGTACTGGTCGGGGCGGAAACTATTTTCGGCCGTCGAAAGCCGTCAGATGACCCACCATGGATCGACTACTTCGATGAGGCTGAGCTAGCGGGGGAGATGGCCCACTGCTTCCGAGATCTCCGTAAACCGAAGCTGGCGCAGGAGTTTGTCGGCAAGGCTGTAGCTCTTTCCGATCCCAGCTATGTGCGGACACTCGCCTTTATGCGCCTTATTCTGTGCGCTAGTTGCATCCACGAACTTGACCTGGAGCGCGCGGCCGGTGCAGGAATCGAGGCCATCACCCTTGCCGGTAGTCTCAAGTCCGAGCGGTACCTCCGCTACATCCGCGACCTGTGCAACGATCTCGCGCCACACCGGTCAAGCGCGGCAGTGGTTCGGTTCCTCGGCCTGGCCGACGAAGTGCTTTCGCCCTCAGAAGGGAGCCCAGCGGCGGCGGGAGCTGGGATCGCGTAGGGTCTTCAACCGATTTCGGAACTCCTCGGCCACCGTCGGGCCTTCATGGACGTTCTGCATCAACCACGTCGTCATCTTGAACTGGTTGAGCGCCCGTAGCACCGGAAACCCGTCCCAGGTCCGCACGTCGTAGCCGTAGACCCGGCAGAAGTCTGCATACTCCTGATCGGTGTGCCACCCAATCTCGTACTCGGTGGCGGTAACGGACAGATCGGTTTCCCGGTGACCGAACGCGAAGCGCTCAAAGTCGATCAGCACGGCAGTCCCGCCCGGATCAACGATAAGATTCTGCACGTGCGCGTCGCCATGTAGGGCGCAGGGCGGCGACGAGTACGCGAGATCGTTGTATTCGGTCCTAAGCTCGGCCAACCGTCCCCGAAGGAACTCCAGGTCCCTCGGGTCGAGATCTGTCGCCTGATCAATCCGTTCTTTTACCCGCCCGAACATATTCAGTTCTGGAAGCTTGAATTCCGTCGGCGGAGGAAGGTCGTGCAGTTGATGCAGAGTCGCTGCTAGTTCGTCGGCACGCGCCTTACGTCCGCTGTCCATAATTGGATGCCAAAATGTGACAGGATGATTCAGCGTGACAATAGGTTGAGGAATGTCGGCGGTTCGAGCCGCAGGCAGTTCCGTGTCACGTAGCCACGCTGCTACAAGGACCTCTTTGCGGGCATCGTCAAGCACTTCGATGCTGCGGGCAATGCGAACGATCAAGCTTGCCGCAGGAAGGCGGAAGATCGCGTTTTCGCCGAGCCTGATCATCGTGGCGCCGCTGGTCGACACCCCGACCGTTCGGCAGGCTTCGCCTAGGACCGTTACTGCCTCATCCGATGTGAAAGGTGAGCGGGACACGCCCATTTCAGGCATCTTCCGACTCAGTATCAGCGCGTGACGCGGGTTGCTCAACCACGAAGCGGCCCCTCCCTCTGGCGATATCTACCAGTCCGGCACGCTCTAGCTCAGTCAAGGCGCGGCGCACAGTGCCCCTCGCCACTCCGTACCTTGCCGCGAGGTCATTCTCACCAGCCAGGGTGGCCCCAGCCGCTAACTCCCCGCGAGCAATGTCGCGTCGGATGTCTGCGGCTATCCGCTCGGCGTCCGTCATGACGGCTGGACCTGACTCCGGATCATGTGGAACGTATCTGCCCTTGCCAGGCAGCGAGACGAGAAGTCCACGGCTCTCCAGAACACGTAATGCCTGCCGTACGGTGCCCACAGATGCTTGAAATTGTTCACTCAACTCGGATTCGCTCGGCACGCGGCTGCCGGGTGGAAATGCACCGCTCTCGACTGATCGCCGGACGGCAGCCGCAACCGCCTCGAACTTCGCCCCGGTGCGCTCACCCGAGGTGCCTCCCGCGTCGCGTACGAACCGTCCTCGTCCGGGAACGGTTTCGATCAGGTTCTCCGCTTCGAGCGCGGCCAGGGCGCGACGCGCGGTGACGCGGGCAACGCCCCACCGCTTGACGACGTCCGTCTCGGAGGGCAGCGGGGAGCCCGGAGGCAGGCTCTTGGACCTGATCGCCTCGCGTAGCTCCTGCGCGATCTCACGAAAGCCGACTCCGCTGCCACCTTGCCCGCCCACGTGCCTCCCTAACTCGGACCGGACGACGGCCCTAGTCTCCCCGCCGTCCGGACCCGCGTTCAACTACCCCGCACCGGTCAAGCTGCGCCGACTACTCCCTTACCAAGGTCGCGTACGCCCAAGGCGGCCCACGATGATCGCACTTTCGCCTCCTACAGAGCCTCGCACTTGCCGGGGTGCCCGGCCTGTCGTAAGCAGTCGAGGTTGCCGGGGAGCACGAGATCACAGAAGGCGTCGTGAAATGTCTCGGCCTGGACGTCCATCACCAGCTCGTCTCTGGCCCTCATCTCGGGCATGTGCCGCAGGGATCGGCCCAGGAGCACAGCAAGGTTCACAGCCTGTTCGAGGTTGCCAGCCTCGATCGGAATCAAGAGAACGAATCGCGGCGCCGCTTGGAGACGGCCTGCGAACGCGTCGAGCGCCTTGCGAGGGAGCGGCTGAAACACGTCGGTGACCTCGACGAGGGTTCCCGGGTAGGCAGAGCCGGACGCGTCGCGGGTGTCCCGCTCGTTGGGCGGTTCGGGTACAGGGCTGGGCTCATCGCTGCGGTAGGTAGACCTGGGCGCCTGATTGGTCGTGCGCCGTTCGCTTCTGGTCAGCCGGTCGGATGCGTACCTGTCTAGATCCATTCCTGTCCTCCGTCGGTCGATCCGGGTCCTCAGGCACACGGAAGGGTGCTGCGGCGCGAAGTTGCGTCGCAGCAGGAGCACATTCCGTAGCGTCGACGATAGCCATATGGCCATATGGCCACAAGGACACAGGGCTGTACCCGTCAGCAAGGCTGCCGTCCATGTCGATCGATCGGCGCTCGCACACGCCCGTGTATCGCCAACTCGCGAATCTCATCCGCGAGGGCATCTACGCCGGGCAGTACGTGGCAGGGGCGCCGTTGCCGAGCGAGGTCACCCTCTCGCAGGAGTACGGCGTGGGCCGGGACGCTGTCCGCCAAGCGCTCGCCCTGCTCCGGAGCGAAGGACTCGTAAGCACCGAACGCGGAGAACGCTCTCGGGTGCGGGTACCACCTGAGCGGGTGTCGGTCGAGCTACCGCCAGGCGGTAGAGCGGTTGCGCGCATGCCCGCCGACCCGGAGCGAGTCGAACGCGACATGGACGAAGGCGTGCCGGTGATCGAGGTGCATCACCCCGACGGCACCACCGAAGTCCACCCAGGCGACAAGACGGAGCTGATCCGCCCAGCTTGATCTCGTATGACCGCACTGCGGGCGTAACCCCGGGGGCCTTCAATACATGATCAAGACGATCCCGAACGACGCCGCACGCGTCGGTGCGAGAGTGCGCCCCCGCCGGCCCGCTGCCCTGCACGACATGACGCGGTACGCCTAGGGGCGGGCAAGCGGTTTGTTTGATGGGTATTTGATGCTGACGGCACGTGGGGCGTCCTCTGGCCCGCACGACACGCCTCTGAGTAGGGGAAGTGCATGCCTAGGTTTGTTTGATGGCTATTTGATGGGGCAGTCCTGCCGGGCAGTGCAACCGGGGGAGCAAGGGAGCTTCAGGGAAGCCCGCGCGCAGGACCGGGCTCACTACGCTCCGGCGCCTCAACCCAGCATAGCTAGCCGGAGCGTAGTGAGCCCGGTCCTCAAATGTTTCACGACACGCCGAAGTCCTAGGTGATATGCGTCACATTCGGTCTAGTACCGACCACCTGCAGGTCGAGCAGATCGGACTGCGTCTGGCGCTCCGGGCGCTAGGGTGTACGGCTTAGCCCGGTTCGATGACAAGCGGATGGCTTGTAACCACCCACCGGGCGGCACCCTCAGGCGGATCTTGGACGCCATTCAGTCGGAGGACTCCTGGGGAAGACTCCGGTAGTGGCGGCCTATGGGCTACCGGCCCACATTATCGCTCCGTTGTGCGGTCGCTCTGCGGCGACTGGCGGGCGTCCCGCTGGTGCGGCACAGGTTGCGTTGGTCGGCGTCACCTGACTATGCAAGGTTCCGGCGCCGTCGGCGAGTGTCACGCAAGCCCGGCGGCTGGTCGCTGCGTGAGGTCCGGTGCCGCCCACCAGGGCACATACTCGCGTAGCTTAAGAGGGGCGTTTGGGTCACGCAGCGTGATCATGTGTTCATCCATCGCTTCCTTGATCAGCCGTGAAGCGCGAGCACTATTGCGCACCTCGATCCCAAACCTCTCTCTAATTGTGGTGTTGGTGACCTGCTGCCGGGTGACGTGCCGTAGGCAAGCATGTAGATAGACGGCTCGCACTCGGTCCGCGCGGTCCATCTCTCTCAAGCTCCGCTGACTAAACAGAATGACCCTGGTGTGCTCCGCCGTCACTTCGACTAGTGGGGCTGGGAGCTGATGGAACTCGATTTCAAACGCGACCTTGTCCCAACCACTTCCACGTTCCTCGCAGATACCGCCTCGCCGCATAAGCGCGGCTATCCTCTCGTTGCGGGAGCGCGGAGGGCTGTCAACAAAGCGAAGCGGGTCAACCAGAGGTACACCGGGATTGGTGATTTCGATCCTATCTTGGAAAATTTCCACCATCGGGCCGGTCCCGGTTAGGAAGAAGTCTTGGTGAATGAGCGCGTTTGCTACAAGTTCTCTAACTGCGAGGTCGGGGTACATTTTGACGGTTTGCCGAAGCGCTTGCCCGATGACTTCGTTCGACGGCAGTAGGCCGTTAATATAACCAATAAGGCCACCGAAACCAGCGGCATAGCCATGAACCCCTACTTGCTCCTTCAAGGTTTCAACCCGGCTATTGTCCTTGTATTGGATCACGCGAATTACTTTACGTGCAATCGAAGGAAAGTCCTTCATATCTTGGGAGAATAGCAGTGCTCCGAGGTTGGTGATACTCCAAGATCCGTCGTCGGCGCGTCTCACTATATCCTCGGCACGCAAGGTTTCGAGGATGGCGGCCCGATTCTCGGGAAGGGGTGTCTTCATTAGGTGAAAGTACGCGGGATAGTCGATTAGTGTGGTTACGTCCGTTGCCTGAAGTCGATCAGTCGCAACTCCCTCTTCGAACGAGGTTAGAATGAAGGACTGCCATAATTCTTTGGCCGCAGCTGGGTGCTCTTTTAGTTTCTTCTTGTGGGAGCCGATTCTAATGTATTCTTCGCCCCTGAACGCAATTGGGCGATGGCCGGCGCGTTCGACTTCCAAGAGGACGAGGCGAATTCCATCTAGGGTTAGCTCGTGAAATGTGAAATTGACTTGAGGTGACAGAGAGCGGGTCAACCAGTTTTCTAGATTCTCATTCCCTACCTTCGTTTGAAAAGGTTGGAATGATGTTCCGACAATTTCACGGCTGGAATCACGGACTCCCCAGATCAAGTAGCCGCGCTCGTGGCTCGCTCTTGCGGCAGAGTTTGAGAGCGCCGATAGGTACTCTCCGATCTTTTCCGGCTCGGCGTTGTTGACCTTGTCTTCGAGCCACTCGATCTCGCGCGGCAGCGTGATCAGTTCCCTGACCAAGGCGACCAGTTGAGCGGTCGTCCGTGTCGAACTCACCACTGCCTCCTTGCGGGTGGTTCTGCAAAGTCACCTAAGAGGATCGCCCTGTAGGCGCCCAGACGCGGTGACTGGTCCACCATGTATTAGATCAAGCCTGTAGCCTCACAGCACCGTCGGCCCGCCGGATCCGCGCCTCCCGTTGGAACAGCCTGGGCCGATACGTCCGGATACTGACCGGTGCAGAGCGGCAGGAGTCAAGGCGTCACTGACGGACCACGTGGGATCGCCTAGCCGGTCGCGTATGTTTCAGCTCGGTCACCCAGAGTCATGATTGGACGGATCCGGGACTCTGGCGAACGCTGGGGACCGGTGCACGTGGGACGAGGGCACGGCAGGTGCTTTGGGCGTGGCCGTCGCCGGCGGGTCGTCGGGTCGCCGTCTATGGTGAAGGGGTGCCTCGGAGGACATACGGAGAGGTAGCCCGAATAGAGGGCAGGCGCCTGTTGGCAGCCGGTTGGTTGCCTGCACTCTAAATCCTTGTGAAAGTTTCCAGCGGTTCGAATCCTCTACCCGCCCCCAGGTGCACAAAAAGGTCCTGGGCGGGGCGAATGCCAAGACCTCCTTCGTGAGTCTCACCCAGCCTCGCTCTAGCCCGTTCGATCTTGGCGCCATGGCCCTGGTCCGCTCCGCGTCGGGTGGGCGACGGCAGACGGGATGGAACGTACATTCGTGGCCGGCGGATCAGCTTTCTGTCAGACCGGTTATATTTGTCAAATGAGCGGAGCCACGAAACCCGTCGCAGTGGTATGCGTAGCGTGCGATGCGCCAACGTCGTCGACGCCCAGCGGATGGCTGATGGACTGGGAGAGTCAAGTAGCTAACAGCTTGATTAAGTGCTCTCACTGTGGACACCTGATAGTGATAAGGCAGCGTCTCGACTTCGATTACAAAGGCGATCTGACTGATGATGGTCCACCAACCGTAATATGGCCAACTCTGGATGTGTCGCTAAGTCCAACAATCCCTGATGCGCCCCGTAAGGCTCATGAGGAAGCGCGTGCCTGTTATCGAGCCGGTCAGTACACAGCGTCTGCGCTGATGGTTCGGAGAACGCTAGAAGCAGTTTGCGCAGACAAAGGTGCTACCGGTCGAGACCTCCAGAAGAAACTTGACAGTCTAAAGACCACCGGAGTTATTGAAGGAAGGCTTACGGAGTGGTCCCATGATCTCCGCGCCCTCGGTAACGAGGCGGCACATGATACCTCCGTATTTATTAGCTCGGATGATGCGCGTGATGCGTTGGATCTTTCTGAAGCGTTACTCAGCTATGTATACGTCTTCAGTCAAAAGTATCAGGCGTTCAGGGGGCGCAGGTCGTCCTTGGCGTCTGCGCCACCGACGACCGTTTCTAGCGACACTGCATCGGCAATAGCGAGCGGGAAGTCCGGTTACAACGGAGGTGGCGAATCCCCGCCCCCTGCCTAGGCCCCATGTGCTCCTTCCCTGCGTCGAATACGATCCGGCACCAAGCGTCAACCGTTGGCCCACGCAACGGTTTTTTAGGTAGGGGTTGACGACTGGCGCGAACGAGCGAGCACTCCGGGGGCGGGAACCTCTGGGCTGGTGTCGGCGAACTCATGGGCCTAGTCCAGGTCAGGGACGACTATGGGTTTCAGGTCGTCCCGTCGGTGAGCCCGCCTCTGTTGACGCTCGGGCCTGCCCCCATATCTACTCGATGTCGTGTTCCTCAAAGTGGGGTGGAAGCTCGTAGTGGTAGCGGGTTGCCCGTAAGTGTGTGTCCAAGGGTGACCAGGTTGCCCACCTGCGCGCATGTCCTCCGTGGGTTTCGACCTTGCCATCCGGGAGCCGCCGCCACTGGATCTGATCTACGACAACCAGATCCGTTATGTCCGTCCGTCCGTGGTTGACCTCGTTTGCCGTGAGCTCTACTGCATTGGCTAGGCCAGTCGAACCCTTCACCTCGATGTGGCGTTCCTCGCCGGTCTGTGTCGCGTGCACGTCGTAGGACTTGGTGGTCCCTACGTCTTTGACGTCGTACCCAAGCCTGGCGTAATAGGTCATCGTCCAGTCGACAGCATGACGCTCGATGGCCAACCGCAGAGGTGTGTCGGCAAGCTTGCCTGAGCCGGATCGTTTGCGTCGTGCTGACTTGGTCTCGTCTACGGTCGACCGCTGGTCTGGTCGGGCGTCAGCTACGGGCTTAGGTAGCGCTAGGAGCTCGGGGACTGCGGCGACGATCGCGGCGGGAAACTTCACCAAGTACCCCTGTGCCGCTCGCACAGGTCGCTTGTCAGAGAAGGCGAAGGGGAAGTAGAGGGCGCCACTGTACCGGCTCTCCAGGTCTGCCTTGACTCTCCGAAGTTCGGGTTCAAGTACTCGAAAACGGTCCTGGTCTAGCCCGGCGATTCGTGTGTAGTCAGTGAGCTCGTATCTCCAGGAGGCTTCCGGCCCGCCGCTGGGACGGGTCCGGCCGTACGTCCCGCGTGATGCCCAAATGATTTGATCTTCATATGGGCCGCTGGCTGCTACGGAGTAGCCGACGATGCCTCGGTAGCCAGCTAGCCACTTGTGCCAATGGAGGACGATGTCACCTGGCCTGACAGCTGCTACGAGCGCGTAGCTCCACTCTTCCCCTCCCTTGTCGTTGACCTGGGGAGCGTGGAGGTCAGCGCCAAGGTCGACGCGGTTGGTGATCTCCATCCAATAGCGTTCTTCTGGGTCATTGCGCCACCACTCGTTCAACGTCACAAAGCTGTGTCTATCGAACCTGCGCAAGCCGCGCTGGGTTCGGCCACCGTGGTCCAGGTGAGGAGGGTGACCCGGCGCCGCACCCGTGCCAGATCCGTGCCAGGCCAACCAGTGCTAGGCGGAGATGCACGGGGAACTACGGGCGGAACAGCCGGAGAAGGCAGGCCGGCAGGACTGGGCAGTACGGGAGGCCACGAGACCGCCACTGGCAGTGTGGGGGTCAGGGGTTCGAGTCCCCTCGGCTCCACCCTGAAGTTGCAGGTCGGCGGCTGGACTGATGATCATCAGTCAAGCCGCCGACCTGTTTGCATCATGGGCGGAACCAGAAGGTTTCTCCCCTGTCGGCAGGATCCGAATGTCGTCGAGTGGCGCCACCCTCGCCCAGATGGCCCTCGCGTGACGCGAGCGCCGGAAAGGGTCGAATCAGGGCGGGTGACCACAGATCAGACGGAAGCTCAGGGCTTGCGTAGCACCGCCCCGTACTCCATCACCCGGCGGTTCTTCGCGGCGGCGCCCAGGAAGGGCCGCAACGGCTCGTCGACCTGCGCCAACGGCGGCTGGTTCGGGTCGGAGCGCCAGTCGACGACCTCGACCAGACCGGGTTCCACCAGGTCCATCCCCCGCAGCAGCTCGGCCACCTCGTCCGGCGTACGGTTCCGCCACACCAGGCCCAGGCCGCGCGACATCTCGTTGCCCTCCTCCACCGCCGCCCGATCGATCCCGCACATCTGGGAGAACACGAGAAAGCTGCCGGGGGCGACCGCGTCCCAGACGGTCCGGAACATGGACCGCAGGATCTCGTCGTCGACGATGGAGTGACCGATCGAGAGGAACAGAACGGCCACCGGTTCGGAGAAATCGATCAGCCGCTGCGTCTCCGGGTCGGCGAGGATCAGCTCCGTCTCGGCCATGTCCGCCGCGATGACCGTCGTGCTCTGGTCCTCGGCGAGCAGCGCCCGCCCGTAGGCCAGCACAATGGGATCGTTGTCGACGTAGACCACGCTCGCGTCCGGCTGGAACTGCTGGGCGACCTGGTGCACGTTTGCCTGCGTCGGCAGCCCGCTGCCCATGTCCAGGAACTGCCGGATGCCGGCGTCACGGGCCAGGTAGCGGACCACGCGATAGAGGAAGAGCCGGTTGTTGCGGGCCGCGTCCAGACCCTCCGGGAAGTGGCTGGAAACGACCTGCATCGCCTCCCGGTCGACGGCGAAGTGGTCCTTGCCGCCGAGGCAGTAGTCGTACATCCGGGCCGAGGTGGGCACGTCCTGCCGGATCACGGGCATGGTTCCGTCACTGGGCGAGGTCACGACATCAGCTCCACAATCGACAGCTTCCGAGCGCACGGGTCTGAAGGCGGAAAGCCTACCCCGTTGCCCTGTATCAGGTGGGGCCACAGCAGCCCGGCGGCGACCGTCTGGACCGGACCGCGTGACGGATGCCGATCAGTGCCAGGGCAAAGTCGACGTACGTCCTGAGGCGGTCCAACTCTCGATCCCGGCGACGCTGGCCGCGATCGTTACGTACGTCCGCCAGGAGCGCACCGCCCAAGGCGATGACCGCACCCAATGCCGGTGCTCGCGATCGGGATCCAGATGGGGTTGGTCATGACCGCATAATGGTGCACCGCCACCAGACCGGATGCCCCCACCCGACGCCGTTGGTGGGCCGCTCGAACTGCCGGCCGAACTCGACCGTCGATCCGATCAGGTCCGGCGCCGATCCGATCAGGTCCGGGTCGACAGGTCCCTGATCAGCTCCTCGAGGACCAGTTCCTCCTCGACCCGGACGCCGTGGCGTCGCATGGCCGGGGTCAGGCCGGAATCCCATTCCGACTCGACCGGCGTGCCGCGCAGCGACCCCGGCGCACCGGCATGGACCGCGCTCAGGTACGCCGAGGTGTCGTACCGCCACGGTCGCCACGGCACGCGGGTGCGGAGCAGGTTGGCGATCCGGACACCACCCCAGTCGAAGTCGCCGTGGTAGAACAGCTCGCATCCGCTGTCCGCCAGGGCGGACAGCAGACGCACCGCCGCGGTTGTCGGCTGACCGTTGACACAGACCAGGGGCGGACAGAACCGGCCGAGCCGGTCCGCTGCGGCAGCGAGAACCGTCGGATTCTCACAGACGTGGACCCGAGTAGCGGGGAAGCCGGGCCGCTCACGAGCGACCTGCCGCAGGGTGAGCACCATCGGTTCGCCGAGGTCGACGGCGGACGAGGTGAGGGCGTGCAGCCGACTGCCGGGCACGGCCGGCAGGTTGAGCACCAGCATGGTCGAGGACAACTCGTCGACAAGTACGCCGGCCGCGTCCCACAGCGCCCGCCGCTGCTCGGCGGCGGAGGCGGGCAGTTGCCGGGCGCCCCACCAGATGGCCCGCACGGCGGAGAGCACGAGCGTCGAGAGCGGACGGTCGGAGTCGAGCGCGTGCGCGTCACCCGTGGTCTGGACCGCCAGCCGCGCCAGCGGTACACCGGCGGCGGGCAACTCGTCGAGCACGGCGACCAGATCGGCGGTGAGTCGGGCCGCCGCGTCCGGGACCCTGCCGAGACGCCGCAGCAGCGCCACCGTGCTCGCGTCGACGCACCAGTCGAACAGCTCCGCCCGGCGTCCGCTCAGGGCCTCCAGCGGGGCAAGCGCCACGTGCCACGCGGCCGCCTCCGCCGCCCGGACGTCCGCGAGGACGGTGACTGCTCCACCGAGCAGCTCGAGCGCGGCGACCAGGCCGTCGCTGTGCATTCCGCTGCGCCGGACGACGCGGTCGAGATCGTCGAGGTTGACCGTGAGCGAGCCACCGCGCCCGGGACGCCGTCCCAGCAGCCGCTCCACCGCCTGCCGCTCCTCCGGTGTCGGACGGTCGAGCGAGAGGGTGCCGGTGAGTGCCCGGCCGTGGGCCAGCCGGCGACGTAGCCGTTGCACGAGCCGGGCCGTCTCCGTTCCACCGAGTTGGCGGCGCAGCCGGCCCAGGTCCGTCACTCGACGTTCCAGAGCCTCGGCGACTGTTCGTCGGGATCGGCGGTGGCCGGCGGGTCGCCGGGCTCCGGATCGCGCTGCCGGGGCGGCTGCGCCACGGCGCGGGGAAGCCGGCGCCGTTCACGGCCGTCCCACCGCCACGGCGTGACCAGGACGGCGTCGATGCCCTCGTGCCGGGCCAACTGGGCGATGCCGAGACCGGGGACCTGCGGGTAGCAGCCCCACTCGCGCTCGCTGGTCATCACCACGTCCAGGTCGAAGGTGGCGAGCAGACCGAGGCACTTGGCTCGGGAGTCGTCGTCGACCCCGGCGAACGCCTCGTCGAGCGCGATCAGTCTCGGGGCGTACGGGTTGCCCGTGGAGCCGTAGTACGACGAGGCGGCCGCGAACAGGGGGATGCTCGCGGCGAGCACCCGTTCGCCGCCGGAAGCCGGGCCGGTCGCCGGACGCCACTGCCCGTCCTGGCGGCGCTGCACGGCGAACTCGTGCCAGGCGCGGTAGTCCAGTGCCCGGGTGAGCTGTTCGGCCCAGGTGGCCGCCTCGTCGCGCAGGCGTTCCCGGTCGATCTGCTGTTGCAGGAACGCGCCGACCGTACGGCGGTCGTCGTCGTTCCACACGTCGGTGCTCTGTCGCAGCTGGCGGGCGCGCAACTCGGCCAGACCGGTGGGCGCGTCCCTCGTCGGCCGCCAGAGCAGTCGCAGCCGCATCCCGGTCGACGTCGGACGCGCCTCCAACTCGCCGTTCATGCTCTCCACCTGCCGTTCGGCGCCGGAGATGAGTTCCTGCAGCGCCCCGGCGACCTCGTTGACCAGGTGGTTCTCCAGCACCTCCCGCTCGTGGGCGGAGAGCACGCGCTGCCGCTCCTCGATCTCGCCGACGAGCGCGGCGGCGAGGTCGGTCACGGTACGGGAGCGTCCCTGGAACGCCACCTCCACGACCATCGTGTCTTCCCGTACCGCGGGCAGTACCTGGTGCCCGTGCCGGGAGAGGTTGTCGGCGAGCAGCTTGACGTCGACGCTGACCTGTTGTTGCAGGCGTTCCCACCGGGCGTGGTCGGTGTCGACCTCGGCGAGCATCCGGTCCACGCCACGGGCGAGCGTCACCGCCGGGGTGGCCGCCCAGGGCTGTCCTGGATCGGGCAGCTCCAGGCCGGGACAGACCAGGTCGATCAGACCGGTGCCGGCGAAGGCGCGGAGCGCTTCGACGGCACCGTCCCGGCTGCGGCTGACCTCGTCGAGTTCCCGTTCGAGCCCGTCCTGCCGGCCGCTGGCGACACCGCGCGCGTCGCGCGCCGCGCCCTCCTGCTCCCGGGTGTAGCGTTGGGCTTCCTCACACCCGGCCAATGCCCTGGTCGCTTCGCTGATCTGCCGTTGGAGTTCGGCGACGGAGGCGCCGGCGGTTGCGTCGAGCGTGTCGAACTCGATCTGGGCCGTCGTCGCCTGTTCCTGGGCCGAAGCGGCCTCATCGGCGGCTGGATCGAGCCGGGCCAGCCGCTCCTGGTACGCCCGCCGGGCCTCGCCGCGCCGCCTCGCCGCCGCCTCCGCGCCGGTCACCGTCGGCCACCACGCGGCGAGCGCCACCTGGTACGCCTGTAGCCCGTCGCGTACCGTGGCGAGGTCCTCGGCGGCGTAGGGCAGGCCGACGTCGGCGGCGAAGTCGGTTGCCTCGGCGAGCGCGGCGGCGGCGGCCTGAGCGGCGGTCTCCAGTTCCGTCCGGGCCTCGTCCCGCCGGGCGAACGTCTCCCGGCGGTGGTCGTAGGCGGTCCGTACCAGGGTGTGCGCCTCGTGTACCGGTTGGTCGGACGGGAGCCCTTCGGCCTCCTCGGTGACCTGTCTGCGCCGCTCGTCGAGTGCGGCGCGCTGACCGTCGATGTCGTCGACGAGCGCAGACAGTTCGCCGGCCTCGTGCCGCAGCCGGGCGATCCGGGTCCGGCGGGCCGCCGCTCGGGCCCCGTCGCCGATGTGTTCCGCCGCCGGTTTCGTCCACCGTCCGGCGACGACTCCGGTGCCGTACCGGCCGTCCGCGTCGACCCAGGTCACCGCGGCCGACCCGGCGCCATAGCCGATCGCGGCCAGTACGTCGGCCACCAGCCGGTCGGTGAGCGCGGCGGCGGCGGGATCGGCGGTGTCGATGGCCGGCCGGAGCAGCCCGTCGAGGTTCGCCGGCACGGAAGGGGTGGGCCGCAGCACCGTGTCGCCGGAGGCCGGGTCGCGCAGCGACCCGTCCGGGTCGAGCCAGGCGTCGAGCACACCGGCGGCTTCCAGGGCGGCCTCGATGCCGGCTCGGTCGGCGTCCGGCATGCTCTCCGCGAAGTCGATCACCCGCCACAGTGGCGCACCGGATCGGTCCGCCCGTACCTCGGGAACCCGGGTGTGCGGTGCCGGTGGCGGCTGGTGTACGCCGTCGGCGAGCCGTCGCAACTCCGCGTCGATCTCGTCCAGCCTCGAGCGGGCACGGCGGTGCTCGGCCTCCAGAGTGGCGTCGTGCCGGGCGATCGCCTCGGTGGCCGAGGTGGCGGCGCGGGCGATCTCCCTGGTCGCCGGGTTGTCGCCGGCCAGCCCGGAAACCCACAGCTCCAGCCGGGCGAGTACGGCGTCCGGGTCGGCGACGGGCAGTTCGACCAGGCCGGTGAGGTGCATTCGGACCCGTCGTACCAGTAGGTCGCCCTGCTGCGTCGCGGCCGTCTCCGCATCGACGATCCGCAGGTCGGCGGCGGCCAACTCACCGTCGAGCCGGTCCAGATCCCCGCGCGCCCGGTCCGCTTGCTCCTGCGCGGCGCCGGCCGCCTCGCGCAGCCGGTCGAGGGTACGCAGGGCGCTGGTCCACGCCTCGATCAACTCCGTGGCGGCGCGGGTAGCCCCGACCACCCCTGCGGTCCCGGCGCGGCCCGCTCCGGTCTGGTCGCCGGTCCCGATGCCGCTCGTGGTGGTCGCCTCGCCCGTCGTGGTGGTCGCCTCGCCCGTCGTGGTGGTCGGCTCGCCCGTCGGGTCGGTAGAGAGTGCGGCAACCACGCGGTCCCGGTGCCGATCAGCGATCATCGCCCGCTCGGCGTTCTCCGACACCTCGCGCCGGGCGGCCGTCTCGGCCTCTGCGGCGTGCCGCAGTTCGCCGGCTGCCTCGTCCAGGACCCGGCGGTTGCGCGCGACGTCCGACTCGATGTCGTGCAGGTGTTCCTGCTGGCGGCGGGCGAACCCGGCCCGCTGCTGGGCGATCTCCCGAAGCCGGTGCAGGTGTTCCGCCGTCCGCGCCTCCGGGCTCTCCGCGAGCGCCTGCCGCCGTGCCGTCAACTCCCGGTGCTCGTGGCCGAGTTCACCGAGCTGGGACTGCGCCTGCGCGACCCGCTCGTCCGCCTCCGCGTACGCCCGTTGCGCCTCGGCGAGGTCGCGGCCGAACTGCTCGTAGCGGCTGTGCAGGTGACGCAGGACGCCGGCCTTTCGCTTGGTCGCCACCTGCCCGTACCGCCGGTAGCGGGCGAGGAATTCGTCGGCCGCGCGCTTCGTCTCGGCCAGCTCCCGCAGCGTTTCCCGCTCGTCGTCGAGGCTGCGGAATGCCTCGGCGACCTGGGCGATCAGGTTGTCGTCGAGCGGCGGCAGGGCGTCGCTGAGCGCCCGCGAGAGACTCTTCTCGTCCGGGCGCTTCGACAGCTGTGGCTGGCGCAGCTTGATGAGCAGCGAGATCAGTGCCTCGTACCGGTTGCCGAGCCCGAACAGTGCCTCGTCGACGGCACGCCGGTAGTCCGCCGCGCGGTCGTAGACCAGGCCGGTGCCACCGAGCGCGTCCCGGAGCCGCTCCCGGGCCAGCGCCGTGCCGGTCGGGCTGAGCAGCCGGAGGTCCTCGCCGACCCGTTGACTGGTGACGAAGAACCAGTGCCGGGCGATGCCGCGTCCGGCGACCGCCTTCAGTCCGGCACCGACGGTCAGGAAGTGCGTCCTGCCGTCGGCGTCCCGGCGCCCGAACTCCAGCCAGGTGTACCCGAGCCGTTCGGGGTGGGGGTGCCGGCCACCGAGCAGCAGGTTCCACTCCATCCGCTTGTTCGGGTCCCCGTCCGGCTCCACCCGGTACGGTGCGAGGTCGCCGTCGAGCAGGAACGGCATGGTCAGCGCCAGCACCTTCGACTTGCCGGTGCCGTTGTTGCCGCGCAGCAGCAGGCTGCCGCCGTGGAAGTGGAACTCCTCCTGGTCGTAGTAGAAGATGTCCACCAGGCCGGCGCGCAGCGGCTGCCACCGCTCCCGCTCCGGCAGGGGCAGTGCCTGGCGCGAGGGCCCCGTCATGGGACGACTTCCTTCCGTTCTCGGATGGTCGGTTCGGCCAGGGCGTACCGGGCGATCGCCGGACGGGCGACCACGAGCGGGTCGTCGGCCGGCTCGACGCTGATCAGTTTGAGCGCGCGCAACGCTTCCAGCGCCGTCGCCACGAGGTCGATCTCGGCGCCCGGGTCGGTCGCGTGCTTGCGCCAGTAGGACCGGTGTTCCCGGGCCAGCTTCCGGGTGTGCCGGTGCAGCTCGCTGACCCGTACGCCCCGGTCGGCCGTGGCGATCCGCTCGGCCAGCAGCAGGGTCAGGTGGCTCTGCATGCCTTCTGCGGGCATCCGCACGTCGGTCAGTTCGTCGGCCGGGTCCACCAGGGCGATCCCCTCGGCCCGCACCTCGGCGACCAGTCCGGTCAGCTGGGTGATCCGGTTGACCAGGGCGAAACGCTGACTGGTCAGATAGGCCCGTTCGGGGTCGGAGAGTTCGTCGTAGTAGAGCACCGGCTGTTCCAGCAGGAGCCGGGTCAACCGGTGGCGCAACGCCCGGTTCCGGGCGTCGTCGATGTCCAGGACGACATCCTGGGTCAGTGCGCCCAGCCGCCCGGCAGGGGTCGACTCGGAGATCATCGACGGGCCGCGCGCGGCGGCGAGCAGCCCGGAGATGACCCGGCGGTCCACGTCGTAGAGAACGTCGCCGCTGCCACCCAGATACGCGTCCTCGTCGCCGGCCACCCGGCGCAGCACGCCCCAGCGCAGCAGCAGCCGAACCACGGCCACCATGTCGGCGCGGCGCTCCCGCCGCTGGAGGGTGAACGTGAAGCCGGTGCCGGCCAGCGCCGGCTCGGCGGCGGCCAGCATGATCTCCTCGGCCAGCCGGCCCAGGGTCACCTGGCCGTCGGCACGTTCCAGCACCGCCAGAGCCAGACAGGTCAGCACGTACCGCTGCCGGGAGAACGGGGTCTTCGCGCGGGGATCGCGGGCGGGATGGGTCTCGTCGTGCGGGTCGGCGGTGAGTTTCATGAGCCGGATCGTCTGCGCGTCGGCGACGAGCCGCCAGCCGGTCTCGCGTTCGAACCACTCCCGGAGCTCCGCCGCGTACGACCGGACCAACTGGAACTCTTCGTCGTCCGCGAGACCGGCGACCAGCAGTGGACGGGCGAGCAGGATCCGCGCCGCCTGCCGCAGCCGGGCTACGGGCTCGTCGGCGACGGAGAGCCGGGCCCTGCTCAACGGGCGGTCAGGGCGCGGGCTGGGTCGAGATCGGTGATCTCGACCAGGTGGTCGGGGCCGGTGAGCACGCCATCCCGGGTGACGATGCGTACCGGCGGAGCGTGCGCGATCCGGACGAGCCGGACCAGCAGCGTACCGTCGGACGTGGCGGTGACCACCTCGTCGGCGTCCGGCCGCCGTACGGCGAGCGCGTCGCCGAGCAGTTGCAGGAAGAGCTGGAACTCGACGCTGTCCAGCTCGCCGAGATGCGAGAGCGTGGTCGGGCCGTCGGTGGCGAGCGCGGCGCGGGCCCGGGCAGCCTCCGCGGCCTCGCGTTCCATCCGCTCGCCGAGGAGTCGGCGCTGCTCGGAACGGTCGATCACCCGGTTCGGGGAGCCCCGCCGCTCGTACGACCCGGTCCGGCGCAGCCGAGGGCTGATCTCCAGGCGTGGTGCCCGTGACCAGGAGACGGAGGCGGGCAACGGCTGTTCCTCGACCAGGGCGAGGCTCTCCGCCGTGGTGCTGAGATGGCGTGCGGGGGAGAGCCCGAAGGCCGTGTGCCAGAGTCGGTGCGCGGACTCGTCGTCGGGGGCCTCGGCGAACCAGAGCGCCAGGGTTCGGAAGTCGGCGGAGCGGTCGGATCGTCCGGCCCGCCGTTCGTTGATCGCCGTCACCGTGCCCAACAGTTGGCGGATCGCACCGATCGCCGCCGACCGCAGCAGCCTGGCCTGCGACTGCCGGCCGCCGTCGGCACTGACGAACCAGTCGCGCAGGCCGTGCCAGCGTTGCCGCCATGCCGCCAACGCTTCCCGCGCGACGGCCCGCTGCGCCTCCCCGTCGGCGTCGTCGACCGGAGCGGCGTCGCTCGCCTCGCGGTGTGCCGCCACCTCCAGGAGCGGGAGCACACCCGCCTCCTCGATCTGACCGGCCAGAGCGGCGATCTCGGCGCCGCGGTTGGCGAGGTCGGCGATGAACCGTTCGAGGTACGAGATCAACTGCTCCTTGTACGCCAGGAAGACGTCGACCTCCGCGTCGGCGAAGTCGACGGTACGGCGGAGCGAGGCCATGAACGCCTGCGCGTTGTCGGCCAGTCCGGTGAACCGGTCGACCAGACTCATCAACAGCAGGTGCGTCTTCGCCGGATCCGGCGGGTCACCGGCCGCCCCGCCGGCGGCGATGGCCAGCAACGCGCGCAGTTGGGCCGCGATGTCCGACAGTGCGACGGACTGCAACGCCCCGCGCCGCGCCACCGTCTCCTCGTAGACGGCGATCGCCTGTTCGGCGGCGTGGCCCTCGGGGCTGAGCTGATAGAGGTAGCGGGCCCGGTGGAAGTCCTCGACGGTGGTGACCCGCCCGGTGTCCGGGTCGGCGCGCAGGTTGCCCCACTCGGCGAGCTGGGTCAGGGCGGCGGTGACCGCCTCGGCCGATGTGCCGACACCGAGTTCCGCGAGGACGTCCTCCGGCCGAAGATGCACCGTGAAGCGTTGCTTCGCGCGGACGAACGTTGCCAGGACGACCCGGTAGAGCGCCGCGTTCTGCGCTTGTAGATGTGCGAAGGGCTGTGCGGAGGGATCGGTCCGGGCGGACATCAGGCCATCATCGCACCGGCGGCGTGCTCTCGGTCGCACAGACCCGGCGTTTCGAGACGGCTACGGCGGCGAGCCCGCGTGGCCCCGTCATGGTGGTGGCGACATCCGCTGGCTCGGAAACAGATCAGGTCATCGCCGAGCTGCGCGGCGTGGCCCGCGAGGCGATCGACTGTGTGCCGGGCGCGCTGCGCCGGGCGGGAAGTTCGGAGTTCGTACCGGCTCGGCACGAGGAGACCGCGGCGTTCATGGCTGTCGGCCACGCGAAGAACACCGGTGGGGCCGGTGTGTCTGTCGACCCAGACCAGCACAGGGAGCCGTCGAATAGGTGGAGCCGGTCGTGGGTACTGGGCAGCCATGACGACGCGCGACGACGCCATTCTGGTAGGCGGTCCTCGGAACGAGACGCTCGTGACGTCCGGGGACGCCGGCCTGATCGAGATCGAACTCGACGGGTTGATCCACCGCTACATTCGGACCACCGCAACCCGGAACCGCGAGGGCACGACCCTGACCGTCTACAACTATGACGGTGAGGTGGCGCCGGGCGGTGGCGAGTCGGGCTCCGAGAACGCCGCCGCCCGGGTCGCATCGCCGTTGGCGACCAGGCGGTCTTCGGAACTACCGACGTCGGGCACCACCGGCTGATCCACCTTGGCGCTCTTTGGCGCGGTGGTCCTCCAGCAGTCGGGCGATTGTCCGGTCCGGGAGTGCCGAAGCGGGTCCGGGGTAGAAGAGCGGCCATGACACCGGTGGTGGGACATGCGGCTTCGTCGCTCTGACCTCGGCGCTCCCGGATACGGCCGACGCAGGCGGGGGCGTGGGGTCACGTTTTTCGATTCCGAGGGGCGGGCGATCAGCGACCCGGCGCAACTTCGCCGGTTGCGTGACCTCGCCATCCCGCCGGCCTGGCGACAGGTGTGGATCTCGCCCGACCCGCGAGGCCACATCCAGGCCACCGGCATCGACGACGCCGGGCGCAAGCAGTACCTGTACCACCCGGTGTGGCGGGACCGGCGGGATCGCGAGAAGTTCGCGCACGTCATCGAGGTCGCCGGACACCTCGGCCAACTGCGTAAGCAGATCGAGAACGATCTGCGTGAGCGCGGGCTGACCCGGTCGCGGGTGCTGGCCACCATCGCCCGTCTGCTGGACCTGGGGATGTTCCGGATCGGCGGCGACCAGTACGCGGCCGGGGAGGCGCCGACGTTCGGTGTCGCCACGCTGCGTCCGGAGCACGCTCGGGCGGCCGCCGGCTGTGTGGTGCTGGAATTCCCGGCCAAGGGCGGAGTGGAGCAGAGCCGACGGGTGACCGATCCGGACGCCTGCCAGGTGCTGCGGGACCTGAGGCGGCGGCGCCGGGGGCAGGACCGGTTGTTCGGTTACTGGGAGCGGCGGTGCTGGCGGGACGTACGCGCCGAGGACGTCAACGACTACCTCCGCGAGGCCAGCGGCACGGACATGACGGCGAAGGACTTCCGTACCTGGCACGCGACCGTGCTCGCGGCCACCCGCCTGGCTGCGGCCGGGACCCGGAACTCGGAGGCGAAGCGGCGGCGGGTGGTGGCCGGGGTGATGCGGGAGGTCGCCGACCTGCTCGGCAACACCCCGGCGGTCGCACGGGCCTCGTACGTCGACCCCCGGCTTCTCGATCTCTATCGGGACGGCCGGCTCGGACCGCTGGAAGGAACGTCCGGCCCGGCCGCCGAGCGCACCGTGCTCGCCCTGCTCGGTGACTGATCCCGCCACCCCGCTCACGGGTAGTGGGTGAGTCCCCCGCTCCGTGGACGTCGGCGAACGCCGCCGCCGGCCCGCCGGCGAATCCCGGGCCGCGCGGCTACCGGGGTACGAGGACGAAACCGCTGCGGGGCCGGGTGGGTATCCGGTGCAGTGGGATGTCGAGATCCTGCCGTGGCACCTCGTAGTCGAGGGTGGACAGCCGGGCGGTGAGCGTGTTCAGCAGAGCGACTGTGGTTTTCTCGCCCGGGCAACGGTGGCCGGTTCGTGGATCGCCACCGCCCTGGGGCACCAGGTCGAAGGCGCCGATCTTCCGGCCGAGGAACCGGTCGGCGTCGAAGGCGTACGGGTCCGGCCAGAGCTTCGGGTCGTGGTTCTGGCCGTACAGGTCGAGCAGGACCAGCGAGCCGGCCGGAATCGGTACCTCCTGCCAGACGAGATCACGAGCCGCCCGGCCGCCGACGAACGGTGCGAACGGATAGAACCGCCGGACCTCGTGCCCGAATGCCGCGACGTGGTCGGTGCCGCCGGAACGCAGCCGCTCGCGCGCTTGCGGCCAGCGGTGCAGGGCGTGCGCGGCGAAGGTGACGTACCAGCAGACCGCCACGGTCGGGCGGAGCAGGTTGAGTACCTCCACCGCCGCGACCACGGGATCGAGCGGCTCGCCCTCGGTGTCCCGGTACCGTGCGACAAGCTCGACCGGCGAGCCGGGAAGAACCGGCGATCCGGCGGCCGATCCCGGTGATCCGGTGGCCGACTCCGGTGATCCGGCGGCCGATCCGGGTGATCCGACGGCCGAATCCGGATCGGCGCGCCGGATTCGCCGGACGAGATCGGCCAGCCACTGCTCCCGGTGGCTGCGGGCGCGCCGGGCCCGCCAGTGTCGGGGCCCGAGCGAGCCGAAGCCGTCGACCATCGCGACCAGGTCGGCGGCGAGCGGAGCGACCTCCGGCTCGGCCAGCGGGATCCCGACCCACTGGCACACCGCGCGGGTGAGCATCTGGCTGACCTCGTCGAACAGCACCACGGGCCGCACCGCGTCCCAGGTCTCGACCGTCTCGTCCCAGGCCCGCCCGACGTACGTCTCGAGGGTCGCGATCCCCTCGGCGGTGAGCAGCGACGTGAAGATCGCCTTCCGGTGGCGATGATCGGCACCGTCGAGCGTGTGCACCGCGCCCCGACCGAAGAGCGTGACCTGCACCGGGCCCGGGATGGCGCCGTGCCGCCGGATGTGCTCCTCGTCGTAGAAGAACCGGGCCGCGTCCGGCCCGTACAGCCCGACTGCCGGCTGGCCCAGCAGTCGTACCTGCACCGTTTCCGTCCCGTACCGGCGCCGTAGGTTGGGCAACCAACCGTAGCCCTGCACGGCCAGCCGCAGGCTCTGGTCACTCGGAAGTGCGCGGAGCGGAAGCATGCTGCCCTCCATGCCCCGATCACCCCTCACTAAACCCGGGCCCGGACGTGCGGCGACGGGGTCCCAGCGGTCAGTCCGCGACGATCAGTGCCTGTGGTGCGGCCTGCTTGATCCGGGTCCGTAGCCAGGCGAGCTGGATCGTCGTCTCGCCTTCGCCGCCCTCGACGACCGAGAGCAGGTCCCGGTCACGTACGCCCTGTGCCGCCTGCTTGACGACGGTCCAGCAGATGTCGCACTCGCTGGTCATGAGGTAGAGGTCCTGTAGATCGCGGAGCAGGCCGAGGCCGCCGGTGCGGGTGCCCCGGAAGAGTTCCGAGTGCAGCCGGTCCGGCTCGTCGGGCGCCTGTTCGGCGTAGCGGCGCGCGAAGGGGTCCAGCCGGTCGGCCTGGGCGGCGCACTGCCGTGCGAGCCGCTGGCAGCACAAGCGTACGTCCGGCTCGTCGCCGTGCACGTCCGCGACCTCCCGGTAGGCGCCGTCGAGGTTGCTCAGCGAGCGGTGCAGTAGGCCGAGGTAGTGGGCGAGCTGCATCGGTCAGTCCTCCCGGATCTCGGCGCTGCTCACGGCGTCGGGGCCGCCGACCGTGGCGGGAACTTCCGGGTCGGCCGGCGCGCCGGCACCGACGGTGGGTGCCGGTGCGAAGGATCCCGCCGCGTCCGCGACCTTCGTCAGCCGGGCTGCCGCCACCTTGAACAGCGGTTGCTTCGACACCGGATCCCAGCCGGTGATGGTCAACTCGTTGGCGGCACGTTCCCGCTGCGGTCCGGACACGTCCCAGTAGCCGTAGTGGAACGGTACGAACACCACGCCGGGACGGATGCCGCAGACGCGCACCCGGGCCCGTACGGTGCCCCGGGCCGACTCGACCCGGGCCAGGTCGCCTTCGGCCAACCCGACGCGCTTGGCGTCCTCGGCGCTCACCTCCACCCAGACCTCGGGTGCGGCGTTGTTGAGCTGGGGTGCGCGCCCGGTCTTGGTCCGGGTGTGGAACTGGTAGACGGTCCGGCCGGTGGTGAGCAGCAGCGGATATTCCTCGCTCGGCACCTCCGGTGATGGTTCGTAGTCGAGCGCGTGCAGGAACGCGCGTCCGCCAGGTTGCTTGGCCCGGTATTCGGCGGCGGGGAGTTCGGCGCCGGTACCGAGATCCTGGCCGTACGTCTCGGAGTACTCGGGGTCGGTGTTGAACTGTCCGTCGATGTAGAGCCGCTCGGTCCCGTCCGGGTTCGCCTCGGTGCACGGCCACTGGATGCCGCTGCCGCCGCGCAGCCGGTCGTAGCTGATGGCGGTGTAGTCGCAGGGGCGTCCCCGGGAACACTCCTTCCACGCCTCGAACGCCGACTCCGGATCGGTCCAGGTGATCAGCGGACCGCCGTCCCGGTCGCGGAAGTCCATCCGGCGGGCGTAGTCGAGGAAGATGTCCAGGTCCGCGCGGGCCTCGCCGGGTGGCTCGACCGCCTTCTCCGACAGGTGTACGGTCCGGTCGGCGTTGGTGAAGGTGCCGAGCTTCTCGCCCCAGGTGGCGGCGGGCAGGACCACGTCGGCCAGTTCGGCGGTCTCGGTGAGGAACAGGTCCTGGACGACGAGGAACAGTTCCGGCTTGGCCAGGATGCGTCGGATCCGGGCCAGGTCGGGCAGGGAGACCGCCGGATTCGTCGCCGACACCCACAGCAGCTTGATCGACCCCTGCTCGGCGTACCGGAAGATCTGCATCGCGTGGGTCGGCGGGGCCCAGTGCGGGATGACGTCGGGTTCGACGTTCCACAGTCGGGCGAGTTGCCGGACGTGCTCCGGGTTCGCCCAGTTACGCAGGCCGGGCAGGTCGCCGTCGGCTCCGGTCTCCCGGGTGTTCTGCGCGGTCGGCTGCCCGTTCATCTGGCACACCCCGGCACCCGGGCGGCCGATCATGCCGCGGACGAGGTGCAGGTTGTTGACCTGACAGGCCGCCGCGGTGGCCTGGTTCGACTGGTAGAAGCCCTGCAACACCGACGAGAACAGGCGTTCGGCGGTGCCGAGCAGCTCCGCCGCCGCCTCGATCTGCCGTACCGGTACGTCGCAGATCTCGGCCACCCGGTCCGGCGGGTATCGGTCCACCACCCGGCACAACTCGTCGAAGCCGAGCGTGTGCGCGGTGACGTACTCCTTGTCGTACCAGCCGTTGCGGATCACCTCGCGGAGCAGCCCGTTGACCAGTGCCAGGTTGGTTCCGGCACGTACCGGGAGGTGCAGGTCCGCCTCCCGGGCCGCCGGGGTCTCGCGGGGGTCGACGACCAGCATCGCGGGCGGGTTGGGTCCGCGCCGCCGGTCGAGCATCCGCATCCAGAGCACCGCCTGGGTCTCCGCCACGTTGTGTCCCCAGAGCGCCAGGGCGTCGCAGTGGTCCACGTCGCGGTACGACCCCGGCTGCCCGTCGGTGCCGAAACTCGCCTTCAACGCGCTGGCCGCGGTGGCCGTACAGAGCCGGGTGTTGCCGTCCATGTGCGGGGTGCCGATCCCCGCCTTGCCGATCACGCCGAGTGTGTAGTAATCCTCGAGGAAGAGCTGGCCGCTGGTGTAGAAGCCGAAGTGGCCCCAGCCGCCCGGGCCGTCGAGCAGTTCCCGGGAGCGGTTCACCACCCGGCCCATCGCGGTCTCCCAGTCGGTCTCGACGAGCCGGTCGCCGTCCCTGACCAGCGGCCGGCGGAGTCGGTCCGGAGAGTTGTTCGCCTGCCACCCGTACAGGTCCTTCGGATCCAGCCGGCCGTGGTTGACCCGGTCCACCGCCCGGCCGCGTACCCCGACGATCCGGTCGCCGCGCACCGCGATGTCCATCGCGTCGCCGTTGGAGTGCAGCAACGACGCCGACTGCGTCCACCTGTCGACGTCCGCCTCGTCCACCCCGGGTTCGAGGAAGGTGTCGACCCGTACCGGCCACGACGGCTCGCCGTTTCCGGGTCCGTACGGCGTCCGGGGCCCCCAGGGATCAGCGATCCGATCAGCCATCACGGCCTCCAGCCAGGTTCAGACGGCGCCAGCACCACTGGCCGCCGTACCCGATTGGCTGCCGTACCCGATCCACCGTCGAGCAAACAGCCGTCGTCCCGCGCGCCGGCTCACCGGGTTCGCCGTTTCCGGCGTCGGTCGTCGGGTTCAGCCGGTCGGTTGTGGGTAGCAGTTCGGGCGGCGACGCAGCCATGGGGAGGTAACGACATGAAGGCATTGACCTGGCAGGGGAAGCGGGACGTTCGGGTCGAGGACGTGCCCGACCCGCGGATCGAGGAGCCGACGGACGCGGTCGTCCGGATCACCTCGACCGCCATCTGCGGCTCCGACCTGCATCTGTACGAGGTGCTCGGGCCGTACCTGAAGCCCGGCGACGTGCTCGGACACGAGCCGATGGGAATCGTCGAGGAGGTCGGTCCGGAGGTGACCCGGTTGCGGCCGGGCGACCGGGTGGTGGTGCCGTTCAACATCTCGTGTGGATCGTGCTGGATGTGCGAGCGGCAGCTCTACGCCCAGTGCGAGACGACCCAGGTGCGTGCCGAGGGCAAGGGCGCGGCACTGTTCGGCTACACCTCCCTGTACGGGTCCGTGCCGGGTGGCCAGGCGGAGTACCTCCGTGTCCCGCAGGCACAGTTCGGGCCGATCAAGGTGCCGGCGGGCGGCCCGGACGAGCGGTACCTGTACCTGTCCGACATCCTGCCGACCGCCTGGCAGGCGGTGCGGTACGCCGACACTCCGGCCGGCGGTACCCTCGCCGTCTTCGGGCTCGGCCCGGTCGGCCAGCTCTGCGCCCGGATCGGACGGCACCTCGGTGCGGGCCGGGTGATCGGCATCGATCTGGTTCCGGAGCGGTTGGAGATGGCCCGGCGGCACGGCGTCGAGGTGGTCGACGTGACCGACCTCGACGACGTACCGGGTGCGTTGATCGACCTGGTCGACGGTCGGGGGCCCGATTCGGTGATCGACGCGGTCGGGATGGAGGCGCACGGCTCCGGCCCGGGCAAGGTGGCGCAGACCGCGGTCGGGTTGCTGCCGGACAAGCTGGCACAGTCGATGACGGACCGGTTCGGAGTGGACCGGCTCGACGTGCTGCACGCCGCCGTCAAGTCGGTACGCCGCGGCGGCACCGTGTCGCTCTCCGGCGTGTACGGCGGGGAGGTCGATCCGATGCCGATGATGGAGATGTTCGACCGGGGCATCCAACTGAGGATGGGGCAGTGCCACGTACGGCGCTGGGTCGACGAGATCATGCCGCTGCTCTCCGACGACGATCCACTCGGCGTGCTGGACCTGCGTACCCATCGGGTGCCGCTGGCGCGGGCCCCGGAGGCGTACGAGATGTTCCAGCGCAAGCAGGACGGCTGCGTCAAGGTGGTCCTCGCACCGTGAGGATCACCGGTTTGCTGCCGTATGTCCCGGGCATGAGAGGCACCGCGACGTCGAATCTGTGAAGGGACGAACACAGTCATGACCAATCCCACCGGAAAGCCGCTCGCCGTCGTCACCGGCGCGTCCAGCGGCATCGGCTACGAACTCGCCAAGCAGTTCGCCCAGCACGGCTTCGACCTGGTGGTCGCGGCCGAGGACGACGACATCTCCCGCGCGGCCCGGGACTTCGAGGCGCTGGGCGCGACCGTCGAGGCCGTCCAGACCGATCTGGCCAGCTACGACGGCGTGGAGCGACTCTGCCGGCAGGCGACCTCGAACGGCAGGTCGATCGACGCGCTGGCGATCAACGCGGGGATCGGCGTCCACGGCGAGTTCGCCAGCACCAACCTGGACGACGAGCTGAGGCTGATCGACCTCAACGTGCGTTCGGCCGTGCACCTGGCCAAGCGCGGCGTACAGGACATGGTCGGGCGCGGCGAGGGGCGGATCCTGTTCACCT
This sequence comes from Plantactinospora alkalitolerans, assembly GCF_015690345.1. Lineage (GTDB taxonomy): Bacteria > Actinomycetota > Actinomycetes > Mycobacteriales > Micromonosporaceae > Plantactinospora > Plantactinospora alkalitolerans. The sequence continues at coordinate 1,399 of NZ_JADPUN010000243.1, read as the reverse complement.
CGTCGATCGCCGCCACCCAACCGGGCCCGTTCGAGGCGGCCTACGCCGCCTCCAAATCCTTCCTCCTGTCGTTTTCGGAGGCCCTGCGTAACGAGCTCAAGGGCACCGGGATCACGGTGACCGCCCTGATGCCGGGGCCGACCGACACGGAGTTCTTCGAACGGGCCGGAATGCAGGACACCCGGGTGGGTGCGGGCAAGAAGGACGACGCGGCCGAGGTCGCCCGGCACGGCTTCGAGGCCCTGATGAAGGGCAAGGATCACGTCGTCGCCGGCTCGGTAAAGAACCGGGTGCTGGCCGGCGCCTCGAAACTCACACCCGAGACCGTCAAGGCGCAGATGCACCGCAAGATGGCCGAGCCAGGGTCCGGCAAGGACTGAACCGCACCCGGCAAGCCGGTGCGAGGAACCGTCGGTCCTGATGGTTCCTCGCACCGGCTTGCCAAAGGTCGGTTTTGTGGGTACTGGTCGAGGCGCCGCGGGGACAGAGCGCCGCGGTTTCTTTCCGCAGCCGTTTCCCGCCGAACCAAACCGGCTGGCCGTCCCGGGTCCGGTCGGGTGGCACCGTATAGTGATCGCCGCAGCCGACGCCCCCAGGCGCCGGCGAGTCAGCGTCCAGCAGCGGCGCGGCCGGATTCGGTCGACGAGTCCGTGCGGCGTCCCGTATCCGCGGTGCGCCACCACTACGCGCGCTGCCGTCGCCTCCCGTAACCGGTACGCGTGCCGGCCCACGAGGATCTCGACGTCATGGCGCAGCGACCCACCGATCCCACCGAGGCGTTCGCCGAGTTGGGCCGGATCAAACTCGGCGAAACCGATCTGTCCGGAGTGCTGACGCGGGTGTCCGAGCTGGCACAACGGACGATCCCCGGGGCCGACGAGGTGTCGGTGACGCTGCTGGGACAACGGGGCGCGCAGACCGCCGCGTTCACCGGTGAGATGGCGCTGCGCCTCGACGAGCTGCAGTACGAGTACGACCACGGCCCATGCCTGGACGCGGCCAGGGGCGCCGCCGTGGTTGCCGTTCCGGACATGACCGTCGAGGACCGCTGGCCGGACTGGACGGCCCGGGCCGTGGAGAACGGAGCCCGCAGTTCGTTGTCGATCGGGTTGCCGATCCAGGAGTCGGTGACCGGCGCCCTCAACATCTACGGCGTGAAGCCGGGTGCCTTCGACGACGACGCGGTCACGCTCGCCCAGACGTTCGCCGGGTACGCCGCCGTCGCCCTGGCCAACGCCCACCTGTACGACACCACCGCCACCCTGGCCGCGCAGATGCAGTCCGCCATGCAGAGCCGGGCCGTCATCGAACAGGCCAAGGGCATCATCATGGGCGAACGCCGCTGCACCGCCGACGAGGCGTTCGACATCCTCGCCAAGGTCTCCCAGGACTCGAACCG
>NZ_JADPUN010000232.1 GCF_015690345.1 Plantactinospora alkalitolerans | reverse complement strand
TCCACGCGTAAGATCGTCGGCAGCGTCAGATGTGTATAATCGACAGGTAGTGGATCGACAGATAGGTGACCGCGAACAACAGCCCCTGGTCGCCGTACGCCTCGGGCACCGCCCCTGCCATCAGCAGACTGCCCGCCATGGTGCCGGTGATCAGCGGCACGACGGACGGTTTGTTCAGGTCCAGCCGGTCGCCCACCCATGCGGACAGCGCCCAGATCAGCGTGAACGGCAGCAGCAGCACCACGACCTGGCCGAGACCGACCCAGGTCAGATTGTGGAGCAACTCCTTCGACAAGGTGATCATCGCGAAGATGTACGCCAGGTCGGAAAAGAGTTCGAGATAGTTGGGGCGCCTCGGGTCGGGCTGGGCCGGCGCGGAAGTTTCGGCGCCGCCGCCCATCGCCATCGGTCAACCCATCCCGTCCGGTACGCCGTCCAGCAACGTCGCCACGTCCAACACTATGGGTTTGACTGTCCGATCAAGCCCGATTTTGTAGGTTTGACGGGTAGCAGAAGGGAGTGCCTGTCGGGGTGCCGTAGGAGGCCGAGCCGTGACGACCAGCGAGCTTCCCCGGATCCTCCGCAAGCGGGGTGAACCCGAGTACCCGACGTTCCTGGAACTCTTCTTCGACCTGGTCTACATCTTCACGCTCTTCCGGCTGTCGCAGTCGCTGGTGCATGACGTCAGCGTCCGCAACGTCGCGCAGACCGCTGTACTGCTGCTCGCCTCGTGGTGGGTGTGGGTGCTGACCGCGTGGCTCACCGACCTGTTCAACCCCCGGCTGCCGATAATCCAGGCCCTGGTCCTGGTGGTCATGCTCGGCACCCTGCTGATGGCGGTCGCGGTGCCGGGTGCCTTCGGACAGCACGGGCTGCTCTTCGTCGCCGCGTACTTCGGCATCCACCTGGCCCGGGACGCGGTCCTCATCCCGAGCACCCGTACACACCGCGCGATCCAGGCCCGCAGCGTCCGGGTCTTCTTCTGGTTCCTGATCACGGCCGGGCTCTGGATCGGCGGAGTCTTCACGGACGGTACGACCCGCCTGGTGCTCTGGGCGATCGCGGTGACGATCGACCTCGGCTCGGCCCGGATCGGCTGGCCCACCCCACGCCTCGGGCGCACCGAACTCTCGAGTCAGATCTTCACCGGTACGCACCTGACCGAGCGGCACCGGGAGATCTTCATCATCGCGCTCGGGGAGCTGATCCTGACCGCCGGCGCCGGGCTCGCCTTCACCGCCTTCGACGCCGACCGGCTCGCCGTCTGCGCGGTGGCGTTCGCCAACACCGTGCTCCTGTTCCAGCTCTACTTCGACCGAATCCGGCGACTACTCGCACCGGACAACGTCTCCTCGGTCGAACGGGTCCGGCCGGGCACCTCCACCTCGTACACGCATCTGGTGATGGTGGCCGGCACCGTACTCATCTCGGCCGGCACCAAACACGCGATCGACCACCCGTCGAACACGCCGCCGGTCGCCTGGATCCTCGTGCTGCTCGGCGGGCCGGCGCTGTTCCTCGTCGGGAGCTGCCTGTTCGACTACGTGGTGACCGCCCGGATCCTCTGGTCCCGGGTGGTCGCACTGGTGGTGCTGGTCGCGGTCGGACCCGCGATGCCGCTACTGCCCGCGCTCGGAATTCTGATCGTGGCGAACGTCGTCCTGCTGCTCACCCTGGTCGCCGAGCTGACCGCTCTGCGGCGCCGACGACCCGGCTAACGTCCGGTCCAGCCCGCGCTCTCCGCCGGCAGCGCCTTGGCGATCACCTTGGCCAGCGCCCGCAGCGCCTTGCCCCGGTGGCTGACCGCGTCCTTCTCCTCCGGCGACAACTCGGCGTTCGTCCGGTCCTGCTGGTCACCGAGGAAGATCGGGTCGTAGCCGAAACCGCCCTCGCCGCGCGGAGCGCGAAGCAGCCGGCCGGTCTGCCGCCCGTCGACAAGGTGCTCCTTGCCACCGGGCAGGACCAGCGCCGCCGCGCAGACGAAGGCCGCGCCCCGGTGCTCGTCCGGTACGTCCCCGATCTGCGCCAGCACCAACTCCAGGTTGGCCCGGTCGTCGCCGTGCCGGCCGGACCAGCGGGCGCTGAACACCCCGGGCATCCCGTTAAGGGCGTCCACGGCCAGGCCGGAGTCGTCGGCGATGGTCGGCAGGTTGGCCCACTTGACGCCCTCGCGGGCCTTCAGGAGCGCGTTCTCCCCGAACGTCAGCCCGGTCTCCGGAACCTCCTGATACGCCGGCACGTCGGCCAGCCCCACCAGTTGGATCCGCTGCGAACCGAGCACGCCGTCGAGGATCCGCTGCAACTCGACCAGCTTCTTGGCGTTCCGCGTCGCCAGGAGTACCCGGGTCATTCGGCGAGCGCCTTCCGCTGGGCGTCGACCAACTCGGCACAGCCGAGCACACCGAGATCGAGCAGGGCGTCCAGTTGGTCTCGGGCGAACACCCCGGCCTCGCCCGTACCCTGCACCTCGACGAAGTCCCCGGCCCCGGTGCAGACCACGTTCATGTCCACCTCGGCGGCCACGTCCTCGACGTAGTTCAGGTCGAGTCGCGGTTCGCCCTCGACGATCCCGACGCTGATCGCGGCGACCGACCGGTGCATCACCGCCGCCGGCTTTCCGGCCAGCGACTTCCGGTCGGCCAGCCAGCTCACCGCGTCGTGCAACGCCACGTACGCCCCGGTGATGGCGGCGGTCCGGGTACCGCCGTCGGCCTGGAGCACGTCGCAGTCGAGGACGATCGAGTTCTCCCCGAGCGCCTTGAGGTCGATGCAGGCCCGCAGGCTCCGGCCGACCAACCGGGAGATCTCGTGGGTACGCCCACCAACCTTGCCCCGGACGCTCTCCCGGTCCGACCGGGTGGTGGTCGACCGGGGCAGCATCGAGTACTCCGCGGTGACCCAGCCCAGGCCGGACCCCTTGCGCCAGCGCGGCACCCCCTCGGTGACGCTCGCCGTGCAGAGCACCCGGGTGTCACCGAACTCGACGAGAACGGAACCCTCCGGATGAATGCTCCACCGTCGGGTCAGGGTCACCGGTCGGAGTTGGTCGGGCCGTCGCCCGTCAGGTCGCGCCATCCCCGCAGCTTATGTGTTCACCGGTTCGCCGCGTCCGAGGGTGTCCCGGGTGCCCACGCCGGCCGCCGCACGTCCGCCCGCCGGGTCAGTCGGCGGGCGTGTAGATCTCGGTGTCGAGGACCCACCGCCGGTCCTCGATCCTGTCGCTGGGAGCCCACATGGCATGCGCGGACACCACCTTGCCGTCCACCTTCCACTCGAAGACGCACAACTCGGCCTTCCGGTCGTCCGCGGCATTGGTCAGACACTTCTGGACGTCCTGCATGGTCATGTTGGTCATCTTGTTCTCGGTGAGCCATTTGTGGATCTTCTCGGCCGGGTTGACCGGGCAGATCTCCTTCTCGCAGAGCAGGTAATAGGTCACCTCCAGCGTCTCCAGGCCGTCGGCGAACTTCGGCTCGGTCACCGTGAAGCCCTCCGGCACGCCGAGGCTCTCGAAGATCCGGGTGTGGTGGTCCCGCTCCTGTTTCGGCTGGAGCCAGCCGAAGTAGCCGAAGGCGCCGCCGCAACAGAGAACGGGCAACAGGCAGAGCAGCGGAACCAGCACGAACCAGAGGCCCTTCCGCGACTTCTTCGGGGTCGCCTGGCCGGGCGGCCCGACCGATTGCGGCGACTGGTGGGGTCCGTGGCCGCCGGCAGGTCCGGGCGGTGGATAACCGGCCGGCATGCTCGGCCCGGACTGTGGGCCGCCGCGCTGCGCGGGCCCCGGCGGGTACGGGCCGGCCGGCGGGTATCCGCCCGGTGCCGACGGGTGCGCGCCGGCTGCCTGCGGGTACGGTCCGGACTGCGACGGATACTGTCCCGGGCCAACCGAGTTGTTCGCTCCGAAGGAAGGGTGGGTCACCCGCCGAATCGTAGGCGGCGCCTCACCTTCCGAGGGAACAGGTCGCCCGCCAGCCGGTCGACCGCGCGGCCGGCCGGGGTCAGTCCTGGTAGACCTGGGTCTTGAGCACCCAACGCCGATCCTCGGGCTGCCCGTCGACAAAGCCCCAGGTCGCCCACACCTCGATCCGCTTGCCGTCCACGGACCACCCCATGTCGCACAACTCGGGATCGCTCGGGTCCGCTGCCCGCGCCAGGCACTTCTGGACGTCCTGCAACGTCATGTGGCTCATTCGGTTATCGGCCATCCACTCGTGGAGCACCTCGGCCGCGTTGACCGGGCAGGCCTGCTTCGGGCAGCTCATCCGGTACTCGGCGGCGAGCGTCTCGGTGCCGGCCAGGAACTGGGGTTGGCTCACCACGAAACCCTTCGGCACGCCGAGGTCCACGAAGAACTCCTCGGTGTTCGCCTTCTCGCGCATCGGCTTGTACCAACCGCCGTAGAGGGCACCCCCGCAGCAGAGCAGGGCCAGCACGACGACGGTGACGAGCAACCCGGATACCCGGCGCTTCTTCGGCACGACGCCACCGGGATAACCGGGCCCACCGGGATAACCGGGCGGCCCGGCCGGATGGGGCGCCGCCGGTCCCGGCGGGTAGGGGCCCGGCGGCGGATAGCCGGGCGGCTGCTGACGGGGCGGCGGATAGCCGCCAGGCTGCGGACCTGGGGGATAGCCACCGGACTGCGGAGCCGGCGGATAGCCGCCGGACGGCGGTCCCGGCGGGTAGAAGCCCGGTTCGGGTTGCTGGCCCGTGGAGTCGGGATATGGCGGTCCGGAGGGAGGGTGGCCCACCCGCGAATGCTAAACGACCGGCGGTCGTTCCGGGGGCGTCAGACCTCGTAGCGGGCGCCCGGACGGACGATCTCCACCGGGCCGGCGAACGCGGACAGCGCGGCCTCGTGGGTGACCGCCTCGCTACCCCAGGCCGGAACGAGGTGGGTCAGCAGCAACCGGCCCACCTCCGCCTTCGCCGCGATCTCACCCGCCTCCCGCCCGGTCAGGTGCAGGTCCGGCGGGTTTTCCACCCCGTCCAGGTAACTCGCCTCGCAGAGGAACAGATCGGCACGGTTGGCCAGCCGGAGCAGCGATTCGCAGGGGGCGGTGTCCGACGAGTAGCACAGGGATCGGCCACCGTGCTCCAGTCGCACGCCGTACGTCTCCACCGGATGGTTGACCCGGTCCACCGTCACCGCGAACGGCCCGAGCGGAAAGGTTCCGGACTGCAACCCGTAGAAGGTGTAGACGTCGTCGATCGACCCGCCGTCCAGGCTGTAGGCGTTGGCGAGGCGATCCGGCGCACCGCTCGGGGCGTAGACGGGCAGCGGCGGATAGGGGCCGTCGGGGGCGTACCGGCGCACCACGATGTACGGGATGGCATCGAGGATGTGGTCCCCGTGCAGATGCGTCAGCAGAATCGCGTCCAGCGCCTTGAGCCCGACATAACGCTGCAGGGCGGAGAGCGATCCCGAGCCGAAGTCGACCAGCAGCCGGAACCCGTCGGCCTCGACCAGGTAGGCCGAGCAGGCCGATTCCGGACCCGGGAAACTGCCGGCGCAGCCCAGGATGGTCAATCGCATCAGGTCGCCCTACCGTCACTGATGGTCACGGACAGTCCGCCGACCAACGCGTAGACGATCATTGCCGGAAGGTCTGCCACGGTGCGCAGCCTACGCCGCGACACCTGGGCACAAGAAAGATCTGGCAACAGTTGTCGCGAACGTGACAACCGGTCCGGGCGACCCGGTGCGGTACGGGTAAGACGCCACTTTCGGCCCTAGCGTTACGTTCTGTCACCTACTCTGGCATGTCGGGAAACTGTGCACCCCCGCCCCACACGTTCATCTGCCGGGTGTGCCGCGCCGGCACCGGTCAGGGATCGGTGCCGACGCGGGGACGACCGTCGATCAGGCCCAGAGCTGACCGTCGAGGGCTTCCTCGGCATCGGCGAGCGTGCCGCCGTACGCGCCGGTGGAAAGGTACTTCCAGCCGCCGTCGGCGACCACGAACGCGACGTCCGCCCGGCGGCCCGCCCGGACGGCCTCGTGCGCCACGGCCAGCGCCGCGTGCAGGATCGCTCCGGTGGAGAAGCCGGCGAAGATGCCCTCCACCTCGACGAGCTGCCGGGTACGCAGCACCGCGTCCCGGGTGCCGACCGAGAAGCGCCTGGTCAGCACGCTGGCGTCGTACAACTCCGGGACGTAGCCCTCGTCGATGTTGCGCAGGCCGTAGACCAGCTCGCCGTACCGGGGCTCGGCGGCGACGATCTCGATCTCGTCGACCTTCTCCCGCAGGTACCGTCCGGTCCCCATCAGGGTCCCGGTGGTACCCAGCCCGGCCACGAAGTGCGTGATGGTGGGCAGGTCGTGCAGCAGTTCCGGCCCGGTCGTCTCGTAGTGCGCCTGGGCGTTGCCCTGATTGCCGTACTGGTAGAGCATCACCCAGTCCGGGTGCTCGGCGCCGATCTGCTTCGCGGTCGCCACCGCCTGGTTGGAGCCACCGGCGGCCGGCGAGAAGATGATCTCGGCGCCGTACATCCGGAGCAGTTGCACCCGCTCGGTCGAGACGTTCTCCGGCATCACGCAGACCAGCCGGTAACCCCGGAGCTTGGCGACCATGGCCAGGGAGATTCCGGTGTTGCCGCTGGTCGGCTCGAGGATGGTGTCACCCGGCCGGAGCCGTCCGGCCCGCTCCGCCTCCCGGACCATGAACATCGCCGGGCGGTCCTTGATGCTGCCGGTCGGGTTCCGGTCCTCCAGCTTCGCCCAGAGCCGCACCGGCGGTGCCCCGTCGGGCACCGTCGGCGACAGGCGGGGCAGCCCCACCAGCGGAGTACCGCCGCACGCGTCGAGCAGACTCTCGTACCGCGTCATGGCGGCCTCCTCAGCGAGCGGCGGACGCGCGGTCTGCGGGGCTCGCAGCCACCGCCGCGCCGTGCCCGATGATCGCCGCAGCGGCGGCGCCGTGCCCGATGATCGCCGCAGCGGCGGCGAAGCCGAACGCGCCGCCGGCCACCGCCGGCAGGATGGTCACGGTGTCCCCGTCGGAGAGCTTCGCGTCCAGGGCGCCCAGGAACCGGACATCCTCGTCGTTGACGTAGACGTTGACGAAGCGGTGCAGCGCACCCTGGTCGGTGATCAGCCGGCCGCGCAGGCCGGAGTACTTGCCGTCCAGGTCGGACAGGAGATCGTTCAGCGAGTCGCCGGTGCCCTCGACGACCTTGGCGCCGCCGGTGTAGCTACGCAGGATGGTGGGGATGCGAACTTCGATGGCCATGACTGTTGTGCTCCTTGAGACGACGGAGTGCGGAAAAGGACTACGGACAGGCTGCTGAGCTGGGTGAGGTCAGCTGCCGGAACACTCGTAGTCGACCGTCGCCGGGCTCTGCCCGAACATGTACGACTGGACCGCGTTCGGGTCCACCGTGGCGTCGACGATCCGGATCGGCTCCTCGGTCACCACCCCGTCGACGATCCGGAACGACCGGATCTCCTCCGTGTCGGGATCGCGGGTCGAGACGAGCAGATAGTGCGCGCCCGGCTCCCCGGCGAAGGAGACGTCGGTACGGGACGGGTACGCCTCGGTCGCGGTGTGCGAGTGGTAGATGACCGCCGGTTCCTCGTCGCGGTCGTCCATCTCCCGCCACACCCGCAACTGCTCCATCGAGTCGAACTCGTAGAACGTCATGGATCGGGCGGCGTTCACCATCGGGATGTGTCGAGTGGGGGTGTCGGCGCCGGCCGGGCCGGCGACCACGCCACACGCCTCGTCCGGGTGGTCCCGGCGGGCGTGCGCGACGATCGCCTCGACTATCGACCGGTCGATGCTCAGCACGACCCCAGCCTACCGCCTGTCCCGACGGCCCGGAGTGGTCGACCTCGGCCGACGAGAGTGGCCGACCTCACGCGGCCCGATCCGGCGATCGGCCCCGGCCTGTGACAGAAATGGGAGGTCGATATCCACCGCACCCACGCCAGCGACGCCGGGTGCACGGGCACCGAGTGGGAAAGAACACTGCCGACCGGTGCCCGACTGAAGGAGGCTGCGCGATGAACCAACGCCGCATCGGTACCACCGAGGTGAGCGCGATCGGGCTCGGTGGGATGCCGATGTCGATCGAGGGACGCCCGGACGAGGAGCGGTCGGTGCGTACCATCCACGCCGCGCTGGACGCCGGCGTCACCCTGATCGACACGGCCGACGCCTACCACCTGCACGCCGACGAGGTCGGGCACAACGAGTCGCTGATCGCGCGCGCCCTGGCCAGCTACGGCGGGGACACCTCCGGGGTACTCGTCGCCACCAAGGGCGGCCACCTGCGCCCCGGCGACGGAAGCTGGACCCTGAACAGCTCGCCGGAATACCTCCGGAGCGCCTGCGAGGCTTCCCTGAAGCGGCTCGGCGTGGAGGCGATCGGGCTCTACCAGCACCACCGCCCCGACCCCACGGTCCCGTACGCCGACTCGATCGGAGCGGTCCGGGACCTGGTCGACGCCGGCAAGGTCCGGATGGCCGGGATCTCGAACGCGAACCCGGAGCACATCCGGCAGGCCCGGGAGATCCTCGGTGACCGGCTGGTGTCGGTGCAGAACCAGTACTCCCCCGCGTTCCGCAGCTCGGAGCCGGAACTGCAACTCTGCGACGAGCTGGGACTGGCCTTCCTGCCCTGGTCCCCGCTCGGCGGGATCTCCCGGGCCGGCGAGCTGGGCAGCCGGTTCGCCCCGTTCGCCGAGGTCGCCGCCGGACGCGGGATCAGCCCGCAGCAGGTCTGCCTGGCCTGGATGCTGGCCCGGTCCCCGGTGGTGATCCCGATCCCCGGGGCGAGCCGCCCGGAGACCATCCGCGACTCCGCCGCCGCCGCCGAACTCACCCTCGACGAGGCGGAACTCGCCGCCCTCGACCGCATCTGAGATGTCCCGCGTCTGAGGTGTTAGGAAGGGCCCCTTCTTATGCAGAAAACGATAAGAAGGGGCCCTTCCTTTCAGTCGATCAGGGCGGTGAGCAGCGACTCCTGGAGGTAGCCGAGGTACGCGTAGACGGAGAGCTGGAACACCCGGGTCGAGGTCGGGTCGTGCAGGACCGCGTCGTCCAGCTCGTCGCCGAGATCGGTGTCGGCGGAGATGTCGAGTCGTACGCCCATGGCGAGGCGGGCGTCGTTGAGGGCGCGTAACCACGCCTCGGCGGCCTCCCCGTCGAGGCGTACCTCCCCGCCGGTGACCGGTGGCAGCGCCGCCAGCACCGCCCCCGCCTGGTCGATCTTCCCCGTCTTCAGGTCGCCCTCGGTGTACTGCCGCAGCTCCGCGGAGTCGCCCGGATTCTCCGGATAGGTGTCCGGGAAGAGCCGCCCGACGACCGGATCGGTGTGGTCGAAGCCGTCGGTGAGCAGTCCCACCACCTCCGAGGCGACCTTGCGGAGCACCCGTACCTCGTCGGCGGCGAACGTCGCGACGCAGTGATCGCCCTGTCGGCGGAACGTACTCACGCCCGGTCCACCGTCGCCCACAACCCGTACGCGTGCAGTTGGGACGCGTCGTGCTCCATCCGCTCCCGAGCGCCGCTGGAGACCACGGCCTTCCCCTTGTTGTGCACGTCGAGCATCAGCTTCTCGGCCTTCTCGTGGCTGTAGCCGAAGAGTTTCTGGAACACCCAGGTCACGTAGGACATCAGGTTGACGGGGTCGTCCCACACGATCGTCACCCATGCCCGGTCGGCGACCGGCACCTCTTGGGTGTCCGGCGCTTCGACCGGTGCAACCTGTGGAGCCGCCATGCCCCCCATCGTGCCACCGTCGGCGGCGAACCGAGGAACCGGAACGCCGACGGCCGTCGAACTGGGCCCCTGGACGAGTGGATGCACTGGTGGTCGGCCAGGTACGGCGCTGGTCAGGCGAGCAGGCGGCCATGCCGGACCGCCTCCGTCAGCACACTGGTCAGCGAGCGGCCGACCGCCTCGAACCGCCGGGACACCTCGCGGGACAGCTCCAGCTCGATCTCGCGCAGGGACCGGCGCAGCCACGACCGGGCGCGGATCGGGTCCGACCGGGCCGGGTTGCGCCAGTACTGGTAGCAGCCGCCGGAGAGGCCGACCCCGAGCGGCGGCAGGATGGCCCCGCCGGTGCCGCCGGGGTAGGCCGCGAGCCCCGCCACCGCGCCGAGCCCGGGTATCGCCTCCACGGTGCCGCTCTCCCGGAGCAGCAGCACCCGGTCGAGATCCTGGGCGGCGGGGTCGGCGGCGAGACCCCAGCCGACCGCGGCCGCCACCCGCAGCCGTACGCCCTCGTCCGGCACCTCGCCGAAGACCACGGTGAGGGTCTCGCCGAGGATGCGGTCCACGCCCGCGTCGCAGGCGGCGACCACCTCCAGCGACAGCGCCTCGACCTCCCGGTCGAGAAAGTGGGGCAGTCCGGCGGCGCCGGACCCGGAGACGATCTCCTGGACGCCCCGCAGGTGGACGTTGGCCGTCTCCAGCGCGATCTCCCGACGGAGCCGGTGGGCGCAGGTACGGACCTGCCGGTCCAACCGGTCCGCCCAGCCGGACGTCTCCGCGTCGGCGGCGACCCGGACGGTACGGGTGGCGCCCGGCACGATCGGCGGGCTCAGACTCGCCCGGCGCAGTCCCTCGGCGCTGGCCCAGTCCACCAGTGCCCGCCGCAGGTAGGCGGTGTCGGCCGCGGCGGGATCGAGGTCGATCCACCGCACGCCGGCGAGCGCCGGCACCGCGGCGACCAGCGCGGCCCGGCGTGGCCCGGGCTCCACAGGTGACCAGGTGCCGTCCGTGCCGGGGGTGCCGACCGGGAAGACGGCGGCCTCACCGGCGACCTCGGTGAGCAGATCCAGCTCGGTGGTCGTGACCGGCTCGTCGTCGGGAAGGACGAAGAGCAGCGCACCGCCCCGCCGGACCGCGTCGCGGACCACCCGGATGCCGGCCATGCCCAGGCGCCGGGTGTCCGGCGCGTCGACCAGGGTGAAGTGCCGCAACAGCGGGTCCGGCACGGTCAGTTCGATCCGGCGGGGCGGTCGGCCCAGCGCCGGGCCGGCGCCGATCGGATCGGTCCGGTACTCCCGGGCGCTGCGCAATCCGGGTACGTAGGCGGCGCCGGTGACGGCCTGCGCATAGTCGATCACCATGAAGCTGTCCACGGGCGCCCGGAGCGGCGGCGCCGTCCCGCCGAGCAACCCCGCGAGTACGGCCCGTCGGTCGCCACCGGCCGGTCCGACGGCGATCACGGCGAGCGGCTCGTGTGGCGGGGACTCGACCAGCGCCTGTTCCCGGACCACCCCGCGTCGGGAGGGTGGCGCACCGGACGACCCCGGTGCCGCGACGACAGGGAGCGACCGGGACTTCTTCAAGGGTCTCCACCTCCCACGCGAGGCGAGACGGCTCCGACCGGTACGGCCGGGGCGAATCGCCCGACTGCCGGAACGCTACGTGTCGATGCTCGTACGCTACGACCACCAGCGATACTCATGGATGCTCGGCGGGCTACTCAAATTCACTCAGTCACCTGGCGCGCGCCAAAGGCACGCGGTCTATATGCTGCCCCGATGGGGCGGTGGAGTTTCGTTGGCCGGACGGATGAACTCAACCGGTTGGTGAATGCCGCCACCAGCCCGGACATCCGGGGCCTGTTCTTCAGCGGAATGGCCGGAGTCGGCAAGAGCCGGCTGCTCTGGCAGTGCCTGGAGTACCTGCCGGAGCTCGGCTGCGCGGTCTGGTCCGCGTCGGCGAACATCGCCAGCGCCGGGATCCCGTTCGGTGGCCTCGCCCAGGTACTGCCCGCCGACCAGCCGGCCGGGCTCTCCCCCGCCGGGATCATGCGTTGGGCCGTCGACGCACTGCACCAGCAGGCGGCGGGCCGGCGGATCGTGATCGGCATCGACGACGCCCACCTGCTCGACCCGTCCTCGGCCGCCCTGGTCTACCTGATCGCCCGCTCCGACAACGCGACGGTGCTCGGCACGCTGCGCAGCGGCGAGCCGGTGCCGCTGCCGATCCGCGCGCTGTGGACGGACGACCTGGTGGACCATGCCGAGCTGGCGCCGCTCGGCCCGGACGACACCACCGACCTGCTCACCGCGATGCTGGGCGATCCGGTCGACGCGCCCTCGGCGGACCGGCTGCACCGGCTGTCGGCCGGCAACGCGCTGATGCTCCGGGAACTCGTCATCGCGGCACACAGCAGCGAGGAGCTGACCCGGACGTACGGCGTGTGGCGGTGGACCGGCCGGACGCAGTTGCCGCGCAGCCTCGACGACCTGATCGACGCCCGGATCGGCCAGCTCGACCAGGGCGTCCGCGCGGTGGTCGAGCTGGTGGCGATGGGCGAGCCGATCGGCCTGACCCTGCTGAACCGGGCGACCGACAACTCCAGTGTGGAGGCCGCCGAGGAACGGGGCCTGATCCGGGTCGTCACGCACGACCGCCGCTCCGACGTCCGGCTCGCGCACCCGCTCTACGGCGAGGTCGTCCGGCGACGCTGCCCGGTCACCCGCGCCCGCCGGCTCAACGCCCGGCTCGCCGACCTGGTGGAGCGGGTCGGCACCCGGCGCCGCGACGACCTGCTGCGGGTGGCGGTGTGGCGACTCGACTCGGGCACCGCCCTGGACCCGGCGCTGCTGTTGAACGCGGGCGGCCAGGCGTTCAGCCAGTTCGACGTGCCACTCGCCGCCCGGCTGGCCCGGGCCGCGCTGGACGCCGGTGGCGGCTACCAGGCCGCCGAGCTGCTGGCCACCATCCTGATGTTCGGCGACCGGGCCGCCGAGGCGATCGAGGTACTGGACTCGGTGGCCGACCAGATCACCTCGGACGAGCGACGCAGCCGGTGGCTGACCGTACGCGGCATGGTCTCCTACTGGGGTCTCAACCAGGAGTCCACGGTGGCCGAGATCGCCGCCGACGCCGAGCGGTTGACCGATCCGGCCGACCGGGCCCGGGTGGTCGCCTTCGAGGCGATCATGCGGTTGCACCGGCTCGAATGTGCCGAGGCGCTGCGGCTGAGCCGATCCGTCCTGGACCGGCCCGCCGCCACGGTGGCCGCGCGCGGCCTGGCCCGCTGCACCATCGCGCATCTACAGGCGGCCCGGGGCGAACTGGTGCTCAGCGGCCGGGCCGTCGACGGGGTCGCGGCCGAGGCGGCGCAGTGGCGGGTCGAGATGCCCTACCTGCAACTCGCGTTGGAGCTGGCCCGGGGCACCGGGCTGGCCCTGGCCGGCGACCTGGCCGGGATCGACGCGATCGTCGCGGCCGAGTTCGCCGACCTGGCCGACGCGGGCGACTTCCGGATCGGGTCCGGCTACCTGTCCATCCTGCGGGCCCAGGCGGCCCGGTTGCGCGGCCAGACCGGCGAGGCGCTCCGGACCAGCCTCGGCGCCTGCGCGGTGCTCGCCACCAGCAAGGTCTTCGCCGGCCTGGCCCATGCCGAACGGGCCCAGGCCGCAGCGATGCGCGGTGACGTGGAGTCCGCGATCGAGGCGATGGCGGAGTCCGACCGGTCGCACACGTCCGGGATGGCCATCCTCTATCCCTGGCTCGAACAGGCTCGGGCCACCGTGCTCGCCGCCGCCGGCGACCTTCCGGCGGCCGTCGCCGGACTCCGCGGACTCGTCGGCCTGCTCCAGTCCGACGGCTTCGCCGGCCACGAGGTGCTGGCCCTGCACGACCTCGTCCGGCTCGGCCGCGCCGACATCGAGATCGGCGAGCCGACCGTCACGGGTCGCCGACAGTCCGTGGCGCAGCGACTCACCGAGTTGAGCGAGACCGTCGACGGTCCTCTGCCGGCGCTGATGGCCCGGCACGCCCGCGCCGAGTACGGCCACTCCGGCGACCAGTTGCTCGCCGTCGCCGACGCCTTCAGCGAGCTCGATCTCAACGTATTCGCCGCCGAGGCGACCAGCCGGGCGGTGGCCCGGCTCCGGGCGGCCCGGTCGACCCGGTCACACGAGGCGAATCTCCGGCTCGCCGGGCTGCTTCGCCGATGCGACGTGCTCCGTACGCCCGCGCTCTCGACCCGCCAGCCGGCGCTGACCGAACGGGAACGGCAGATCGCCCGGCTGGCCGCCCGAGGACTGGCCAGCCGCAACATCGCCGAACAGCTCTACATCTCCACCCGCACCGTGGAGAACCATCTCCAGCGGGTCTACAACAAACTCGGGGTGACCGGACGCGGCGAGCTGTGGCCGGCCCTGCGGGCGATGCCGGAGCAGGAGAATGATCCCGATCGGTGACCGGCGACAGCGACCGCAGCCGGCCGCCTAGGCTGACCTGGTGCACAGTTCGCGCCCCGCGCTCCTGACCGACCACTACGAGCTGACGATGATCAGCGCCGCCCTGCGGGACGGCACCGCCGACCGGACCTGTGTCTTCGAGGTCTTCACCCGACGCCTGCCGGCCGGCCGGCGGTACGGGGTGGTCGCCGGCACGACCCGACTCGTCGAACTGCTCCAGGACCTCCGGTTCGACGAGACCGAGGTGGCCTTCCTCCGGGACACCGGGGTGGTCGACGAGGCGACCGCGACCTGGCTGTCGACGTACCGGTTCAGCGGCGACATCGACGGCTACGCCGAGGGTGAGCTGTACTTTCCCGGCTCCCCGATCCTGACCGTCACCGGCACCTTCGCCGAGTGCGTCCTGCTGGAGACCCTGACGCTCTCCGTGCTCAACCACGACTCGGCGATCGCGGCGGCGGCGGCCCGGATGGTGACCGCCGCCCGGGGCCGTACCCTGATCGAGATGGGCTCCCGCCGGGCGCACGAGGAAGCGGCGGTCGCCGCGGCCCGGGCCTCCTACCTGGCCGGGTTCGGCTTCACCTCCAACCTGGCCGCCGGGGCGCGCTACGGCATACCGACCGCCGGCACCGCCGCGCACGCCTTCACGCTGCTGCACGACGACGAGCCGGCCGCGTTCGCCAGCCAGGTCGCCGCGCAGGGCCGGAGCACCACGCTGTTGGTCGACACGTACGACATCGCCCAGGGAATCCGCAACGCGATCGCGGTCGCCGGTCCGGAACTGCGGGCGGTCCGGATCGACTCCGGCGACCTGGCGGTGCTGGCCCAGCACTCGCGGGAGCTGCTCGACTCGCTCGGCGCCACCGAGACGAAGATCATCGTCTCCGGCGACCTCGACGAGTACGCCATTGCCGCGCTCGCCGCCGAGCCGGTCGACATGTACGGCGCCGGTACCGCCGTGGTGACCGGTTCCGGCGCGCCGACCGCCGGACTCGTCTACAAACTCGTCGAGGTGGAGGGCCGCTCCGTGGTCAAGCGCTCGGAGCGCAAGGCCACCGTCGGCGGACGCAAGACAGCCGTCCGCCGCCACAAACCCAGCGGCACCGCCACCGAGGAGATCATCGTCTCCCAGGGCACCCCCGACCCCCAGCCCAACGATCGCCCGCTCCAGCGCCCGTACGTCTCCGCCGGCAAACCGGTGCGACTACCCACTCTCACCGAGTCCCGCGAACACCTACGACAGTGCCTGATCTCGATCCCCTGGGAGGGGCTCAAGCTGTCAGCCGGCGACCCCACCCTCCCGGTAACCGTCGTGGGGGCATAAGGAAGGGCCCCTTCTTATCGCTTTCTGCATAGAAAGGGCCCCTTCTTAACAGTCAAGGAGAGGTGCGACAGATGAGCCGAGCACTGATAATCGTCGACGTACAGAACGACTTCTGCGAGGGCGGCTCCCTCGCCGTGGCCGGGGGTGCGGCAGTGGCCGCCGGGATCTCCCGACTGCTCGCCAGCGAACCGGACCGCTGGGACCACGTGGTGGCGACCAGGGACCACCACGTCGACCCCGGCGCCCACTTCGGCGATCCGCCGGACTTCGTGGACTCCTGGCCCCGGCACTGCGTCGTCGGCACCGACGGTGCGCAGTTCCATCCCGACCTGGCCACCGAACGGGTCGAGGCGGTGTTCCACAAGGGCGAGTGGGCGGCGGCGTACTCCGGGTTCGAGGGCGCCGCCGAGGACGGTGAAGGACTGACAGACTGGCTGCGCCGACACTCGGTGGAGACCGTCGAGGTGGTCGGCATCGCCACCGACCACTGCGTACGGGCCACCGCCTCGGACGCCGCCCGGGAGGGTTTCGCCACCAGCGTGCTGCTCGACCTGACCGCCGGAGTCAACAACCTGACCACCGGAGCGGCCCTGACCGCGCTGCGCGAGGCCGGGGTCACACTGCACGGCGCACCGCTGCTCGGCAGCCCCGCAGGACTAATTCGCTGGCGCGCGGAAAGTACCGACCTGGCAGGATAGCCGGGGAGGTACGGCTCCTGATGAATCTCACCCCTTACCGGGAAGCTCTCGCACTGCCCGGCGTACGCTCCCTGATGCTGGTCACCCTGCTGGCTCGGGTCCCCAAGACGATGACGATCATCGCGTTGACGATGTACGTCGTGCTCGATCTTAAGCACGGGTACGGCGCCGCCGGACTGGCCGGCGCCGCGATGACGATCGGCGCCGCCGTCGGTGCACCGTTGCTGGGCCGGCAGGTCGACCGCCGTGGCCTGCGACCCGTGCTCGCGCTGACCACCGTCGCCGAGGCCGTCTTCTGGTTCACCGCGCCGACCATGCCGTACCCGGTGCTGCTCGGCGGGGCGCTGCTGGGCGGGCTGCTGTGCCTGCCGGTGTTCGGGGTGGCCCGGCAGTCGGTTGCCGCGCTCGTGCCACCGGAGAAACGGCGTCCGGCGTACGCGCTGGACTCGATGGCCGTGGAGCTGTCGTTCATGGTCGGCCCCGCCCTCGCGGTCCTGCTGGCCACCAGCGTGTCGCCGAAGGCGAGCCTGCTCGTGGTCAGCGGCGGCGTCGCGCTGGCCGGCATGGCGTTGTTCTGGCTCAATCCGCCGATCCGGGCCGACCACGAACCGGTGGGCACGGCGCGGGCGGTGTCCCGGCGGGAGTGGCTGACACCCCGGCTGCTCGGAATACTGGCCATCAGTACCGCCTCGACGCTGGTGCTCGGCGGCACCGACGTCGCCGTGGTGGCCGTGCTCCGGACCGCGGAACAGGTCGAGTGGACCGGTGTGGTCCTGGCGATCTGGGCCGTCTGCTCGCTGGTCGGCGGCTTCGTGTACGGCATGGTGTCCCGATCGGTCTCCCCGATGCTCATCGTCACGATGCTCGGGCTCTGCACGATCCCGATCGGCTTCGGCGGTACGCAGTGGTGGTCGCTCGCGCTCGCACTGCTGCCGGCCGGGATGCTGTGTGCGCCGTCCCTCGCGGCGACCGCCAACGCGGTGAGTCAACTCGTTCCGGCGAGCGTGCGCGGTGAGGCGATGGGCCTGCAGAACTCCTCGATCACGGTCGGCCTGGCCCTCGGTGCGCCACTGGCCGGCGCGGTGATCGACGCCTCCGCGCCCGCCTGGGGCTTCGCGGCGACCGGCCTGGTCGGCGCGGTGGTCGGGCTGGCCTTCCTCGTCGCCGGGCTGATCCGGCGCCGGAGGACGACCGCCGCACCCGCCGCACCCGCGCCCACCCCGGCCACCGCCGCCGCCGAGCGGTGAACGCCTCAGCCGCCGAACCGTGAACGACTCAGCCGCCGAGCCTTGAACGGCGGGTCCGTGCCCGGTGGCGACGGACGGGTTTTCGGCGGCGGCAGCGGCCGGATCAGCGAACCTACGCCTTCCACAATAGACAGTGCCGGTCCGGCGGGGATCTTGTCGGTGCCGGGCACTAGCGTTCCGCGTGCTTCTCAGCGACGGCGGCCGGAGCACGGCCGGAACCGGACACATGACGCATGGCGGAGGGTGGATCAGTGGGTTGGTTGTCGGCGGGTGACTCCTACGAGATCTCACTGGTGGACGGCAAGGTGGTCGCCAGGTCGGCCGCCCGTCGGGGGACCGGTCGTCCCCTGAAGACGCTGCCGAAGGCGTTGCGGGACCATCCCGAGGTGGACCGGTTGCGTCAGCTTGCCGAGTGGCTCGACCGGCACAGCGCCGACTGTGTCGCCCGGGTCGAGACATGGATGGTGTCCTCCCTTCCGGTCCCCACCGGGCTGCTCGCCCGGGTGTGGCCCGACCCCGCCTGGCAGGGCGTCCTGCGCGACCTCGTCGTCATGGGCGACGATCTCGAACAACTGGGCCTGCTGCGGGACGTCACCGATTCAGGCGAGTTGCGGGTGGTCGACCTCGACGGCGAGACGCTGCGAATGTCGCCGCAGACGGTGACCCTGCCGCACCCCGTACTGCTGCCCGAACTGGAGGACCTGCGGGAGTTCGTCGCGGAACTGGGGGTGTCCCAGCGGGTCGAGCAACTGCACCGGGCCACCTGGCCGAAGCCCTCGGACCTGGACGGGACGGCGACCCGGGTGTCGGACTTCCGGGAGGCTCGGCTCGCTTCCCGGGCCGCCGTGACCGCCCGCGCCAGCGCCCTTGGCTACCAGGCGTCCAGCGCCACCGTCAGCTGCCGGATCTACGAGGCCGGACGGATCGTCGAGGCATCGGTATGGATCAACGGAGAGTACTGGGAGAACCAATTGACCATGGGTGACCTGTCCTGGCTGCTCGGCGACGGCCGACCGCTGCCGCTGTCAGAAGTCGGGCCGGTGGCCTGGTCGGAGGGGATCCGGATGGCCGCGACCCTCTCCGGCGGCCGGCCGGTCGGTGTGGGAAAGGGCGTGTGACCGCCGTGACGTCCGAGATCGAGGACCTGCTGTCGGCCGGTGCGGTGCTGCCACTCGACATCAGCGGAGCCGGCACATCCGCAACCGGCGGGGCTGGCGAACACGCCGTACCGCTGACCGCCCGGACCTATCGGCATCCGGTCCTGGGCGACCAGCCGGTGGTCCGACTGGTCCCGGCCGAGCTGGGCGACGGGGAGGACACCGCCATGGCCTTCCTCGGCCTCGAACGAGCCGCCGACCCCGTCCTGGTCGGACTCGGCCAACGCCAGTCGCTGGGCTTCCCGGAATGGGTCCTGGTCCGGCATCCGGACGACGGCCACCACGCGCTGGCGATCGTGCCCGAGCTGAAGCGTGTCGCCCGACAGGCACGGTCCAAGCCCAAGACCGCAGTGGACGAATACCACGCTCTCGCCCAGCGGTTGGCCCGGTCGGTGCCGCACTTCCTGCCCACCTTCTACGAGCAGGCCGGGCGGGTCTTCCTCGGCCTGGAGGAGAAGGGGTACGCGGGGCAGATGTTCGGTCGGGCCCGCAGAGCCGAGGCGGAGCACGGGTTGGGCACCGAGCCGGACCGGATCGACTCGGTGTACCTGGAATTCGCCCTGGCGGGGGCGCTACCGGCCACCGCACTCGCCGGGTACGCCAAGGAACTGGCCAACCGACTGCCCGCCGACCAGGCACTGCGGCGGTTCTGCCGGCTCTGCGTACGGACCACTTCGGCCGGGATCGTTCCGTCGGTGCAGACCGCGAACGCGCTGCGCCGGCTGGTCCGCGCGGCAGACAAGAGCGGGAACAGCCGGGCCGACGGGGGCGTCCGCCCGGGGCAGGCGCTCGAGCGGGCGTACCTGATCGAGATGCTCGACCTGCCGGCGACCGCGCAGGCCGCGATCGGCTGGTGGCAGGCGTACCTACCGGCGCTCGTCGCGCTGGCCGAGACCGACCGGAGCGTACGCGGTGCCCTGCTCAACCTGATGCCGCCGAACGACCCGGACGGCGAGGTGCTGCCCGCCTGGCTGGAGGTTCTCACCGCGACCGGCGCGATCGACGGGCTCGTCGATCTCCGGCTGCCGGTGGCCGAACGGCCGACCGACGGCTCGGCGGGCTGGCTCCGACGGTTCCTCAAGGTGCGGCACCGCCGCGCATACCAGTACCCCGGCCGGTCACCGGCGCTGTACGGGCTGGTCGAGCGGATGGCCGACGCGCTGCGCGCCGAACTGGCCGCCGAGGACGGTACGACGATCGACGCGAGCCACGACATCGACCTCATCGACCTGATGCTGTCGCTCGACCTGCCGGTGACCGTCCCCGGTGCCCTGGTGCGGATCACGGGGTGGGCCGACGGCGCGGGGCAGCGGGACCTGCTGGCGCTGGCCGGCGAAGCCCGGTTCCGGAAGGCCCTGCACGGCGCGCTCGACCGGTGCGACGACGAGGCCGGCCACCGGGCGATGCGCCGGCTGGCCGGCTCACCGGGTGGCCGGCCGCTGCTGACCGGGTGGGTCCGGAACCAGGCCGCCGCACTCGGCGCCCGTGGACTGCCGCGACTCGCCGAGGCGGGCACGCTGCTCGCCTCGCTGCCCGCCGAGGCACTGGTGTTGGCGCCGGAGGAGGTTGCCACGGCGGCCCGCACCGATCTCACCGACGCGGTGCTCCGGAGCCTGCGCGGCGGGCTCCTGGAGGAACTGGGCTGGCCCGCCTGGGACGAGGCGATCGGCGACGTGGTCGATCCGTCGGCCGGCCACACCGTCCTCGTCCTCGCGGACGCCTGGCCGTACCTGATCGTGGCCGGACCCACCCGGGCCCGGGTGATCGACGCCGACGGCACAGTGCTCACCCACGACCTGCGGATCCCGCAGGGCGACCTCTGGGGGCAACCGGGCTTCCACTTCGTCGACGGCGAACTCCTGGTCTACTGGCGCTCCAACCAGCGCCACGGCAGCCTGTTGGGATACTGGCACTCGGCCCCGGATCAGGTGCGACCGATGGCGGGCGACCACAACCAGTACCATCCCCGCCGCGACGTCAGCAGCCTGCCGCTGCCCGGAGGCGGGCGGACCACCGGCGCCGGTGTGCTGCACGTCGGTGACACCGAGGTCCCGGACGACCAGGACGTGATCAGCGACGGAACGTCGTACTGGGTACGGCGTCCCGCCCGCGGCGGCGAGGCCGCGCAGTGGTACGAGTACGACCCGACCACCGGGGAGTACGGCCGGCAGGGGCTGCCCGGCCAACTGGCCGACGCACTGCGTACCGCCCCGGCCGGCAGCACCCTCAGCGACGTGCGGAGCTGGCTGCGCCCGGCCCCGTCGGACCGGGCGACCCCGCTGGGCGTACCCGTGGACGGGCTGCTCGGCTGGCGGCTGGTACGCCTGCCGGACGGGTCGTACCGGGGCCAGGATCTGGCCGGTCGCACGGTCACCACGAACCGGGGCGTACCGGTGGGGGCGCTGCGGCTGCCCGGTGACGACCGGCTGCGGATCCTGCTGGAGGACTTGCGGCTGGCCGACCCGGACGGGATCGTGATCACCAGACCGACGATCAGCCGATCCCCGGTCCGGTGCACCCGGGCGGGTATTCTCCTTCCGCCCCAGTGGCACCTGCACCAGCTCCGGCCGCGTGACCCGCAGGGTTCCGCCGCGCTGCGCCGGATCGACCGGGACACCGTCGCGACCCTGCTCAAGAGCGCCGACAGGCCGAAGGAACTCCCCGAGCTGATCCGCTCGACGCTGCCGCAGATCACCGACGACGTGCTGGTCGCCGGGGTGGCCGAGGTGCTGTGGTTCGCCGCGACCAGCCAGAGCACCCTGCGCGGGCTGGCGGAGCGGCTCGCGGCGGCACTGGCGCAGGAGGTACCGGAGGAAAATCCCTCGGGGCCGAGCGACGCCGCACTCCGTACGGCCCTGAACGGCTTCGCCGACGTGTACTACTGGCGGGCGCAGGAGCACCTCGACCACGCCTTCCGGCAGCTGCGGACGATGCGGGGGGCCATGGACCGGTCCGAGGCCGACCCCGGCGTCGGGCTGCACCTCGAAGGGCCGGAACTGTCGCACTCCATCGTGGATCTGCCGGCCCTGCTGGGCTGGTGTACGGGGATCGCGTACCGGGCGGTGGCCGCGACGACTCCGGCGCAGGAGCGGGAGGTGCTCCGTGCACTGCTGACCGAACTGGACGGTCTCGGCCTGGTCACCGCCGCCGAGGCGACCCGGTGGCGACGGATCCGCCTCCACCTCCCCGACCGTAATCTGCCGTCCGGAAGCGGCGGGCGACCGCATCAGCATCGTGCGCTGCTGCCGCTGTCCGGTGGCCGGTTCATCGCCGTACTGGACCACGTCGCGACGACGTTCACCGGAGTTGAACTCGGCGGGCTGTACCACGATCCGTCCGAGAAGTTCGCCGTGCCGGCCCCGTACACGGTGCTCGCCTCCACGCCGGTCGGCGACGCCCGGCCGGCGGGTTGGATGGCCGGCTTCCTGGCCGAGTGGGCCCGGCGCGGCCCGCTGCCGTGGCGGCCCGCCGCCGCCGACGAGTTCGCCGAACGGACCGGGGTGAGCCGGGCGGCGGCCCGGCTGGTGCTGGCCGGCCTCTTCCGGGTCAACAGCGCCGAGCCGATGCCGGCCGAGGTCCGGGAGACCCTCGGGCTCAAACCGACCGAGGTCACACTCGCCCGGTCGCAGCTCACCGGGATCGACGGGGACGTCCGGAGGGCGGTCGTCACGGCGCTGGTCCCCGACGACCCGACCCGGCTCTGGACGGACGGACCGGACGTCGCCGCCGCCGCGCAGGTCTGGAACGACAGGGTCGGGCGGCGGCCCACGATCCCCGAGGAACTTCTCGCCGACGCACTTCGGTCGGTGAGGCTGACCTGGAGCGTGGACTGGGCGTTGGCCGGGCTGCTGGAGCCCGACCTGTCCCCCGAACTGCGCAACGACCTGGCCTGGGGGCTGAAGCAGAACCAGTTCGTCCAGCGGGATGCCTCGGCCGTCGGGTTCACCGCCGCGACCCTGGTCGGCGCCGTCGGCACCGCCGCCTGGGTCGCCCACCGGGTCCCGGCCGGTGATCCCGTGCGGGCCGCGCTGCCCGCCGCACTCGTCGCGGTACGGGACCGGCTGGCCAACCCCGAACTGATGCTCACCTTCGACTGGTACGTCCGGCTCGACGCGTTCCGCAAGGTCGCCGGGGCACCCTCGCAGACGGGCGACGGTTGGGAGCGGTACGGAGCCGTCGTCCTGGCCACCCACGGCGACCGGTCCCATCCGGCGATCCGGGTGGCGCTGCTCGACGACAGTGGCGACGATCCGTACCTTCCGGTGCTGCGCGGCGGCGCGCAGCGGATGTCCGATATGGAGGTGGCGCTGCGGACCGCCCGGGACCCGTGGTTCGCCGCGCTGCTGGCCGACCCGGGCGAACCGGCCGCCGGAACCCGGGACCCGGACGGTACGTGGTGGCCGCAGGATCCGAGCCGATCGGTTCCCGACCTGGTCGCCGAGGTGGTCGCCGAGTACGGGCTGAGCGCCGACGCCGCCGCGCTGTATCTGATGCTGTTGGCGATGCCCGATCCGACCGACCGGAACGTGGCCCGGTGGACCGGGTGGAAGCCCGCCCGGCTCCGGTCCGGCCGCACCGAACTGGCCGGCACCGAACTGGTGATCCAGGCCAGCCGGTCCCGGGCGGGACGCGCCCTGTTCCTTCCCGGCGCCTGGCTGGAGCAGCGCAGTCCACGGCTGCCGATCGAGCAGTGGAAGATTCCGCTGTTCGCGGTGCCGGGTCAGCCCGACGTCCCGCTCGGGCTGGGCGTGCCGTTCGCACCCGCGCCGGAGATCTACCGGCGGGCCTGGCAGCGGATCAGGGACGGCGGCGGCCCCCGGCTCGAACAGTTGCAGACCCCCCGCACCCGGAAACCGAGGAACCCGTGACCGTGAGCGCACAGACGACAGACCCGGCGGCAGACCGGACGACAGACCCGACGGCAGACCTGGCGAAGGGCCCCGGCGGGGCGTCGGACGGCTGGCAGGTCCTGCCGGCCGAGCGAAGGTTCGCCGCCGAACTGGCCTTCCTCGCCGCGTACGACGACGGCCCCCGGCCACCCGGATGGTTGCTGACCCCACGTGCCGTGGTCACGTTCATCCAGGGCAGCGACGGCGAACCGCTCGCCCTGGCCAGGGAGCGGCGTACCGGTCCGGACGGCGGCGAACTGCCGGCCACCCTGGTCATCCCGGCCAAGTTCGTCGGCGAACGGGTGCTGGTGGAGCGGTGCGTGGTCACCCTGGCCGGCGAGCGCGGACTGCTGCTGGTCGGCGAACCCGGAACCGCCAAGTCGATGCTCTCCGAACTGCTGGCGGCGGCGGTCTGCGGCACCAGCGCGCTGACCGTGCAGGGCACCGCCGGAACCACCGAGGACGCCTTCCGGTACGGCTGGAACTACGCGCTGCTGCTGGCCCAGGGACCGACCCGGCAGGCACTGGTCGAGTCCCCGGTGCTCACCGCCATGCGGACCGGTCGGGTGGCCCGGATCGAGGAGGTCACCCGCTGCCTGCCGGAGGTGCAGGACGCGCTGGTGTCGATCCTGTCCGACCGGCGGGTCAACGTGCCCGAACTCGCCGACACCGACGCGGGGGTGCTGCCGGCGGCTCCGGGTTTCACCGTGATCGCGACCGCGAACCTGCGCGACCGGGGTGTGTCGGAGATGTCGGCCGCGCTCAAGCGCCGTTTCAACTTCGAAACCGTCGGACCGATCGCCGATCCGGTGACCGAGATGGAGTTGGTCCGCCGGCAGGCCATCGCCGCCGTCGCCCGGGCCGGCGCCGCGTACGCCGTGGACGACAGTGTGCTCGACGCCCTGGTCACGGTGTTCCGCGACCTGCGGTCCGGGCGGTCGGCCGAGGGTTGGGACGTGGAGCGACCGGGCACGGTGATGTCGACCGCCGAAGCGGTGCAGGTGGCGGCCGCACTCGGCCTGAGCTCGGCCTACCTGCCGGCGGGGGACGTCCTCGACCTGCTGCCCGGACACCTGCTCGGCGTGGTGCGCAAGGACGACCAGGCCGACCACGGCCGGCTCGTCGGCTACTGGGACGGCCCGGTACGGCGACGCGCCGAGCAGGGGGCACCTATGTGGCGCCGGCTCTGGGATCTGCGGGAGACGCTGCGGTGACCTGCGCAGCGACTCCGGACCCGCGGAAGGCGATCGAGGCGCTCGCCGGATCGGTCCAGCCCTATCTGATCGGGGTACGGCATCACAGTCCCGCGCTCGCGGCCCTGGTGCCGGCACTTCTCGACACCGCCGCGCCCGACGTCCTCTGCATCGAGCTGCCGACCGACTTCCAGTCCTGGCTGCCCTACCTGGCCGACCCGGCGACCCGGGCACCGGTCGCGCTGACCGGAGCCCGCGACGACGGGCGACTGGGTTTCTACCCGTTCGCCGACTTCTCCCCCGAACTGGCCGCGATCCGGTGGGCCCGGGAACGTGGCGTCGAGGTCGTCTGCTGCGATCTTCCGCTCACCGATCCGGGCTGGTCGTCGACCGGCACCTCGGAAGTGGTCACCGCGACAGGTCCGGCCACCACGCCCGCCTTCGCCACCGCGCTCGCCACCAGCGGTACCGGCCGGGACGACGACGACCTCTGGGACCGGGCGGTCGAGGTGCGGGCCCCGGGCTGTTCCCCAGAGGCGGTACGGCGGGCCGCCCTCGGCGTCGGCTGGGCGATGCGGCAGGACGCGGCAACCGCCCACGGTGTACCGGCCCGGGACCTGGCTCGCGAGGAACACATGCGGCGGGTGCTCGGCGGGGCCGCCGCCGGCGGTCGCCGGGTCGCCGCCGTCGTCGGCTCGTTCCACGCCGTCGCCCTGCTCGGATCGACCGGCACCGCCCCGACCGGTGGAGCCGAGGACACGGCCACCCGCACCGCCCCGACCGGTGGAGCCGAGGACACGGCCACCCGCACCGCCCCGACCAGCGAAGCGGCTGCAAGCGTCACCGTCTCGCTCGTCCCCTACGCCTTCGACCTGCTCGACTCCCGTTCCGGCTACGAGGCCGGAATTCGCGACCCGCGTTGGCAGCAGGCGGTCCTCCTGGCCGGCGGCGATCCGGAGCAGATCCGGACCGCCGCCGCCCGGGCGGTCACCGACGTGTGCCGGGCACTCCGGGCGGTGGGACATCCCGCCGGTACCGGTGAGGCCGCCGAGACCCTTCGGGTGGCCGAGGACCTGGCCCGACTGCGTGGCCTGCCCGCACCCGGTCGGGGGGAGTTGCTGGAGGCCGTGACCACGGTGCTCGGTCAAGGCGAACTGCTCGGCCGGGGCCGGGCGGTGGCCCGCGCGCTGGAAACGGTCCTCATCGGCGCCGAGCGGGGCCGCCCGGCCCCGGGAACCCCCCGGTCCGGGCTCGGGCCCTCGGTGGAGGCCGAACTCGTCGAGCTGCGGCTGCCGAACCCCGCCGAGCCGGCGCCACGGGAACTGCGCCTCGATCCGCTCCGGTCCGCCCTGGACGGTCGTCGGGAAATCATGCTGCGCCGCCTGCGGACCTGCGGAATCGACTACGGCGAACCGGTCGAGGTGGCCGGAATCGGGGACGGATCGGCGCTGACCACCCGGTGGCGGGTCTCCTGGAGACCGTCCGTACCGGCCCTGCTGGACCTGGTCGGCGTACGTGGCGTCACGGTGCGCCTCGCCACGGCCGGTACGCTGCGAGCGCGATTCCACCGGGAGTCCGCCGACGGTGGATCCACCTGCGCGGAGGTCCTGACCGGGCTGGAGGACGCGGCCCGGTGCGATCTGCCCGATCTGGTCGACGACCGACTCGGCCAGGCCGCCGAAGTGCTACCGGCCGCCGGCACCCTCGCCGAACTGCTCACCGCGCTCGACCTGGTGGAGGCGCTGCGCCGGCAACATGTACCGGGTACCACCGCCGACGGACGGGAGCGGGCCGGCGAGTTGGGCGCCGTACTGCTCGACGCGGCGGTTCGAGGACTGCCCGGACTTGCCGGCAGTGATCGACCGGAGGAGGCTGCCGCGCTGGTCGCGCTCGCCGTACGGGCCGGCGAGCATCGGCTGGGGCTGCGCCTCGACGACACCCTGGCCGAGTTGGCCCGTACCGGGTCGCCGCTGGTGCAGGGGGCCGCGCTGGCGGCGCGGGTACTGATCGATCTCGACACCCCGGAAACCCTGGGCGTCCGGACCGCCGGCTGGATCGACGCCGGTACGGATCCGGCCGGGCGGCGCCGGCTGCTCCACCTGCTGGGCGGCCTGCTGACGGCCGCGGGGCCGCTGCTCCAGGCCGCGCCGGCCGCGCTCGATCCGCTGCTCGACCGGGTCGAGCGGTTGACCGACCAGGATTTCCTGGACCGGTTACCGGCGTTGCGCGGCGGCTTCGACACGCTGACGCCGGTGGCTCGGGAACAGCTGCTGGGCACCGTGACCGGGCGCCTCGGCGATCGGATCGACCTCACCCTCTCCGCTCCGCCCGCCGTGCTGGCCCGCTGGAGCGCGGCGGACGCCGCCGGGCACGCCGTGCTCCGTGCCCTTGGCATTCCACTGCCCGAGTTGCCTGGGTTGCCCGGGTTGCCCGACGTGCGGCCGGTCACCACGGGACCAGCCGCCGTCAAATCAGCCGTCGCCGGGCCAGCCGCCACCGGATCAGCCGTCGCCGGATCTGCCGCCGCCGGGCCAGCCGCCGCCGGATCAGCCGCCGCCACCGCCACCGCCACGGGACCAGCCGCCGCCACCGCCACCGGGGATGCCCAGGCGGTCGGCACCGTCGCCGCCACGGATCACCTGCCGGAGGTACGGCTGGGTCCGGCCGACCGCTGGCGCCTGCTCCTCGGTCGGGAAGCCGAACGGCTACCGGACGAGGTCCGGCGGCACGCGCGCGCCCTCGACGAGTTGTACGGAACGGGCCGGGGCGAAGGAGCCGCCGACGTTGGTCAGGGCTCCTCCTCCGGCGGCGCGGGCCAGGGCACGTCCTTCCCGACGGCGAGGGAGTGGGCGGACGAACTGGAGGTCCTGTTCGGCGCGGGCGTCCGGGAGGAGGTGCTCGCCCGGGCGGCCGAGAACGGTCGGAGCGATGTCCTGACCGAACTCGACCCGGACCTCGTACGCCCCTCTGTGCAGTTGCTGACCTCGGTCCTCTCGCTCGCCGGTGGCCTGCCCGAACAGCGGCTGGCCCGGTTGCGGCCGCTCGTCCGGCGCCTCGTCGACGACCTCGCCCGGGAACTCGCCAGTCAACTTCGGCCCGCGCTGTCCGGGCTGACCACACCTCGGCCGACCCGCAGGCCCGGTGGCCGGCTGGATCTCGCCCGTACCCTGCGAGCCAATCTGGCGCACACCCGGCGGCTCGCGGACGGCCGGACGGTGGTGCTGCCGGAACGCCCGGTGTTCCACACCCTCGTCCGGCGCGAGGCCGACTGGCGACTGGTCCTCGTGGTCGACGTATCCGGGTCGATGGAGGCATCGGTGGTGTGGTCGGCCCTGACCGCCGCCGTGCTGGGCGGAGTGCCCACGCTGTCCACGCACTTTCTCGCCTTCTCGACGAGCGTGATCGACCTGACCGATCGGGTGAGTGATCCCCTCTCCCTGCTGCTGGAGGTACGGGTCGGCGGCGGAACACACATCGCCGCCGGCCTCGCCCACGCCCGGTCCCTGGTGACCGTGCCGAGCCGGACAATCGTCGTGGTGGTCAGCGACTTCGAGGAGGGCTACCCGCTCGCCGGACTGCTCGGCGAGGTACGGGCGCTGGCGAACTCCGGTGTCCACCTGCTCGGCTGCGCCGCGCTGGACGACGGTGGCGTCCCGCGCTACTCGGTGTCGATCGCACAGCAACTCGTCGCGGCCGGAATGCCGATCGCCGCGCTCAGTCCGCTCGAACTCGCCCGCTGGGTGGGCGACCGGCTACGTGGAGGACCTCGGTGACGCATCCGCTGCCAACCGACCCGCCGGACTCCATCGATGACGCGCTGCCGTCGGTGGCGCCGCAGGTCGTCGCCGCTGTCACTGCGGATCTCACCTCCCGGCTGGCCAGGAGGCTCGATGCGACGATCGAACGGGTCGGCGCGGCCCCGCGCAGCGCCGGGCCGGACGGACTCCGGATCGAGTGCGGTCCGGACGCGACGGTCACCCTCACACCCGGTCCGTCCGGCGTGATCACCGATGCCGGTCAGGTGCGGTGTGGCTGTCTACTGGCGCCCCGCTGTCTGCAC
>NZ_JADPUN010000076.1 GCF_015690345.1 Plantactinospora alkalitolerans | reverse complement strand
AATCCGCACTGGCCGCCTACGCCGGCTATCTTCACGCTTCCCGGAAAGCGGAGTCGAGCGGCAATCCACTTGATCCGGAACTGCGGAAATATCTTGCCGATCCACTGTTGACCCGGGTCAGGCTCACCATTCGCGACGCGAAGGAGCACGGCGCGATGCGTACCGGAAAGCTCGTCTCCAATCCGACGGTGGCCGGAGTCGATCTCGACTCCGATCCGGCCACCGTCTCGATCCAGGACTGCATCGACGCCACCGGCTATCGGCTGGTCTACAAGAAGAACCGGGCCGTGGTGCCCGGCTCGGCCGGCGGACGCCACCTCGCCACCGCCACCGCCACCCGGTACCCGGACGGACGATGGCTGATCAACGTCGGGGCCGTCCACGAGGACCAGCCGTGCTGACCCGGCGGGTGCTCGGCGCCGGAGCCGCCGGGGTACTGGTCGTGGCCGCCACCCTCGTGCTGACCGGCGGTCCCGCCACCGCCCGGGACCCGGGGGCGGAGTGCCCGCCCGGCCAGAGCAGCTGCGACGTCTGGGACCACGAGCCCGGCGACCCGGACGACGACGGCGGTGGCTCGACGAACCCCGGCGGCGACGGCTCCGGCGACGGCGACCGGGTCTGCAAGAAGGACGACGGCACGACCGTGCCCTGCTACGACGAGTTGCGCGGCTGGTTCAACAGCGCCGACGACTGTTACTACAAGCGGATGGAGCCCCAGTCGCCGGAGACGCCGGCCGGGATGACCAGCTACCTGAGGACCTGTGGCGGGCCGGCGACCGCCGAACCGGTCTTCCTGGCCGACCCGCCGGCCGGCTTCGACCCGCCGGATCCCCGGGAGATGGCCCTCGACCTGCTCGCCGGACTCGACCTCGAGGCGCCCCAGATCCGGACCTTCCCGAGCGGCTCACCCGGCCTGGTCGGCGTACCGGTCTGGCTCTACGACGCGTCGAGCTGGGATCGCGAGGTGGCCGACGACTCCGAGGGCGGCGTCACTGTCGAGATCGAGGCGATCCCGACGAAGATCGTCTGGGACATGGGCAACGGCGACCCGCTGGTGACCTGCACCTCCGCCGGTATTCCGTTCAGGGCCGGCCAGCACGATCCGCGCCGGCCGCCGGCCGGAGCCTGCACCTACGACGGCTACCCGCGCTCCAGTGGAAACAGCGAGGGCGGGAAGTACCAGATCACCGCCACCAAGCACTGGACGGTGCCGTGGAGCAGCAGCACCGGCGAAGACGAGGAGCCGCTCGCCGCCCAGCTGACGACCGAGACCACGATCCAGATCGACGAACTCCAGGTGGTGACCCGATGACCATGGCGACCACCCCCACCCTCGGCGGGCCGATCGACGCGCCGATCACCCCGCCCCGGATCGTCCGGCAGCGCCGGATGCGACCCGGCCTGCTCGGCCTCGCCGTACTGCTCATCGCGCTCGGCGGGCTCGGCTCCGCGTTCGCGATCACCTCGGTACGCGCCACCGGCAGCTATCTCGCGGTCGCCCGAGCCGTACCGGTCGGCACCGTGCTCAGCGCGGACGACGTGGTCGCCGTGCAGGTCGCCGGTGGGCAGGGCCTCGACCCGGTGCCGTCCGACCGGGTCACCGAGGTGCTCGGCAAGCGGGCGACCGTCACGCTTACCCCCGGCACCCTGCTGACCATGGCACAACTGACCGACAAGCCGCTGCTGGCCCCCGGACAGCAGCAGGTCTCGGTGGGCCTCAAGCCGAGCGAGGTACCGGCGAAACGGCTCCGCCCCGGCGACAAGGTGCTGCTGTTCAGCACCCGGGGCGAGAACGACACCACCGCGGCGCCGGCCACCCGGTTCCAGGCCACCGTCATCGACATGGCCACCCCGGCCGCCAACTCCGTGGTCCTCTACCTCGCGCTGGCGGCCAAGGACGTCCCGGCGGTGGTGGCACTGGCCGCCAGCGACCGGATCGCGGTCGTACTCAGCGCGGCAGCCTGACCGTGGCCATCATCGCCCTCGTCTCGGCCAAGGGATCGCCCGGAGTCACCACGGCCGCGCTCGCCTGCACACTGTCCTGGCACCACCGGACGGTGCTGGCCGAGTGCGACCCGTCCGGCGGTTCGGTGCTGGCCGGTTACCTGTCGGGGGCGCTGCCCGGCCCGCGCGGCATCGGCGAGCTGGCGGTCGGCGAACTGCGCGACGGCAACCTGGAGCAGGCGTTCTGGTCCCAGTTGGTCGACCTCGACGCCCCCGCGCGGGAGCGGCTGCTGCTGCCCGGCGTGGTCGACCCGGCGCAGGCGGGCAGCGTGGTTCCGCTGTGGCAGCGGTTCGCGGACTTCTTCGCCGGACTGGACAAGGGTCGACCGGCGTACGACGTGATCGTCGACTGTGGACGGCTGCACGTGGTCGGACCGCCCTGGCCGATCCTGCGGGCCGCCGACATCGTCCTGATCGTCACCGCGGCCCGGCTGCCCGACCTGTCCAGCACCCAGGCGACGGTCCGGACCATCGAGCGGGACTTCGCCGAGCACCGCGTACCGGCCGACACGCTGCGACTGTTGCTGGTCGGCACCGGCCACGGCCAGCACGAGGTCAGCAAGGCACTCCGGCTACCCGTGATCGCCCAACTGCCGCACGACCCGCGTACCGCCGAGGTGCTCGGCCACGGCGGAACGGTGCGCGGCAACCGGCCGCTGATGCGCGCGGCCAGCGCCCTGGAGGTGCCGATCCGGGCGACGCTCGACCGCCGCCGGGCCCGGCTCGGCTGGCCGGCGATCGAGGGGGTGCCGGATGCGGTTTGAGCCGGTCTACCACGACCCGCGACCCGGTGACCCGGCCACGGCGCCCGCCTGGCAGGTCATCCCGCACAACGGACACCAGCAGGCGGCCCTTCCGGTCGCCAACGGCTCCGCACCGCCGTACGTCGTTCCGCCGCACTCGGCACCACCACCGCCGGCACCCCCGCCCCGGGCCCGGGTCGACTTCGCAGTCGTCCGGGAACTCCGCCGGCAACTGAGCGAACGGCTCACCCTCTGGCAGCGCGGCCGGGAGTTCAGTCCCGCCGAGGAGGACGTCGAGCGGGCCCGGCTCGCCGTCGCCGTGGTGGCCGAGTACGCCGACTCCACCCGCCGGGCCGGCACCCCGATGCTGGCCGCCGAGGAGCGGATGCTGCTCGACCAGGTGAACGCCGAACTGGTCGGACTGGGCCGGCTACAGACCCTGCTGGTGGACAACACGATCGAAGAGGTACACATCCTCGGCTGCGACCTGGTCCGGATCAGCCGGCGCGGCGGCGGCGTCGACTGGGCCGAGCCGATCGCGGACAGCGACGAGGAGATGGTGGAGATCCTCCAGGCGGCCGCCCGCCGGGCCGGCGCCACCGAACGGTCGCTCTCCACCTCGAAGCCGACCCTCGACCTCCAGCTTCCCGACGGCAGCCGGCTCGCCGCGGTCTTCCTGGTCAGCCACCGGCCGTACGCGGTGATCCGGAAGCACAACACCATCGAGGTGAGCCTCGACGACATCACCGGCGCCCGGGCCGACCTGGACGAGATGCTCGACGTGCTGATCCGGGACTTCCTCCGCGCGGCGATGCGGGCCGGACTCAACATCATGGTGGCCGGGCTGGCCGGAGCGGGCAAGACGACGGTGATCCGGGCCCTGATGGACGAGATCCCGGCCGACGAGCCGTACGTGCTGCTGGAGGAGAGCCGGGAACTGCTGCCCACCCGGCGTGGGCGCAAGCACCGCGCGGTGATGAGTTTCGAGTCCCGGGAGGGGCACGGCGACCGGGGCATGGACGGTCGACCGGCCGGCGAGGTCACCATCGCCGACCTGATTCCGGTCGCGCTCCGGATGGGCGTACTCCGGATCATCGTCGGCGAGGTCCGGTCCCGGGAGATCGTCCCGATGCTCCAGGCGATGACGACCAGCCGAGGCTCGATGTGCACCATCCACGCCCGTACCCCGGCCGGGGTCAGCGAGCGGATCATCGAACTGGCCCTCTCGCACGGCCGGGAGATGACCGTCGAGCAGGCCCGCCGGATGGCCGGCAACGCGCTGGACCTGATCGTCTACGTCACCATCGAGGACGAGACCGCGATCGGCGGCCGGAAGCACCGGTTCGTCTCGCACGTCGAGGAGGTCATCGGGGTCGGCGAGGGCAACCGGATCACCACGACCACCGTCTTCGGCCCCGGCCAGGACGGCCGGGCGGTCCCCCGCCATCTGCCGGAACGGGTCCGCGACCAGTTGCTCCGGGTCGGGTACGACGTCCGGCTGCTGACCCGGTACATCGAGGCGGGGGCGGGTGCCTGGCGCCGCCCCCGGCACACCCGACTCGGCCCACCGGCATGAGAACACCGCCATGAACCTGCCCTCGAACATCGAGCTGATCGCCGTACTCTCCGGGATCGCCTGCACCACCGGCCTGGTACTGGCGGTCGTCGCGATGATCGGCACGAGCCGGCCGGTCCGGACCCCGGGCAGGTCCGGCCTGCGCCGACTCTGGCTCGGCAGCGGCACCACCGCCCGGGAACAACGGACCCACCAGACGCTGGTGATCGGCGCCATCCTGGCCGGAGCGGTGGCGTTCCTGCTCACCGGCCTGCCCGTGGTCGGCCTGCTGGTCGTGCTCGCGGTGCCGGGCGCGCCGTGGCTGCTCACCGCCGGCCGCGCCGAACGCCGGGCGATCAACCGGATCGAGGCGATCGGCGAGTGGACCCGCCGGCTGAAGGACGTCTCCAGCACCGGGCAGGGCCTCCAGCAGGCCATCATCGGCACGGTCGCGACCGCGCCGGACCGGATCGACGAGGAGGTACGCCTGCTCGCCGCCCGCCTGGCCGCCGGCTGGCAGGCCCGGACGGCGCTGCTCGCGTTCGCCGACGACATCGGCGACCCGGTCGGCGACCAGGTGGTGGCCGCGCTGATCCTGCACCTCACCGACCGGGGCGAGCGGCTCGGCGAGGTACTCGGGGCGATCGCCTCCGCCGCGGCGGCCGAGGTCGTCACCCGGCGCGAGGTGGAGGCCAAGCGGGCCCAGCCCCGGTTCGCGGTCCGCTTCCTCACCGGGATGACCCTGCTGGTCCTGGCGTACGGGCTGGTCAACCCGGACTACATGCGGCCGTACGGAACGCCGGACGGGCAACTCGTGATGGTGCTGCTCGGCGCCGCCTTCGTCGCCCTGCTGGCCTGGGTCCGGGCGATGAGCCTGCCGCCCCGGCCGGCCCGGTTCCTCGCCCCACCCGACGCCGACGAGGTGCTGACATGATCCTCAACTGGCACCTGACCATCGGCGTGCTCGCCGGCGCCGCCGTCGGGCTCGGGCTGTTCCTGCTGGTTCAGGAGGCGCTTCCGGCCACCCCGGCGCTCGGACCGGCGCTGCGCCGGCTGCACCAGCCGCCGGGGCTGACCCGACCGGCCCGCACCACCGGCCACGATCTCGACTGGCTGAGCGGGCTGTCCCGCTGGCTGCGTCCACCGCACCGGCAGCTCGCGCTGCTCGGGCAGACCCCCGAGCAGTACACCCTGTCGCTGGTGCTCTCCGGCCTGATCGGCCTGGCCACCCCGGCGGTGTCGACCGCGATCCTGTTCCTCGCCGGGATCCGGCCGCCGATCGTGGTACCCACCATCGGGGCGCTCGGCTTCGCGCTCGTCTGCGTACTGCTGGCGCACCGGAGCGTACTGGTCAAGGCGGAACGTGCCCGGCGCGAGTTCGGCCAGGCCGTCTGCGCGTACCTCGACCTCGTCGCCCTGCAACTGTCCGCCGCACACGGTCCGGTGCAGGCCCTGGAGCGGGCGGCGGAGGTCTGCGACGGCTGGGTCTTCGAGCGGATCCGGGAGGCGCTCCGGATGGCCCAGCTCCAGATGCACTCGCCCTGGGACGAACTCCGCGACCTGGCGGAGAAGATCGGCGTTCCGGAACTCGGCGACGTCGGCGCGATCATGCAGTCCTCCGGCACCGAGGGCGCCCAGGTGCACGACTCACTGCGGGGACGGGCCGACTCGCTGCGCGACCAGATCCGCACCGACAACCTGGCCCGCGCGGAGGCGGTCACCGGCCGACTCGACGTACCCGGCGCGCTGCTGGTCTTCGTACTCGTCGGCTTCGTCCTCTACCCGTTCGTGGCCCGCATCTGACCTCGACAGACCCGATATCACGAGAAGGGAGTGCCGCAATGTCAGTCATCGCATACCTGCACACCGCGTTGCTGATCCGGCTGGCCGAGTTGCGTCGCGACGGTGCGCGGGACCGGGGCGACAGCCCGGTGCCGACCGCGGTCATCATCTTCGGCCTGGTGGCGGCGGCCCTGGCGGTCACGGTCGCCGTGTCACGAAGTGTCTCGGACTGGATGGACGCGATCCCCAGCCCGGGCGGCGGCGCGGACCCCGGCACGGATCCCGGACTCGACTGAGTCATGCCACCACCGCGCGGTCGTCCCTGGTGGCGGCGGGCGATCGGGGCGCGGCGGGACCGGGGCGCGAACCCGGTCGAGCTGGCCATACTGATGCCGGCCATCCTGCTGCTGCTGCTCGCCTCGATCCAGGCCGCCGCCTGGTTCATCGCCCGGGCCACGGCGCTGAACGCCGCCCAGTCGGCGGTCAGCGCGCAGCGCGCGTACCAGGCCGAACCCGGAGTGGGCGAGGAGCGCGCGGAGGACTTCCTCGGCCGGGCCGGCGACTGGCTGGTCGGCTGGGAGGTCACGGTCACCGTTCCGGAGCCGGACGACACGCAGGTCAGCGCGACCGTCACCGGCACGCCGCTCCGGATCATGCCGTTCATCTCGCTTCCGGGCATCAGCGAGACCGCCTTCGGCACCGTGGAACGGTTCACCGACGAGGACCAGCCGTGACCGCCCGGGACCGGGGCTCCGTCTCGGTGGAGACGGCGATCCTCGCGCCGGCCTTTCTGGCGCTGGTGGCACTGGCCGGAGTCGCCGGCCGGACCGCCGTCGCACACGAGGCGATCGAGGTCGCCGCGCACGACGCCGCCCGGGCCGCCTCGATCTCGCGTACCGCCCCGGACGGGCGGGACGCGGCGCGGGCGGCGATGCAGGAGCGGCTGGCGGCGGAGGGGCTCACCTGTTCCGAGGAGCCGACGCTGGTCCTCGCGGGCTCGATGAACGGCGAGGACGCCGACTTCGAGGCCGTCTACACCAGCGGTCTCGGCACCGACGCGTCGGTCGTGGTGACGGTCACCTGCGACGTGCCGGTACGGGACCTGCGGATGCCGCTGCTGTCGGGCATGCGGACGTTCACCACCGTCGAGGCGACCTTCGCCTCCCCGCTGGACCGCTACCGTGGCCGGAGCCCCCGGTGACCGGGCCGATCGACGACGAGGTTCCAATCGGGCGGGACTCGGGGCGGGTGAGCCTCTTCCTCGCGGTCGCACTGATCGGGGTACTGGCGATCATCGGGCTGTCGTACGACGGCGCCGGTCAGCTCCGCTCGATGCAACGCGCCGACAACCTGGCCGCCGAGGCGGCCCGAGCCGGAGGCCAGGCGATCGACCTCGACCAACTGCTGGTCGACGGCACCACCGTGCTCGATCCGGCCGCGGCGCAGACCGCTGTCGACAACTACCTCGCGAGCGTGGACGGGGTACGACTCACGGAGGTGCGCTTCGAAGCCGTCGGGGACAACGCCGCCCTCACGGTCAGCCTCGAACTGGACTACGACACCGTTTTCCTCGACCTCTTCGGCTTCGCCGACAACATCACGGTGCCCGGTACGGCCACCGCGACACTCCTCACCACGACGAACCGCTGAATAGGGGGCATCGCCATGCCTGCATCGCGGACGGCCCGGCGGGCCGGTCAGTTCTGTACCGGGCTCGGGGCGTTGATCGTCCTGATCGGACTGCTGGCCGGAGCACCGCTGGCCCTGCTGGCCCTCGCCGGCAACCCGCTACCCGACCACCTGCCCGGACTCGACGAGCTCGGCACCGCGCTGACCAGCCGGGACGACGGACGACTCTTCCTCCGGGCACTGGCCGTCGTCGGCTGGGCCGGCTGGGCGACGTTCGCCCTCTCCGTTCTGGTCGAGGTGCCCGCCCGGATACTCCGCCGGCCGGCGATCCGGCTGCCCGGACTCGGCCGTCAACAGCGGTGGGCGGCATCGCTCATCGGTTCGGTGGCGCTGGTCCTCGCCGTCAGCCCCGCCGCGACCGCGGCGAGCGCGCTGACCACGACCCCCGTGGGGGCACCCGCGCTGCCGGCCGCACCGGTCGTGGCCGCCGCGCCCTTCATGACCGGTCAACCGGCGGTGGCCGGTCTGCCCCTGGCGGCGGAGCCCGCCTCGGGACCGGCTCCGCACTGGCTGGTGGCTCCGTCCGACGAATCGGCCGAGGAGCCCGTACCGGTGTACCGGGTGGAGAAGGGCGACTACCTCGGCCACATCGCCGGTCGCTATCTCGGCGACTTCGACCGCTATCCGGAACTGGCCCGGCTCAACGAGATCCGCGATCCCGACCGGATCCGGCCGGGCCAGCTTCTGCACCTGCCGCCGGCCGCCGAGGACCGGGGCGTACGCCAGCACGCCACCGGCCTGGTCGCGGTGCCACCCCCACCGGGCGGTTGGCCGCAGGTCACGCCCGAGGGCCCGGCACCCGGGGCCGAGCAGCCGGACGGCGTGGCGCCGCCGCAGAACGGCGTACCACCGTCGACCGGTCCGACGACGAGCCCACAGCAGCCGGTCGCGCCACCGCAGCCGGTCACCCCCCGAGAGTCGGGCACCCCGCGACAGTCGGTCGCACCGCAGCAGTCCGGGACACCGCTGCGGTCGGCCGCCCCGGAACGGCCGGTCGCACCGCAACAGTCCGCCACGGCGCCACAGTCCCCCACGGCCCGGCAATCCGGAACGGCGCAACAGTCCGCCACGGCGCAACAGTCCGCCACGCCGCAGCGGTCCGCCACGGCGCAGCGCCCGACCGCCTCGCCGCAGCCGGCCGCGCCGGCGCCGGCCCAACCACCCGGCGCGGCGGACGACGACGACACGTACACGATCAGCGCCTCCCAGGCCGGCCCGGTGGACGACCTCAACCGGCCACTCGCGGTGTCCGCCGTCATCGCGGTGGCCAGCATGGTGGGGGCGCAGATCGGTGCGGTCTTCGGTCTGCGGGGCAGGTCCGGTCGGCGTCCCGCGATCGGCAGTGGTCGACACCGGCTACGCGGCTGAGCGCGGTGGCGGATCGCACGGCTGAGCGCGGTGGCGGATCGCACGGCTGAGCGCGGTGGCGGATCGCGCGGCGGGGGTCACGACACCTCGCCGCGTGGTCGACGACGCACCGATGATCCCGCTGGCGGTCGAGGGCGGTCAGGGAAGACGGGTCTGGAGGATGCCACCCACCACCCGGGTCGGTAGCACCTGCTGGTCGGTTCCGGCCGGGCCGTGCACCACCTCGCCGCCGCCCAACTCGAACGTACTGCCGTGCCAGGGGCACTTGACGCAGGTCCGGCCATCCACCGTGGTCACCTCGCCGGCACCGAGCGGACCACTCTGGTGGGCGCACCGTTCCAGCATCACGGACACGTCGTCGCCGTCCCGGTAGACCACGACCGCGATCTCGTCGATCCGGCGGGTCAGCAGGGTGCGTTCCGGCAGGGCGTCCAGGTCCGCCACCGGATGCCAGCCCTCCTCGATCCGGCGCAGGTCGGGAACGCCCTGATTGACCCCGGCCGCCTGCTTGTAGGCGAGATGACCGCCGAGGAAGGCGCCGCCGCTGACCGCCGTCAGGCCGGCGAATCCGAGGGTACGACCGATGCCGTGCCGACCGCTGAGCCGGGCGGCCAGCGAGCCGGCGTACAGCAGGATGCCCGCGCCGTTCGCGGCGGCGTGCACCAGGCCCACCCGTTGCTGCTCCCGGGACAGCGACGCCCAGTCGTTCCAGCCGGCGATGGCGGCCGGCAGCGCGGACGCCGTACCGACCGCCACCAGCGTGGTGGCGGCGCGGCGCTGGCCGGGTAGCAGGTCGAGGATCGCCGTACAGACCCAGGCACCGACCGGCACCTGCACCAGCGCCGGATGCAGCGGATGCCCCAGCCACACCCCGTGCAGCAGGTCGCGGGCCCACTGCGGCCGGATCGCCCCGGCGACCACGTGCTGCATCCGGTTCGCCACCCGGTCCAGGGCGGCTGCCTGCTCAAGTCTGGTCAGAAAGGCTCGCACCGGCAGGAACTTCCCGCCGACGGACCGGGTAAACCCTCGGCACCCCGGTACTACCCGGACGGATTACGGCATGCCTCGGTCGGTGCGGGGTAGACCGGCCGACATGCGGATCGCGATCACCGGGGCCACCGGGAACGTCGGCACCGCGCTGCTGCGCCGGCTGGCCACCGAGCCCGACATCGAGGTGATCGGCATCGCCCGGCGCTGCCCGGGGCCGGACGCGGGTGCGCCGTACGACCGGGTGGAGTGGCACTCCGCCGACCTCGGCGACCCGGCCTGCCTGCAACCGCTGGCCGACCGGCTGGCCGGCGTCGACGCGGTGGTGCACCTGGCCTGGCAGATCCAGCCCAGTCACCAGCGGGCCCAACTCCGCCGGACCAATCTCAACGGCAGCCGGCACGTCCTCAACGCCATGCTGGCCGCCGACGTGCCGAAACTGGTCCACGCCTCCTCCGTCGGGACGTACGCGCCCGGCCCGAAGGACCAGCGGGTCGACGAGAGCTGGCCGGTCACCGGCATCGGACGGTCCGGATACAGCATGGACAAGGCGGCGGTGGAGGCCATGCTCGACGGGGCCGAGCGGGACTATCCGGTACTGCGGGTGACCCGGCTACGTAAGGCCCTGGTCCTCCAGCGCGACGCCGGTGCCGAGATCACCCGGTACTTCCTGGGCCGGTTCGTCCCGGTCACCCTGCTGCGCTCGGGTCGACTGCCGGTGGTGCCCCGGCACCGACGACTCAGGGTCCAGGTCGTGCACGCCGACGACGTCGCCGACGCGTACCTGCGGGCCCTGCGTAGTGACCTGACCGGCGCGTTCAACATCGCCGCCGAGCCGGTGCTCGACGGGCCGCTGGTCGCGGCGGAGTGGGGCGGCTGGGCGGCGCCGCTGCCGCTGACCCTGCTCCGGATGCTGACCCGGGCCGCCTGGCGGAGTCGACTGGTGCCCGCCGACGAGGGTTGGTTCGAGCTGAGCGCGGCGGTACCGCTGATGGACTGCTCCCGGGCCGAACGCGAGTTGGGCTGGCGGCCCCGGCGTGATGCCCGCGACGCACTGCGGGACCTGCTCTCCGGCATCGCCACCGGCTCCGGCACGGACAGCCCGCCGATGCGCCCCCGGGGGCGGGCCACCGGCCACCAGGCGGCCTGACCGGGAAGGCGGACCATCCGCGCGCGATCTCCACTGATCCACGTGCCGGCGACGGGACGACGTGGCACCGTAGACCTCCGTGGACATCGCGCGGGTAAAGGACTGGATCGCGGGCTACGAACGGGCCTGGCGTACGCCGGGCGCCGAGCCCCTGGCCGAACTCTTCTCCGGGAACGCGAGCTACCTCCAGGGTCCGTACCGGAAGCCGGTGGTCGGCCTGCCGGCCATCGCCCGGATGTGGGAGGCCGAGCGCGACGGCCCGGCCGAGGTGTTCACGATGACCAGCGAGGTCGTCGCGGTGGACGACGACGTCGCGGTGGCCCGGATCGAGGTGCACTACGGCGACCCGCCGGGCCGGGCGGAGTTCCGCGACCTGTGGATCATGCGGTTCGACGCGGGCGGCCGGTGTACGTCGTTCGAGGAGTGGCCGTTCTCGCCACCACACTGATCCGGCAGCCCGCGCCCGCGTCCCGCCCTCCTTCGGGAGGTCAGCGCATGCTCAGCGCCGCTCCGATGATCCTCTCGGTGATCGCCGGCTGCGTGTCGCCCTTCGCGTCGGTCGAGTTCACCGAGTACACCGCCCGCAGGGTGCCGTCCCGACTCGCGGCAATGGCAGTGGAGTAGCCCCACCGGGCGCCGGACTTGCCCCACAGGACCTCGCCGGTCGGCAGCGGAAACGCGGTCAGGCCGATGCTGTACAGGGCCGGCTCGCCGTCCGACGTTTCCGGCAACGTGAACATCTCGTCGAGCTGGGCGGCGGGCAGCAGCCGGCCGGCGAACAGCTCGCGCAGGAAGGTGTCCAGGTCGGCCAGGGTGGAGATCATGTCACCGGCGGCCGGCGTCATCGTCTGGCTCCAGTTCGTCACGTCGACCAGCGTGGTCCGCCCGTTCCGGCTGACGGTCTGGTAGCCGTGTGCGTGCGGGCCACGGATCGTGGGATCCGCGCCGGGTACGTAGGTGTCGCGCAGTCCGAGCGGCTCGAAGATCCGTTCCCGCATCTCGTGCGCGTACGAGTGGCCGGTGACCCGCTCGATCAGCATCCCCGCCACGATGTAGCCCATGTTCGTGTAATGCTGCTTGTCCCCCGGCTCGAACGCCCGCTCGTTGCGCAGCGCCGCCCGGACGATCTGTTCGGGCGTCCACCGGTCGAACCGGTGCGCGAGCTGCCACTCGACGCCGTCCGGCAGGGTCGGGCTCGGCAGGCCGCTGGTGTGGTCCAGGAGCTGCCGGACGGTCACGGCCGGATAGTCGGCGGGCAGCAGCCGGGGCAGGTACCGCTGTACCGGGACGTCGAGGCCGACCCGGCCCTCCGCGACGAGTTGCAGCACCACGGTCGCGGTGAACACCTTGGTCACGCTGCCGATCCGGAACCGCGCGCCGTCCGGTACGGGCGCACCGGTACGCAGGTCCGCCACCCCGGACCGGCCGGTCCAGCAGCCGGCGCCGGAGTTCACCCGTACCTGGGCGGCGGTCGCCTCCGCGCTGGGCAGGCCCTGGATCGCCGCCACCATCGCGGCCGGGTCCATACCCGCACCAGTGCACGCCGCCACGCTCTGCCGTCCGGCGCCACCGGAGGTCGACGTGCCGGCGCCACCGCTGCCGGAGGTCGACGTGCCGGCGAGGGCCGGCGAGACGGTGCTGCCGGCGAGGGCGACGCCGACCAGTGCGGCGAGGAACCGGGTACGCCCGGTGCTGATCTTCATGTCCGTCAGTCTGGCCGTGGCCCAACCAACCGGGCATCAGGGACGTGACCCCCGACAAACCCCGAATTGGCCGCCTAGGGGATGACCCTCCCCCGATCGTGGCGCGTCCGCGATCGGGGCTGTTGCGGCAGCGCTCACGGGTGGCCCACCGACCCCTACGAGCGGGCCGATAACCTCGGCTTTCGACGAAGGGCCGGCCCGGGCGAAAGGACCGGTCCGGCGATGGACCGGAAGGCGGGCGGTACGGCGTGACGCGACACGGCAGCGGCAGGACCCTTACGGCGGGCGACACGGTCACGGTGCGGTTGGTCAAGGCACCACGCCCCGACAAGTCGTACCCGGCATCGGTGCTCTCCGACGACGGCGTCCACGTGGTGGTCCGCGCGCCCTGGTCCGACCCGGTGGCCCGGGACATGGGCTTCGTCCGGTTCGAGCCGGGTGACGTCTTCACCGAGCACTACTGGCGGGACCGGTGGTACTCGGTGAAGGAGGTCCACGACGCGTCCGGCGTGTTCAAGGGCTGGTACTGCGACGTGACCCGGCCAGCCGAGGTGCGTGACGACGTACTCGTGGTGCCGGATCTGGACCTCGACCTGTGGGCGTCGGCCGACCGGAGTCAGGTACTGCGGCTCGACGAGGACGAGTTCCTGGACAGCGGGCTGACCGAGCGCGATCCGGTGGCGGCCGCCCGGGCCCGCCAGGCCCTCGACGAACTGGCCGACCTGGCCGCCGAGGGCTTCAGCAAGATCTGACGACGGATTGCCGCCCCTGACCACGTCGACCACGTCTCGACCACCCGGCCGGCTGGCCCAGGCCCGGTAGCGGATATTTGGGGGGTGCCGGAGTGGGGTGCCGGCGGGCATCCTGGTCCGATGGGCGTACGAGTCGAGGAATCCGGTCCGGTGCAGACGGTCGTGCTGTCCAGGCCGGAAACCCGCAACGCGGTGGACGGGCCGACCGCGCGGGCCCTGGCCGACGCCTTCCGGAACTTCGACGGCGACGAGCGGGCCGCCGTCGCCGTGCTCTGGGGCGAGGGCGGGACCTTCTGCTCCGGCGCCGACCTGAAGGCCATCACCACGTCCAGCGGCAACCGGGTCGAACCCGAGGGCGACGGTCCGATGGGCCCGACCCGGATGCGCCTGGGCAAGCCGGTGATCGCCGCCATCTCCGGGTACGCCGTCGCCGGCGGGCTGGAACTGGCCCTCTGGTGCGATC
Organism: Plantactinospora alkalitolerans; assembly: GCF_015690345.1. GTDB lineage: Bacteria > Actinomycetota > Actinomycetes > Mycobacteriales > Micromonosporaceae > Plantactinospora > Plantactinospora alkalitolerans. Next base: position 60,091 of record NZ_JADPUN010000076.1, on the reverse strand, counting down.
TGCGGGTCGCCGAGTCCGACGCCGTGTTCGGAGTCTTCAGCCGCCGCTGGGGCGTCCCGTTGATCGACGGCGGAACGGTACGGCTGGCCCGGCTGATCGGTGAGAGCCGGGCCCTGGACCTCATCCTGACCGGCCGCCCGGTGCCGGCCACGGAGGCGTACGAGATAGGGCTGGTCAACCGGCTCGTGGCGCCCGGAGAGGCACGCGCGGCTGCGGAGACGATGGCCGCCGAGATCGCCGGGTTCCCACAGACCTGCCTGCGCAACGACCGGTTGGCCGTACTGGCCTCGGCTGGGCGACCGGAGGACGAGGCGATGCGCACCGAGCTGGCGTACGGGATGAATTCCCTGGCCATCGACGCGTCGGACGGGGTGGCCCGGTTCACGTCCGGCGAGGGCCGGCACGGCGCCTACAACCCTTCCGCGTCCCCGGTACCGCCACCGACGTGACCGGCGTCATCGGCACCGCCGCCGCACCACGACGGGGCCGGCATCATCGGCACGAGCCGCATCATCGGCACGAGCCGCATCATCTGCGCGACCGGCATCATCGGCGCGACCGGCATCATCGGCACGACCGGCATCATCGGCGCGACCGGCCGACCGGATCCGTCAGGCGGCGGGCAGTGGCGGCAGCGGGAGGGGCAGCGCGGGCAGCCCGTCGAGGCTGACGCCGACGTGGTCCTTCCGCTCGCAGTACGCGGCGAACTCCTCGTCCGTCTTACGGCCGAAGTAGTCGGAGTGCAGGGTCCGCTCCTCGCGGTAATCCATGAACGGGATCGAGTAACCGCAGGTGTCACTGATCCGCTCGGCGGTGACCACGATGATCGCCCGCAGCCCCGGCGCGTCGGCCTGCTCCGGGAAGTGCGGGATCAGGTCCAGCCACCGGGGGTCGTCCCGGAAGACCGGCTCGCCCCGGCCGTGCACCCGGACGATGTTCGGCGGGCCGTCGAAGGCACACCACATGAGCGTTATCCGGCCGTTCTCCCGCAGGTGCGCCACGGTCTCCGCACCGCTGCCCCCGAAGTCGAGGTACGCCACGGTCTGCTCGTCGAGCACCGCCAGCGAGCCGACCAGGCCCTTCGGCGAGAGGTTCACGCGCCCGTCGCCGGCCAGCGGCGCGGTAGCCACGAAGAAGATCTTCTGCTCGTCGATGAACGACCGGAGCCGGCCGTCGATCCGATCGTAAGTTTTCCCCACGACAACATCCTCCCCGCTGCTCCGAGCCGGGCAGAAGCCGCTTCCCACGGTGTGACTGCCAATACTCGTCGGATGTTAGGAAGGGCCCCTTCTTATACAAAAAGCGATAAGAAGGGGCCCTTCCTTACATGCGGAGCCAGACGGCGGTGTCCGGCGGGAGCAGCTCCCCGTCGACCGGGCGGCTGGCCAGCAGTGTGTGCTGGTGCGGCGGGAGCGGGACGGGCGTGTCGGAGAGGTTGACGACGCAGGCGAACCCGGGTTCGCGGGCGAAGGCCAGTACACCGTCCGGGGCGGGCAGCCAGCGCAGCGTGCCGTCGCCGAGCGCGGGGATCTCCCGACGGATCCGGATCGCCTGCCGGTACAGCTCCAGCATCGAGTGCGGGTCGCTGGTCTGGGCCTGCACGGTCTGGTCCTTCCAGGCGGCCGGTTGCGGCAGCCAGGGGGCCGCCGTCGCGGTGTCCGGGCTGAACCCGAACGGCGCCGCGTCGCCGCTCCAGGGCAGTGGTACCCGGCACCCGTCCCGGCCCGGGTCGACAAAACCGGAGCGGGGGAACATCGGGTCCTGGCGCAGCGCGGGTGGGATGTCCTCGACCTCCCAGAGGCCGAGTTCCTCACCCTGGTAGACGTAGGCGGCGCCGGGCAGCGACAGCGAGAGGAGCGCGCCGGCCCGGGCCCGGACGGTGCCGAGTTCCAGGTCGGTGTACGTCCCCTCGCGCTTGCTGGCGAAACTGAACGTCGTGTCCGCCCGGCCGTACCGGGTGACCACCCGGGTCACGTCGTGGTTGGAGAGCACCCAGGTGGCGGGGGCGTCGATCGACGCGTGCTCGGCCAGGGTTCCGTCGATGCTCTCGCGCAGCGCCGCCGCGTCCCAGGCACAGCTGAGAAAGTCGAAGTTGAACGCGGTGTGCAGCTCGTCCGGGCGGAGGTAGTTGGCGAACCGCTGCCGGTCCGGCAGCCACACTTCGCCGATCAACGCGCGCGGTTCCGGGTAGCTGTCGGCGATCCGCCGCCAGCTCCGGTAGATCTCGTGTACGCCGTCCAGGTCGTGGAACGGGTGGGGCGCGTCGCCGACGACCTCGGGCAGGGTGGCGTCCTTGAGCAGCAGCGCCGCCGAGTCGATCCGGATACCGTCGACTCCCCGGTCGAGCCAGAACCGGACGATGTCCTCGAACTCGGCGCGTACCTTCGGGTGGTCCCAGTTGAAGTCCGGCTGCTGGGCGGCGAAGAGGTGCAGGTACCAGTCGCCGGGCGTACCGTCCGGGTTGGTGGTCCGGGTCCAGGTCCCGCCGCCGAACTCGCCGATCCAGTCGGTCGGGGGCTGGTCACCGTCCGGGCCGCGTCCCGGCCGGAACCAGAACAGGTCCCGCTCTGGTGCACCCGGCCCGCCGGCGAGTGCGGATTGGAACCAGGGGTGCTGGTCCGAGCAGTGGTTGGGCACCAGGTCTGCGATGATCCGCAGCCCCTGTCCATGCGCCTCGGTGATCAGGTCCTCCACCTCGGCGAGCGTCCCGAAGACCGGCTCGATGGCCCGGAAGTCGGCGACGTCGTAGCCGGCGTCGGCCATCGGGGACGGATACCAGGGGCCGAACCAGATGGCGTCGACACCGAGCTCGGACAGGTAGCCCAGCCGCTTCCGGATGCCGGCGATGTCGCCGATGCCGTCTCCGTTGGCGTCGGCGAAGCTGCGGGGATAGACCTGGTAGATCACCGCGTCTCGCCACCACCGGGGGCGCTCTGATGTGGACACGAGTACCTGCTCTCTGGATCGGTCCGGGGTCGCTGCCACCGGCACCTGCGCGCTGGGGTCCAACCGGTCGTCGTCGACCACCGATCGGATGAGGAACCTGACCCCCACGGATGTGAGGTTCTAACAGCCGGATACGGCCATGATCGGCTCAGCCCTTCATACTGCCCGCCGACGGAACCGTCGGTCGGGCCGTCGTCCGGGTCGGCGGCAGCCGCAGCGCGCTGCCCGGCCTCGATCTCTTCATGACGACACCCTTCCTTGGGGTGGCGCGCGGGAGTCTGATGCAGGGTCTCCGCGCGTGTCTTGTTTCGTGTCGATGACGATACAAACCCGCGCGGAAGACTGCAATAAGCCGACAGTACTCTGAAAGATAACGACTAGAGCCGGCGAGCTGGGTACCCGTGACGGTAAACGCCGAGCGGAGGCGGCCGGAAGCTCGAGGTTCCCCGCCGGAGGACAGGACAGGGGCCGGTCACCCCCGCGACCGCGCCCGGACTGAGCTGGGGAGTTACGGGCAGGAGCCCGGGTGCGGGCGGGTGAGGGTGCGAATGCGGCGGGCAGCCGATCGTGGACCGGTCAGCGCGCGGGCCGAGAGACAGGCCGGTGGTGGGGGAAGTGGTCAGTGGCCGGGCGCCGGCGCGGTCGAGCCGCGTACCACGAGCTCGGGTTCGAAGAGCAGTTCGTCGGCGAGCACCCCGGCACCCTCGATCTGGTTGACCAGCAGGTCCACCGCCGCCTGGCCCATCATCTCGATCGGCTGCCGGACCGTGGTCAGCGGCGGGTCGGTACAGGTCATCAGGGCCGAATCGTCGAAGCCGACCACCGAGACGTCCGCCGGTACCGACCGGCCGAGCCGACGGGCGGCCCGGATCGTGCCCAGCGCCATGACGTCGCTGGCACAGATCACCCCGGTCACACCGCGCTCGATGAGCTTGCTCGCCGCGACCCGGGCGCCCTCCATCGAGAAGCTGGAGCGTTCGACACACTCCTCGCCCTCGGCCCAGCCGGCGACGTTCGCCATCGCGGACAACTTCCGACGGGACGGCACGTGGTCGGCGGGACCCAGCACCAGACCGATCCGCTCGTGTCCGAGCGACCGCAGGTGTCCGTACGCCTGCTCGACCGCCACCGCGTCGTCGGTCGACACGCACGGAAAACCCAACTCGTCGACGCCGGCGTTGACCAGTACGACGGGCAGGCCCCGATCGGTCAGCCGCCGGTAGTGGTCGTGCTGGGCGTCGGCCAGGGCGTACGAGCCACCGGCGAAGATCACCCCGGAGACCTGGTGGTCCAGCAGCATCTCCACGTAGTCCATTTCGGAGATTCCGCCGATGGTCCGGGCGCAGAGTGCCGGGGTGAACCCGCGTTGGGCGAGCGAACCGGTGACCACCTCGGCCAGCGCGGGGAAGATCGGGTTCTGTAGCTCCGGAAGGACGAGCCCGACCAGTCGGGCCCGTTCGCCGCGCAGCTTGCTCGGCCGTTCGTAGCCGAGCACGTCCAGGGCGGTGAGCACGGCTACCCGGGTGCTCTCGGAGACGCCGCCCCGGCCGTTGAGCACCCGGCTCACCGTGGCCTCGCTGACCCCGGCCTTCTGGGCCACCTCGGTGAGTCTTCTGGTCACGGCCGCGATCGTACGACAGCGGCTTGCAAAAACCGAACCAAAGTTCGCCGCGCTACTGCAACAAACCGCGTACCGCCGTCTCAATCGCCCGGTGGAAGGTCGGATAGGCGTAGATCATTCCGGTCAGGGTGGTCACCGGGACCTCGGCGTGCACCGCCACGACCAGTGCGCTCAACACCTCGCCGCCGACCGGGCCGGCGGACGTCGCCCCGACCAGTACCCCACGGTCGGCGTCGCCGACCAGTTTGATGAAGCCCTCGTCGCCCACCTCGTGGATCCAGCCCCGGGTCGAGTCGGAGAGCAGGGTGAAGCCGACCCGGACGTTCAGTCCCCGGTCCCGGGCCTGGCGCTCGGTCAGCCCGACCGCACCCACCTCGGGATCGGTGAAGGTGACCCGGGGCAGGGCGCGGTAGTCGGCCCGCCGGCCACCACCACCGTCGAGGCCACCGCCGTCGACGCCACCACCGACACCGACGCCACCGACGCCGCCGCCACCTGCCGGTCCGGCACCGTCCGGACCGGTCCCGATGCCGGCCCGTCGCAGGATGTCGTCGATCGCGATCCCGGCCTGGTACATCGCCATGTGGGTGAAGGCGCCGTGTCCGGTCAGGTCGCCGACCGCCCAGATCCCGTCGGCCGCCCGCATCCGGTCGTCCGTCTCCAGGAACCGTTTCGTCGGATCCAGCCCGACGGTCTCCAGGCCGAGCGTTTCCAGTACGGCGCGCCGGCCCGTCGCCACCAGCAGCCGTTCGCCGCGGAACCGGTCGCCCCCGGCCAGGTGGACGGTGAATCCGGTGCCGTCGTGCTCGACCCGCTCGGCGTGGGCCCCGGTGTGCACCGTGACACCGTCCGCGCGCAGCGCCGCGGCGACCCGCTCCGACGACTCCGGCTCCTCCAGGGCCAGCACCCGCGCACCGCCCTCGACCACGCTGACCCGTACGCCGAAGCGGGCGAACACCTGGGCCAGTTCCACACCGATCGCCCCACCGCCCAGCACCACCAGCGATTCGGGCAACTCGGCCAGCTCCATCGCCTCCCGGTTGGTCCAGTACGGGGTGCCGGCCAGCCCCGGTACCGGCGGGATGACCGGAGTGGTTCCCGTACCCAGGACGACACCGACCCTGGCCCGGTAGACCTCGTTGCCGACCTGGACCAGACCGGGGCCGGCGAGGGTGCCGGTACCACGGACGAGACGGCCGCCCTTCGAGGTGAACCGTTCGGCGCCGGCGTCGTCGGTCCAGCCGGCGGTGGCCTCCTCCCGGATCCGCTTGGCCACCGTGGTCCAGTCCGGCTCGACCTGGGCCCGACCGGCCAGGTGGTCGACCCGGCGCGCCTCGGCCAGAGCATTGCCGGCCCGGATCATGATCTTGCTCGGCACGCACCCCCAGAACGGACACTCCCCGCCGACGAGACGGTGTTCGATGCCGACGACCGAAAGGCCGGCGGCGGCGAGCCGGTTCGCCGTCTCCTCGCCACCCACGCCCAGCCCGATCACCACGACGTCCACGTCCGCGGTCACGTCCGCGCCCACGGTGCCGTCGACGTCCACGTGCATCTGCTCTGGTTCCGCCATGACGCCAGCTTTCCTCATCCACCGCCGACCGACCACGCGGATCGGATCCTCGGCGTACGGCGTTTCGGACGCGCGCCCCGCTGCCTACGCTGGTCGGGATGGCCGGATCGACGCCCCGGACACCGACCGCCGACCGCCGAATGGGCACCGACCGGCCCACGGCCACGGGGAGGCGCGCTTGCCGATGACCGATGTCGACGTGGACGTGGACGTCATCGTCGCCGGGTACGGCCCGGTCGGCGCCGTCCTGGCGGCGCTGCTGGGCCGCCGGGGCGTTCCCACGATGGTGGTCGATCCCGGCGGCGGACCCTGTCCACTGCCCCGGGCCGCCGTACTCGACGCCGAGGTGCTGCGGGTCCTGGTCGGGCTGCCGGGAGCCGCCGACCTCGACCGGTGGGCGGTGCAGGTGCGCCACTCCCGGTTCCTGGGGCCCGACCACAGTGTGCTGATCAGCATGTCGCCGACGGACAGCGGGTTCGGGCTGCCCGCCGCCGCGCTGATCGACCAGCCGGAGTTGGAGGCCGCGCTGCGGGAGGGCATCGACGGGCTGCCCGCCGTTTCGGTCCGGCTCGGCCGTTCGGTGACCGCCCTCGAACCGGCCGACGACCATGTCCGGGTGGGGCTCGACGACGGTACGACGGTGCGGGCCCGCTGGGTCGTCGGCTGCGACGGGGCGTCCAGCACCGTACGACGCCTGGCCGACCTGCCCTTCCACGGCCAGACGTACGCCGTGCCGTGGCTGGTCGTCGATGCCGGAACCGACGAGACCGACGTCGAGGCGTCCACCTCGATGGTGCTCGACCCGCGCCGGCCGCTCGTCACGATGGCCAGCCCCGGTCGGCGTCGCTGGGAGTGGATGCTGCATCCGGACGAGGATCCGGCCGAGTTCGGCGGTACCGAGTCCGTCCGCCGGCTCGTCGCCGACTGGGTCGACCCGGACACGATCCGGCTCCGCCGGGTGACGGTCTTCACCTTCCACGCCCGGCAGGCGGAGCACTGGCGCCGGGGCCGGATCATGCTCGCCGGTGACGCGGCGCATCTTCTGCCGCCGTTCGCCGGCCAGGGCCTGGCCAGCGGCATCCGGGATGTCCAGAGCCTGGCCTGGCGGCTCACCGACGTGCTCCGTGGGCTCGCCGTCGCCGGGCTGCTCGACGGGTACGAGCGGGAGCGGCGGCCACACGTCGCCGAGTTGATCCGGGTGAGCCTCGGGGTCGGCCGGGTGTTGCAGACCCGCAACCGGGCCCTGTCGGCCGTACTCCGGTTGCTGGTCCGGGCGGTGGCCGCGATTCCCGGCATGCCGGCTCGCGCCGCCCGGCAGGGCCGACCACGGCCGGCGCTGCCGAAGGGCACCGGCGGCGAACTGCCCGGCGGTGGTCGGATGCTGCCCAATCCGCTGGTGGGGACCGCCGACCACGGGCCGGTCCGGCTCGACGAGCTGCTCGGTCCCGGCTGGGCGGTGATCGGGCTCGACTGCGATCCACTGTCCGTCGCGGACGCCGCGGCGCGGGCCTGGATCGGTGCCCGCGACGCGGTGACGCTGACCACCGACCGGGCGGCGGACCCGCGCGGACCGGGCAGCGGGTGGATCGAGGACGGCGCCGGCGCGCTGGGCGGCGGTCCGGCCGTTCTCGTCGTACGCCCGGACCGCTTCCTGCTCGGCGTCATGCCGCCACCGCTGTCCGGCCGGGACCTCGACCGGGCGATCCGCAGCCTCGGCGGAACCGCCGCCGGTTGATTCGGTGCGGCCGGCGGCGGCTAGGGGATGGTGGCGGTCGGTTGGGCCGTGGTCGGGAGATCGCGGTCCAGGGTCCCTCCACAGCGTTTCCCGCGCCACGTCCCGGGCCCCGACCCGGGTACGACCACCGGAGTGCCGGTCGGGGTCAGCAGCGCTCGGGTGAGGACCGCCGCCCGGCGTCGCCGAGGCACCACGGCCCGCCGGGCGAATACGTCGTATCCGGCGGCGACCACCTCGTCGAGGATGCCGCCGTACAGCACGTAGGCGGTGCGGATGCAGGACTGCGAGGCGGGGGCGAGCAGGGTGACGCCGGGCGCCGCCGCGCGGTAGTGCGCCCGGGCGCGATCCACCTCGTACTCGATCAGTTGCCGGATCCGGGGCGTGACGGCCCCTCGCCCGGCGGCGGCGACCAGGTCGGCGTGGCTGACGTCGAACCTGGCCAGGTCCTCGGCGGGCAGGTAGACGCGGCCCCGCTCCAGGTCCTCGGCGACGTCCCGGATGAAGTTGGTCATCTGGAAGGCGAAGCCGAGTTGCCGGGCCGGCTCGCGGGCGGCGGCCGGATCGGCGCTACCCAGGATCGGCAGCATCATCGTGCCGATCGCGGCGGCCGAGCCGTCCATGTAGTCGAGCAGGTCGGCGTAGCGGGGGTAGCTGGTCACGGTCAGGTCCATCGCCATGCTGCGCAGGAAGGCCGCGAAGTCCGCCCGGTCAAGATCGAAGACCGCGATGGTGTGCAGGACGGCCGGCAGCAGCGGGTCGTCGACCGGCGCGCCACCCAGTCCGGCGATGAACCGGTCGGACCAGTCGGCGAGCCGGGCGGCCCGAAGCTTCGGGGGCAGTTCGTCGGTCTGGTCCACGATCTCGTCGGCGTACCGGGTGAAGCCGTAGAGGGCGTGCACATGTCGCCGTTTCCAGGCGGGCAACAGCCGGGTCGCGAGATAGTAGGTGCGGCCATGCCGTTTGTGCAGCTCACGACAACACTCGTAGGACCTGCCGAGGCTGGTGTCCACCGACCCTCCTGGACTGATCGACGCATCAATCGACGCAACTCGTAGTCCTAGGGTACGCTCGACGACGGGTCCGAGAAAGCGGTTCCCGGCTCGCCACATCCATCCGGCGCGGCGGTTGCCCAGGTCGCGGCCGCCAGGAGCCCATGATGAGAACGGCGTGGAGGAGGTGGCGGGTGCGGACCGTTCCTGGACGGACCGATCGCGTGGTGATCGTCGGCGCCGGGCTCGGAGGCCTCGCCTGCGCGCTGCACCTGGCCGGTGCCGGTCGGCAGGTCACCGTCCTGGAGCGCGAGTCCGGACCCGGTGGCCGGGCCGGGCGACTGAGCCTCGACGGGTACGAGTTCGACACCGGCCCGACCGTGCTGACCATGCCCGACCTTCTCGCCGAGGCGCTCGCCGCGGTGGGTGAGGAGCTGACCGACTGGCTCGACCTCGTTCCGCTCGACCCGGCCTACCGGGCGCACTACCCCGACGGGTCCATCCTGGACGTGCATACCGACACGGTCCGGATGGCCACGGAGATCTCGCGGGTCTGTGGACCTCGGGAGGCCGACGGGTACCTGCGGTTCGTCGACTACGCCCGCCGGCTCTGGCAGCTCGAACGCACCGATTTCATCGACCGCAACCTGGACCGCCCGAGCGACCTGCTGACCGCGAACCTCCTCCGGCTGATGGCCGCCGGCGCCTTCCGGCGGCTACAGACGAAGATCGACCAGTTCTTCACCGATCCCCGCACCCGTCGGATCTTCTCGTTCCAGGCGATGTACGCCGGCCTCGCCCCGCACGACGCGCTCGCCATCTACACCGTGATCGCCTACCTTGATTCGGTGGCCGGGGTCTACTTCCCGCGCGGCGGCATCCACGCGGTGTCCCGGGCGATGGCTGACGCCGCCGAGAAGCACGGTGTCCGGATCGTCTACGACACCACGGTGACCCGGGTGGAGACCTCCGCCGGGCGAGCCACCGGGGTGCACACCGCCAACGGGACGCGGGTGCCGGCCGACGTGGTGGTGCTCAACCCCGACCTGCCGGTCGCCTACCGCGACCTGCTGCCACCCGCCGGGCGGCCGCGACGACTCCGTTACTCGCCGTCCTGCGTGGTACTACATCTCGGCTCCCGGCAGGAATACCGGCAGATCAAGCATCATAATATCCATTTCGGGCGGGCCTGGCGGGGCACCTTCGACGAGGTGATCCGGCAGGGCCGGCTGATGTCGGACCCCTCACTGCTGGTCACCAATCCCAGCCGGACCGACCCGTCGGTCGCACCGGACGGCCGGCACAGCTACTACGTCCTCGCCCCGGTACCCAATCTCGACCGTGGCGCCGGGCTCGACTGGCGGGGTGGGCTGGCGAAGCGGTACGCGGACGAGTTGCTCGACACCCTGGAGCAGCGCGGCTACCTCGGCCTGGCCGACAGCGTGGAGGTCGCCCGGATCGTCACCCCGGCGGACTGGGCCGACGCCGGCCTGGCCGCCGGTACGCCGTTCGCCGCCGCGCACAACCTGACCCAGACCGGCCCGTTCCGGCCGGGAAACCTGCACCGCACGCTGTCCAATGTGGTCTTCGTCGGCTCTGGTACGCAGCCAGGGGTGGGGGTACCGATGGTGTTGATCTCCGGAAAGCTCGCCGCCGCCCGGGTGACTGGAGGTGGCCGATGACCTCGGATCGCGATGTCGCGGACCAGGAGACCTCGGGCCGCGAGGCGCACCTGGTCGAACTGGTCGACGAGGCCGGGAACCCGATCGGCGCCCGGACGGTCGACGAGGCGCACCGGCTCCCCGGCCTGCTGCACCGGGCCTTCTCCGTGTTCCTGGTCGACCCGGCGGGACGGGTCCTGCTCCAGCAGCGGGCCGCCGCCAAGACCCGCTTCCCGTTGCGCTGGGCCAACAGTTGCTGCGGGCACCCGGCTCCCGGCCAGTCCCTCGACAGCGCCGCGGGCCAGCGGCTGCACGAGGAACTCGGCGTCGGCGGGGTTCGGTTGACCGAGATCGGGGTGTACCTCTACCGCGCGGAGGATCCCGAGACCGGCCGGGTGGAATTCGAGTACGACCACGTACTGCGCGGCGACTTCGGTCGCGACCGGCCGGTGCTGCCCGACCCGGACGAGGTTGCCGACCTGCGCTGGGTGCACCCGGACGAGCTGCGGGCCCAGCTGGAGGTCGATCCGGACTCGTACGCACCCTGGCTCGGCGGCGTACTCGGCCGGCTCGGCCAGCCCCCGACGGCACCACCGGCCGTCGAGGCGGCACCGACATCGGCCGCACCATCGGCTCCCGCACCGCCCGCGACACCGTCGGCTGCCGCACCATCTGCTGCCGCAGCGCCCACCGGATCGTCCCGGAGGCCCGGAAACGACGGACGGTGGCACGTCAGGAGCGCGACCGGTTCGGAGGAGGACAACCCGGCGGAGCGGTCGGGTGGCCGATGACGGGCTGAGCGCCGGAGCCGTCGCTCGGCGGCTGGGCGTCGCCGTCACGACACTCCGGAGCTGGCACCAGCGGTACGGGTTGGGTCCGAGCCGACACGTGCCGGGGCAGCACCGTCGCTACACCGCCGACGACCTGGCCCGGCTGGAGGTCATGCGCCGGCTCACCACCGAGGGGGTCACCCCGGCCGAGGCCGCCCGCTGGGCACGCGGGGCTCCGGCCGTACCGGATGGGGAGCCGGCGGAAGAACGGCCGCCTCGGGCGCGGGACGGCGGCGGGGCCGTCATACCGGTGGGTCGGGCGGGCCCGGCCGCCCGAGGACTGGCCCGCGCGGCCGTCCGGCTCGACGCGGTCGCGATGCGCGCGAGCATCGCCGAGGCGGTCGACGCCGCGGGCGTCGTCGCCACCTGGGATGCCATGCTCCGACCGGTCCTGGTCGGCGTCGGGGAACGGCACGCCGCCGGCGCCCGGTTCATCGAGGTGGAGCACCTGCTCTCCCGGTGCGTGTCGGAGGTGCTGGCCGCGGTGCCCCGGCCGTCCCGGTCGCCCGCGCCGACCCGGATCCTGCTCTCCTGCGCGGACGAGGAGCAGCACACTCTTCCGTTGGAGGCCCTTGCCGCCGCGCTCGCCGAGCTCGGCGTGCACTGCCGGCTGCTCGGCGCCCGGGTGCCGGTGACCGCGCTGGTCGGTGCCGTCGCCCGGACCGCTCCCGAGGCGGTCGTCGTGTGGTCACACGCCCGGCACACGGCGGACCCGGCCCAGCTGGCCACGCTGCTGTCCGCTCCCCGGCGCCCGGTGCTGCTGCTCGCCGCCGGACCGGGCTGGTCCGCCGGCGCGCTTCCGGACGGCGTACTCGTCCCGGCGACGCTGGCCGAGGCGGTCGCGCTGTTGCGGGACGTACCCGGGTCTTCGGGACGCTAAGCAAAACTGCGGAGCAATCGGTACACCATTGTCGCCAGCACTCCGCTAACGTGGGTCAGCCGTAACCCGAACCCCTCTCGGGAGCCGCCCCATGACCCCACGCGCGGCCCTGGCAGCCGGGCTCGCCCTGCTCGTGCTGCTCAGCGGCGGTTGCGCGGCCGACGAGCCGCCGCCCAGGAAAGTGCTGGACTATCCACCGATCCCGGTCGAGTCCACCGCGTCCCCGTCGACTACGCCGACCCCGCCGCCAACCGGGAAACCGGCCAAGAAGCCCGGCGCGCGCGGCACCGTCGGGCCGCTGAACACCGTGCGGCTGACCGGGGTACGGGCGGTCGCGCTCACCTTCGACGACGGCCCGCATCCCGAGTGGACCCCGAAGGTGCTCGACCATCTCCGTCGCGCCAAGGTACGGGCCACGTTCTGCGTGGTGGGAGTGAAGGTCCGGAAGTACCCCGCGATCATGGCGCGGATCGTCCGCGAGGGCCACACCGTGTGCAACCACAGTTGGAACCACGACATCCAGCTCGGGAAGAAGACGAACGCGCAGATCCGGGAAGACCTCCTGCGGACCAACCGGGAGATTCGACGCGCGGTACCCGGCGTACGCATCCCGCACTACCGACAGCCCGGCGGCAAGTGGACCCCCGGCATCGTCGCGGTGGTCCGGGACATGGGCATGACGCCGCTGCACTGGGACGTCGACCCGTCGGACTGGGATGACGCCAGCACGCCGGAGATCAAGAAGCGGATCGCCCAGCAGGCCCGACCCGGTTCGATCGTGCTGATGCACGACGGGGGCGGTGACCGGAGTCGCACCGTCGGCGCCTGCCCCCAGATACTCACCTATTTGCGGCAGAAGTTCGGTATCGTACGGCTGCGGTCGAGTAATTTGGGGTAGATTGCCCCGTTCGCAATACCGGTTTGGTCGGGCGGCCGGCCATCACGTATGCTTTCGAAGCCTCCGGCGGGGCCGGATGGGAGCACAGCCGCTGAAGTTGTCATGTGCAATGATGGCGGGGCCGCCCTCATCGTCTAGCGGCCCAGGACGCCGCCCTTTCAAGGCGGTAGCACGGGTTCGAATCCCGTTGGGGGCACGACCCCGGTTTCGACCGGGTAGCAGTTGGCAAGAGCAAGGTCCTGTGGAGCAGTTGGAGTGCTCGCCGCCCTGTCAAGGCGGAGGTCGCGGGTTCAAGTCCCGTCAGGACCGCCAGCGCCGGCCGCCGCGCGTAGGTACGCGCGGCGTTCTGCGTTTCGGAGCAGGTTACCCAGTCGGCGCCGAGTGCGTCGGACGGGTAACATGAGCCGAGCAAGCCGGGCCAGGTAGCTCAGTTGGTACGAGCGTCCGACTGAAAATCGGAAGGTCGGCGGTTCGACCCCGCCCCTGGCCACATAGCCTTTCGCCGGGCTATCAGAGCCGCCCCCACCAGCGGAAACGCTGACCGGGGGCGGCTCTATTCTCGTGCCCCCGTCCTCACGGGTCGGGTCGGGCTGTCAGTCCGGGGTGGGGTTTGACATGCTGGGCCGGTTGCGTTGCGGGTCAGACTGCGGCCTGCGGAAGCAATGGATTCCAGGAGTGGGTCCATTACCGCGCCGGCAAACCTTCGTAGTAGCCGGAGGCCTGCGTCGGGTTGACGACGAACCGGACCGGGGGCGCTACCCTGCGCTCATGCCCGCCCCGTCGACAGCCAGCGCGGACCTCGTCCGGCGGCTGACGGATCGCCATCCGCTGTTGCTGGACGGGCTCGTGGTCGCAGCGACAATAACGGTCGGGCTGGCGCTGGCCAGCCAACATCCGCCGGGTGACCTGTTGCCGATGGACCTGCGCGGCTACCTGCTCACCGGCCTGATGAACGGCATGCTGCTGTTCCGCCAGCGGGCGCCCGTGCTCGTGCTCGTCGGTTACTGTGCGCTGTTCGCCGGCTGGGTCACGATCGGCTACTGGCCGGTGGTGAACAGCCCAGGCCTGCTCCTGGCGTTGTACACCGTCGCCGCCCGTTGCAGCGTGCGCACCGCAGTGGCCGCCGCGACCCTGTCCGCGGCCGTGTGGACCTACGGCGGCGCGGAGAGCATCGTGTTGGCGGCGGTGCAGGGCGTCGTCTGGATGTTTGTGATCCTCTGGATCGGGCACGGGGCGCGGCAGTTGACCATACGCAACCAGCAGCTGACCCGGTTGACCGCACAACTGGAGGGTGAGCAGCTGCTGCGGGCTCGTCGTGCGGTGATCGAGGAGCGGGTCCGCATCGCCCAGGAGATGCACGACGTAGTCGCGCACCACATGGCGGTGGCATCGGTACAGGCCGGTCTTGCCCGATACGTCCTCGAGTCCGATCCGGATACCGCGCGGGCCGCCTTGGGCACGGTGCTGGACACCACCGGTGAAGCTCTCGAAGAGATGCGCCGGGTGCTGTCCGTGTTGCGGCTCGGGTCCGACGACGAGGACGTCGATGATTCCTACCGACCGACCCCCGGCCTGGGCCAGCTCGACGAGTTGGTGAACCGGGTACGTGCCGCCGGGTTGCGGCTGGAAGTGCGCCGCGACGGGGATGCCCGACCGCTCCCGGGGGGTGCCGACCTCTGTGCCTATCGAGTGATCCAGGAGAGCCTGACCAACGTGCTCAAACACGCGGGTCAGGCCCGGGCGACGCTCGTCCTGCGCTACGGTGCGGATCGCCTGACGATCCGGGTGAGCGACGATGGCGTGGCCGTCGCCCCGGCGCCTTCGACTGCGGCCTCCAGCGGGCACGGCCTGCGTGGTATGCGGGAGCGGGCCGAGCTCTACGGTGGGACCTTGCGTGCCGGACCGCGTCCCGACGGAGGATTCGAGGTGGTCCTGACCCTGCCGACGATAGCGACCATGGAGGGCCGGCGTCGGGATGAACCGGCCGGCGCGGCCCAGGCGGAGAGGGATTACTCATGACACGGGTGCTGGTCGTCGACGATCAAGTGCTGATCCGGGCCGGCCTGGCCGCTCTGATCAGCGCCGCGCCCGGTCTCGAGGTGGTGGGCCAGGCGGAGAACGGTCACGTGGCGACGGTGCTGGCCCCCACCTGTCGGCCGGACGTCATCCTGATGGACATCCGGATGCCGGTGTTGGACGGCGTCAAAGCCACCGAGCGGATTCTCACCGCGGCCGGCGCCGCAGCCACGGGCCCGCCTTCCGGCGCACCCGTGCCGAGGATCCTGGTTCTCACGACGTTCGACCTCGACGAGTACGTCTTCGCGGCGTTGCGGGCCGGAGCCAGCGGCTTCCTGCTGAAGGAGGTCGCACCGGACCGGCTGTTGGCGGCGATCGAGCTGGTGGCCGACGGAGACACCCTGTTCGCGCCGAGCGTGACCCGTCGGCTGATCGAGGCGTACACGCGGAGCCACAAGGCACAGCGGATCCCCGCAGTAGACCTGAGCTTGCTCACCGCCCGGGAGACAGAGGTGCTGCGGTTGGTGGCGAAGGGCATGAGCAACGGCGACATCGCCGACTTCCTGGTGCTGAGCGAGGCCACGGTGAAAACACATCTCAACCGCTGCATGACCAAGCTGGATCTGTCCAGCCGTGCTCAGGCGGTCGTGATCGCGTACGAGGCCGGGCTGGTGGTCCCCGCCCGGCGAGGCGGCCCGTGGCAATGAGGAGGCGAGGTCGGCCGGACAGCGGCCCTGCGGTTGGTCGGCCGATCACTTGCAGGCCAGGTCCTGGATGTCTCTGAGCGGGACGTACATGGACAGGGTCTGCCGGTCGGTCTTGTTGACCTGCTCGGCGTAGTCGGCGAGTTCGGGGTCGCTGGCCCGAATCGTCAGATCGAGAATGCGGTGCCAGTCGTCAAGATGCGCGCCCAGGGTCTCGCGGTCCTGGTTGGCGATCTGCGGGATCAACGCGCTCACCTCGTCGCAGATCTCCGCACTCTCGACCGATCCGCCGCCGCATCCACCGAGGGTGGCACACAGCACGATTCCCAGTCCGACCATCCTCAGTGCGGTACGCATTTTCTGGCAACCTCCCTTCGCGCCGACCAAGCCAGCATCCACGATGGACCGAGCCGGTCATCTGCCCGAGCCAGAATCGTATGGCTTCGATGCCGGGGTGTAGTCATACCACCGCCTGAGTCCGAATGCGACTTCGGCGGTATACGGGTGTGGTGCCGGTCGGCCGCGTCATCCGGTCGCGGAATACCACAAGGGTTGTAGCCTCCGCCTCGAGGTACCGCCAAGAGCTAGAGGAACGTCAATCCGTGGTCGGACGACGGGCCATTGACTGCTTCGTAGGCTTCGAAGGCCCAGACACGGGTGGACAGGGCAATTCGAATTCCAACGGCGGTCCCCGTACCGATCGTGCGATGAAAGGGAGCTGGACGTGAAGACTCGACAGAGAATCGTGGCTATGGCGGCCGGAGTTCTGATGTGCGTGCCGCTCGTGATTGGCAACCTCGCTGGAACGGCCAGCGCGGCGGCCACCGGTCCCGACACCGGATCGGCAGCCGTCACGAACGTCCCGGCAGTAGGTCAGGACCCGGTAATTACCCGAGTCACCGGCACCGTCATCCAGTCAGACCGGGCCGCAGCGGCCCAAATCTGCGAATTTTCCCGCTTCGGTCACAAGGGCCGGTTCATCTGCGACACGATCCTCCGGGTCATCTGGAGCGACGGTCACGAGGAATACTTCGGGATCGGCACCGATTACGCCGTCTGGCACATCACGGCGTCCTTCAGCAATTGGCGGAGCATGGGCGGATCCGCGAGCGACACGTACAACGCCTTCTACAGCAACGGCCTTCCCACGGTCCAGGTCTATGTCAGTTGGGCCAGCCACGTCCTGTGGTGCAGCTCCTACCGCACCTCATGGAGCAGTTGGTACGCCTGCTGACCAGAACGCCGCCTTTTCTGGGAGTCCCGTCCGCATCCGGACGGGGCTCCTACCAGCTTCGGCCCGACCGGCATCTCCACGCTCCGCACGGCCGGGTGCGGGTGCCCGTGCGGAACGGCGACCAACCAGGACGACTCAGGGCTACGAACGCAAAGCTCAGCGGAGTGACCGACTCTCGGTCAGGTGACGGATGGTCAACTCAGCCCCGGCGACCCGATCCGAAGCCGGCGGCGGCACCGGCCACCACCACCGGCCGGCCTCTACGCGCTGCCGGAGTCGGTTCAGGTCGAACCTCCTCCTCGACGTTGTCTCCCCGAAGCCGGACACCGTCACCCCGGAAGACCGGCCCGTCGTCGTCCCCGAGCCGAGCCCGTACCTCGAATAGAGTCTCCGGCCGGTGGTAGTCCCGGCGGTGGTCCCGACCATGCTGGTCTGACCGGCACGCGGACGGGGTAGTGGGCAGTTCCCGAGGATGCCGCCATCGAGGCGGCGATGAAGGGATCGACATGGGCACGTGGACTGAATGGGTGCTCCGCTACCGCAAGACTGTGGTGCTGTTCTGGCTCGTCCTGACCGCGCTCGGCGGAGCCCTGGCCGGTCGTACCGTCGACGCGCTCGGCTTCGAGTTCGCGCTGCCGGGACAGCCCGGCTACGAGGCCAACCGGGAGATTCTCCAGCGGTTCGG
Source organism: Plantactinospora alkalitolerans (assembly GCF_015690345.1). Taxonomy (GTDB): domain Bacteria; phylum Actinomycetota; class Actinomycetes; order Mycobacteriales; family Micromonosporaceae; genus Plantactinospora; species Plantactinospora alkalitolerans. Next base: position 42,319 of record NZ_JADPUN010000076.1, on the reverse strand, counting down.
CACCGGCGGCGCGTACGAACCGCTGGTGCTCACCGTTACGGTGCCACCCGACCGGTCCCTTCGGGAACCGCAGACCCGGCAGGAGTTCTCGACCATGGTCGAGCGGGCCAGGGCGGCGCTGCCCGGTGCCCGGGTGCTGGCGTACCCCGGCACCGACGATCCGGCGCTGCTGGCCGACGGGGGACGGACCACCTTCGCGCTGGTCTATCCGAGGCCGGTTCCGGGACCCGAGCCGTACGCCCAGGCACTGCCCGTCCTGGAGTCGGTGACCGCTGGCGCCACCGTGGCGGGGGCGCCGGCACAGGTGACCGGGATCGCGGCGCTCGAGACCGCGACCGGCGAGGGCGACCGGGGCGTACTCGTCGAGGTGCTGCTCGGGGCCGGCGGCGCGCTCGTCGTCCTGGCACTGGTCTTCGCGTCCCTGCTGGCCGGCGTACCGCTGCTGGTCGCAACGGTGTCGATCCTGACCTCGTTCCTCTGCCTGCTCGGCCTCACCACCGTCACCGAGGTCTCGTTCGTCGTGCAGTACCTGGTCGCCCTGATCGGGCTGGGCGTGGCGATCGACTACGCGTTGCTGATCGTGATGCGGTGGCGGGAGGAGCGCGCGCACGGGGCCGAGAACGTCGACGCGGTACGCGCCGCGATGCTCACCGCCGGCCGATCGGTGGTGTTCAGCGGGGTCACCGTCGCGGTCTCGCTCGCCGCGCTGATCGTGGTGCCGGTGCCGTTCATGCGTGGCATCGGGTACGGCGGCCTGCTCATTCCGCTGCTCAGCGTCGCGGTGGCCACCACCCTGCTGCCGGTGCTCCTGGCCCGGTTCGGTCCCCGGCTGGAATGGCCGCGACGCGCTCCCCGTGACCCGCGCAGTGCCCGCTGGGCCCGGATCGCCACCGCGATGACCCGCCGGCCGGTGCTGGCCGCCACCGCCGCCACGATCCTGCTGCTGGCGATGGCGGCACCGGTGCTGACCCTGCGGCTCGGCGCCCCCGCCGTCGGCTCGTACCCGACGGACGACCCGGCCGGGCGGGCCAGCGCGACCCTCGCCGACGCCGGTGTGCCGCCGGGCGCGCTGCGCCCGGTCGAGGTGCTGAGCACCGATTCCGGAGCGGTGGTCCAGCGGCTGCGTGACCTGCCCGGCGTGGCGGCGGTGTTGGCACCGACCGGCCCCGGCTGGCAGGTGGCGGACTCCACGCTCGTGCAGGTCTGGACGGCCGGGGACCCGGCGGGCGGCGCCGGCGTGGCCACCATCGACCGGATCCGTTCGGCGGTGGACGACATCCCGGGCGCCCAGGTCGGCGGCCGCCCGGTCGAGGACATGGACCTCGTCTCCGCCCTGTACGACAGCGCTCCGATCGTGTTGTCGGTGATCGTCGTCCTGACCCTGCTCCTGCTGGCCCGGGCCCTGCGATCGGTGGTACTGCCGATCAAGGCGTTACTGCTCAACGTGGTGTCGATCGGTGCGGCGTACGGCGTCACCGTGCTGATCTGGCAGCACGGCTGGCTGACCCAGGTGCTGTTCGGCATGGAACCCGTCGGCGCGATCATCGCCTGGGTGCCGATCGCGGTCTTCGCCTTCCTCTTCGGACTGTCGATGGACTACGAGCTGTTCATCCTGGCCCGGATGCGTGAGGAGTACGACCGGCACGGGTCCACGAACCGGGCCGTCGTCGACGGCATCTCGTACACGGGTCGGCTGGTCACCTCGGCGAGTCTGATCCTGTTCCTGGCGTTCGTCGCGCTCTCCACGGTGCCGACGGTCGAGGTCCGGATCCTCGCGACCGCACTGGCGCTCGGGATCGCGATCGATGCGGTGGTGGTCCGGAGTGTGCTGGCTCCGGCCCTGGTGACGCTGCTGGACCGGGCGAACTGGTGGCTGCCGGCACCGCTGGCCAAGCTGCTGCGGACAGCACCGGAGCAGCGTACGGAGCCGGAGCCGGTGTCGACGACCCATCGATGATCTACCGCTCGGCGCAGGGATCGACCGCCCGCCGATGCAAAGATGCACACCTCTGTAGCAGCCGGTATCGTCCGGGCCTATGGGACAGGAGACCACGAACGCCTCCGATGTCCGGCAGGACTCGACCAGGTACTCCGTGCGCAGCACGCTGCGCGTCCCGGGCCCGGTCGACCGGGCCTTCGCCGTGTTCACGGACCGCCTCGCGGACTGGTGGGTGAAGGAATACACCTGGTCGGGCCCGCAGAAGCTGGCAAAAATCGGTTTCGAGCCGGGCGTCGGCGGCATGGCGTACGAGATCGGGCCGCACGGCTTCCGCGCCGACTGGGGACGGGTGCTGGACTGGCAGCCGCCCCGACGGTTGGTCTTCAACTGGCAGATCGGCCCGGACCGCGCGCCGGTGCCGGACCCGGCGCAGTGCAGCGTCGTCGAGGCCCGATTCGCGCCGCAGGCCGACGGGACCACCCTGGTCGAGGTGGAGCACCGCGACTTCGACCGGCACGGCGAGGCGGCCGAGGGCTACCGCGAGGCGCTCACCGCCGGCTGGCACGAGCTGCTCTCCCGGTACGCGGCGACGGTCGAGGGCGGCGGCGAAGACGAGGACTGACCGACCCGCCGAGCAGGTCGGCCGAGCAGGTCACCCGAGCGGGTCAGCCCGTCGACCGGGTCGGCTGGATGAGATCGAGGTTGTTGCCGGCACTGGTCAGCCACACCTCCACGTCGACCAGGTTCAACGCGGCCTCGCGGGACTCACCCGCTGCCAGGGCAGCCCGCAGCCGGTCGGGGAAGTCGTCCGGGGGCGGTGGTGGCACCGCCCGTTGGTCGAGTCGGCCGACCTGCAACTGTCGGGCGAGTTCGCCGTACCGGTGCCGTAGTCGTCCGGCGAACTCGTCGAGCGGACCGGCGGCGTCCCCGACCCGGGGCAGTCTGGCCCGGGCGCCACGGTGCAGCCGGGACTCGGCGCCGAGGTACATCCGATTTCCGGCGGTCAGCGCGGCCTGCCAGTTCACCGGCGGCAGCTTGGGGTCGTGTCGCTCCATCTGGTACTGGGAGAACGAGGCGTCCGCGAGCACCGACGCCTGACGCGCCTCGGTCAGCGCGTCCTGGCGGGACTCCCGACCGGTCAGCAGCCGGGTCGCCTCCTGCGCCGCGGCGGCGCTCACCTCCAGATATCTGGCCATGGCCCGGCGCATCTCGCCGCTGCCGCCCCTGGGCCAGAGCAGCAGCCCTGCGAGCACCCCGACGCTGGCCCCGATCGCGACGTCCAGCAGCCGGGCCCCGGCGATCCGCAGGCTGGCCGGGCCGGCCTGGGCGAACACCAGGATGAACAGCACGGTGAAGAGGGACTGCCCCCAGAGCGGCCTGAGGAGCGGACTGACCGCGAACGTCAGCACCATGAACAGCGGCAGGGCCACCAGCAGGACCTGTGGGGTCCGGGCCGTCGTCAGCAGCAGGCTGCCGACGACCGCGCCCAGCAGCGTGCCCAGCAGTACGGGGCGCAGCGCGGTCCGGGTGTCGACCGCCGAGGTCCGCATCAGGGTCAGAATCGCGAGCAGTACCCAGAACCCGTGGTTGAGGTGGAGGAAACCGGCGACCACCCGGGCCGCGCCGAGGGCCAGGGCGACCCGTACCGCACCCTGGAGGTAGACCGAGCGGGTCGTCAGGTGGTACCTGAACTGCCACCAGTAGAGCGACAGCGGGGACCGCCGGGCGTACCAGAACTCGTCCCGGTCCAGCATCTTCGGCGACCGTGCCGGCGGTGGCAGTCCGACGGCGATCCGGGCGGCGATGCCGAATGCCACAGCGGTGTCGGCGACGTGCAGGACCACCGCGTCCAGCCGTAGCCGGGGAACCGTCGTGCCGTCCTGCCCCTCCTGCCCGTCCGGCGGCACCGTCGGTCGCTCGTAGATCGCCCTGATCCGGGTTTCCAGGCCGGCCAGCTGCTCCAGCCCGATCGGTGCCGTACCGCCGTGCAGGGTGCGGCCGGCGTCCCGGACGACGTCGGTCACCTGACGCAGCAGGCGGGCCAGTTCGTCGTCCCGGAGGTCTCCGGCGACGCCGCACACCCGGTCCGCCTGGTCCAGCACCTGGCGAAGCAGCATGTCACCGTGCCGCAGCGCCCGGTCCTGGGCGGCGGCCGACGCCGGCCGATGTGCCGGAGGCAGGTTCGGCAGCCAGATCCCCGCCAATGCCCGTGTCGCGTCCGTCCGCCGCCTGGCCAACTCGGCCCGGTCCACCGGCGCACCCCCCGGCAACCCGGCCGCCAGCTCCAGAAACCGGACCATGACCGCGGCCACCCCGGCGAGCCGCTCCCGGTAGCTGGGCGGCGCCGGATCCGGCCACAGCACCAGTTCCGCCACGGCGAGCAGACCGACGCCCACCGTCACCCCGGCGAGCCGGGACGGCAGCGACTCCGGCGCGTACGGCGGAAAGGAGGACGCGATGTAGAACAGCTGCAGCCCGGTGGCGAGCCCGAGTGCCCGTGGCCCGGCGACCCCGGCGAACGGGACGACGAACCCGACGAGGAGCATGCCGGCCACCGCCGCCCAGGTGTCGAAGGCCAGGAACGAACCGACGGTGACCAGAACCCAGGTCGCGGGGAGCACCGTGAGCAGAGTTCGGGCCTGCTGGACGGGACCGCCGGGTAGCTGCGAGATGAAGCCGGTAGCGATGGCGCCGAACAGCGTGTAGAGCCCCAGCAGGGGGTTGTCGAGGCCGTACCTGCCGCCGAACAGCCCGGCGGCGGCGACCAGCGACAGTCGGACGCCCCGCCGGAGGACCCGATAGCCCGGATCCCGCCGGCGCAGCCAGTCCACGAACCCAATCCTGGTCATGGGTGCCCTCCGTCGCTCCACACCGAGATTGGCCTCTGAACGAGCCAACGGAGATCGGTGCGGCAGCGTTACGCGGCACGCCGGGGCCGGCTCAGCGCGACTCCCGAACGGCGTGCACCGGGCCGAGGTCGGCGGGCGGCTCCCGGAAGCCCTCGTCCGGGGTCGGCGTCAGGTCGACGGAGGAAGCGGCGCGGACCGGGCCGACCGCAGGCCGGTGCCGCCGAGATCGGCCCGGTGGCCCGCCGCCGCGCCCTGGTCCAGACCGCCACCGACCAGGCGCCGCCGTCCCGCCGTACGAAGTCGGGGATAGGTCTCGGCGAGCCGCCGCTCGACCAGGGCGGAACGGTCGGCGAGCACCAGTGCCAGGGAGGGCGCCGATCCCGAGCGCGGGGTCGAGGCGGCCGCCGCCTCCGCCTGGCGCAGCCGGCCGGCGACCGCCCCGGCGAAGCCCGCCAGCCAGGAGCGACGGAACGCCGCCGGGTGCTCGCCGAGCGGCACCCGGGCGGCAGACAGCCCGTGCGCGGCCTGGACCAGCAGTGAGGTGAACAACACATCCACCCGTTCCAGATCGCTGCCGAAACCGAAGAGGTGCATGACGAACCCGTCGCCCCCGCGTCGGCGCACCGACCGGCAGCGCAACGCGTCCGCGACCCCGGCCAGCAGGCCCGTCTTGTCCAGGGCGTACGGCGCGGGCACGTCGATCACGCGGTCTCCCACCGGATCGGTGCCCGGATCGCGGGCGGCCAGCAGGGCACGGTCCACGCCGTACCGGGCGATCAGTTCGGTGGCCTTGGCGGTGAACGCCTCCGCCTCGGCCGCCGTGCAGGCCTGATCCTCCGCCTTGGCCAGCAGCTTTCGGATTTTGCTGAGCATCGCGTCGGACATGCACCACAGCTATCACAACCACGTGGCGGCTGCCCCCTGGACAAACCGGATGAGGGACATGGAAAGATGGTCGTCGATGAGCAAGGAGACCGGAGCCGCCCTGCCGCCGCCGCACGGCCGTGCGCTATCCGGCGCGGTGCCGAAGGGTGGCGACGGCGGAGCCGGCGAGGGTCAGCAGGCAGTCCGGCAGTTGCCCGTCGGCGATCGCCGCACCGAACAGCGCGGCACCGGTGTCGCCGTCGGAGTTGGCGTACGCGCTGACGAAGCGGGCGACCCAGCGGGCGTCGTAGCCGGCCTCGTCGATACCCGGGAAGTCGAGCGTCCACGCCCCCCGCGGCACACCGTCACCGACCATCGTCGCGGCCAGGCACCAGGCGACCTCGTACGCCCCGGCGACGCCGGACCGGTCGACCACCGCATCGAACGTGCCGACCACGGCGTCGCTGTCGCCGGCCAACGCGGAAGTCAGCACCGCGGTGGCGTCATCGAGCGTCTCCTGCGGAACGTCCGTCACGTGCGGAAGGGTATGCCGCCAGGTCAAGCCGTGTCCGACAAACCGCCCGACCAGCACCTATCTCGGATGATAATGCCAGCCCCCGACGGGTTGGCATTCGACCGCAGGCACGGTTCCGGAGGCAGGCACGCTAATGTGCGCAGCGGATCTCCGGGGAGGAAGGACGACCCAATGCTCGTATCACGCGGCCCACGCCGCGCCGCTCTGACCGCCGCCGCCTGTGCCGCGCTGCTGCTTGCCGGCTGCGGTTCGGATGGCGAGGGCGAGGCCGCGCAGCCTCAGCCGACCCAGGTACGCCTCTACGGCACAGACGGCAACATGCAGAACTCGTTCGTTGCGGAGTTCGACCAGAAGGCCGGGCTGCTCAAGGGAATGAAGGGCACGACGCCACTCACCCCGCTGTCCGAGGACTTCAAGAACCGGCTGCGGAAGCTGAACCCGAAGCTCTCCGACTTCCTCTACTCCGCCGAGTCGTACGACGCGGTCGCGATCAGCGCGCTCGCCGCGCAGCTCGCCGGCTCGACCGAACCCGCCGAGATCGCGAAGCAGATCATCGGGGTCACCACGGGCGGGGAGCGGTGCGACTCGATCGCGGCATGCCTGGAACTGGCCCGGGATGGCACGGACATCGCCTACCGGGGGGTTTCGCTCAGCCGGGGTGGGTTCACCGACATCGGTGAGCCGTCGACCGCGAGCTACGCGACCCTGCACTTCGGCAGCGACGAGCAGCTCGACGACGGCAAGACCGAGTTCCTCGGTGCCGGTGACGAGTCCTCCGCCAGCGTGAAGCGGCCGCCGGCCGGCAAGAAGCAGACCAAGGCCGTCGAGCAGAGCAGCGGTGCACCGCTGAAGCTCGGCGGGCTGTTGCCCCGCACGGGTGACCTGGCGCTGGCCTACCCGCCGATGGCCGCGGGCGTCGCACTGGCGATCAGCGAGATCAACGGTGCCAGCGGCGTACTCGGCAAGGACGTGGTCTGGGTCGACGGCGACGACGGGACGAACCCGAACACCGCGAAGGCGACCGTTGCGCAGCACGTCAGGGCGGGCGTGCACGTCATCATCGGCGCGGGGGCCTCCGGCATCTCGCGGGCGGTCCTTCCCGACGTGGTGGCCGCCGGCCTGGTGCTCTTCTCCCCGAGCAACACCGACGCCGGACTCAGCACCATCGACGACAAGGGGTTGTACTTCCGTACCGCCCCGTCGGACATCCTCCAGGGTCGGGCACTCGCCGACATGATCCTCCGGGACGGACCGCGCCGGATCGCGCTGGTCGCCCGGAAGGACTCGTACGGCGAGGGCCTGCAGGGCAACGTCCGGGCCGAGTTGGAACGCGCCGGACACGGCTCGGAACAGGTCCGGCTGTTCAGCTACGACCCGCCGCCCAACCCCGACTCGCCGCCGGTCAACTTCAGCTCCGGGGCGCAGGAGATCAAGCAGTTCGGCGCGGATGCCGTCCTGATCATCGGTTTCGGTGAGTCGGCGAAGGTCATCGAGGCGCTCGCCGCTGCCGGGATCAGCCTGCAGGAGTGACACTCTGGCCCCGGCCGGGGTCAGAGTGGCACATTTCCGGGAGTCGGCGACGGCGCCGTACCCCTAGCGTTGCTGTGGTGCCGGCGGGTTCGCCGGACCGCAGCGACACCCGGGGAGGTACGACATGAGTTACGACGGTGAACCCGGTCTGCTGGGTGACGATCTTCCGGAGCAGGACTTGCCCGGGGTCGACGACCAGCTGGACGCCGGGCCGGCGTTGGGGCTCGGCGCGGATCCGCTCGCGCCCGAGCAGCTCGAACTGTACGAGCCGCCCGCGGCCACGTCCGTCGTCACGACCTACGCCGACGGAACGACCGAGGTGGCCAGGGACATCGACGGCGACGGCTACGCCGACATGTTGCAGTTCGACGTGAACGGCGACCGGGTGGCGGACGTCACCTACCAGGACACCGACTGGGACGGCCGGCTGGACACCGTCGAGCAGGACTCCAATCTGGACGGTCAGGTCGACCGGGTGCTGGAGGACGCGAACTCGGACGGCCGGATCGACTCGATCGTCACCGACACGAACCGCGACGGCATCGTGGACCAGGTGGTCGCCGACGCCGACTTCGACGGCCGGACGGACACCTGGCTGACCGATTCCGACCACGACGGGCATCCGGACCAGATCAGGACGGATCTCGACGAGGACGGCAAGGCGGACCAGCTCCTGGTGGACACCGACCACGACGGAACGGTGGACCAGGCCAACTACCACGACCGGGACACCAACCCGTACGTCACGAACTGACCACCCGGCCGCACGCCGCGTTCCTCGCCCCGGACGGTGTCGTTCGACCCGTCCGAAGCCGGCCTCGGCATGTTCGGGGCCGCGCCGGGGTAGTGGGGGATGGCACAGTCAGGAATGCGTGTCCGGGACGCGCCCGTGGGCGTCCGGGCGGCACGGAGATCGCGTGTTCCGGCGTGGCCAGTACTTCAGCTGACGGAAGGGCAACAGATGAGCGAGTCGCAGGAGACCGTCGACACGCGCGGTGACGAACGGATCGAGCTGCTCCGGGCGGACACCAACAACGACGGCAAGACCGATGTCTGGGTGGTGGACACCGACGGTGACGGCAAGGCCGATCTTTTCCAGTTCGACACCGACGGTGACGGCAAGGTGGACATCACGATGGTCGACTCCAACGAGGATGGCACGCCGGACGAGGTGGTGGACGGCGACGGCGGGCACCCGCCCCTCAGCTGACCCACGCCGCCGAGCCGACCCCTGAGGCGCTCGGCGGTCGTCCTGACGGACCGATCGAACGACGACGGCCGGCGGCTTTTCGGGTACGACCCCGGACGGCCGCCGGCCGTCGTCGTGGCGGTGGTCGAGGGGCATTGTCGCCGGGCCGGGCCGGGCAGACCCGCTCCACGGGAGGAGCCAGGCGAGCAGCCGGGCCGCATTCCGCGGGCCGTCCATGCCGTTCCATAACGAATTGGTCTCGATTGCATCAGCAACGGATCACGAAGCTGTCTGTCTGACAGATCACAGTCAGGCAGGCCAACCTTTCGCTCACCCTCGGGCGCTTCGCCAGCCAGAAGGGGCGACGACCCACGCCGCCCTTCTCGCCATGGGGGAGACACAGAACGATGAGGTTGGTGTTGCGGCGCGCCCGAGGGGCGAAGAGTCTGCTCCTCGCGGCGACCGGGGCGACCCTGATCGCCACCGCCCTGCTCACCGGCCTCGCCAACTACAGCCGGCAGGTGATCGACTCCGGCGCGCAGAGCGCGGTCGCCTCCGCCTCCCCCGAGGAGCGGTCACTCCTGGTACGCGGCACCGCCGGCGGGTCACAGGACGAACTCACCAAGCGGGACGGGGCGGTACGGGCCCGGTTCGCCGACGGCTTCGCCGGAGTTCCCGCCACCGTCGTCGGAGCCGGGTACGCCGCCGGTCGGCAACTCTCCGGCCGGACCGGCGACGCGGTTCCGGACGCCCAGGGCGTGGTCTTCGCCTCGGTGGTGTACCTCGACGAACTCGCCGAACACGCCCAGCTCACCTCCGGCGAATGGCCGCGTCCGGGCGGCCGGCAGATGCAGACCGCGCTCGCCGAGCCGGTCGCGAAGATCCTCGGCGTACGGGTCGGCGACGCCATCCCGATCACCGACCGGGTCACCGACCGGGTCACCGAGGTCACCGTGGCGGGCATCTGGAAGCCCCACGACGTGCGGGACGCGTACTGGCGGCTCGTTCCCGACGTACTCACAGGGGTCGGAACGGGGTCCGCGACCTACGGCCCGCTGGTCGTCGACCGGGCCGACTTCCTGACCAGTTTCATCGCCAACTCGTCCGCCGCCTGGCTGGTGGAGCCCGACCTGGCCGGGATGCCCATGACCGCGCTGACCCGGTTGGGCAGGTCGGCCGACCAGGCCAGCACCACCCTGCCGGCGGAAACCGGACTCGGCACATCCGGCCTGGTCACCACCGGACTCGACGAGCTGGTGCAGCGGCTCGGACGCGCCGATCTGGTCGGCCGGTCGGCCCTGGTCACCCCGATGCTGCTCGTCGTGGTGCTCGGCGGGTACGCCCTGCTGCTGGTGGCGCTGCTGCTCGGCGAGCAGCGCCGTGGGGAGACGGCACTGCTCCGGGCCCGGGGCGCCGGGCGTGGACAGGTCACCGGGCTGGCCGCCCGGGAGGCGCTGCTCGTCGTCCTGCCGGCCGCGGTGATCTCGCCGGTGCTCGCCACCGAGGTGATCCGGCTCGCCGACCGCATTCCGATGCTGGCGGCCGCACTGCACCTGAGTCCCCGGCTCGACGCGCTGACCTGGCTGGTCGCCGGGGTGGCGGCGGCGGGCTGTGCGCTGGCGATGCTCGGCCCGGCGCTGCGCCAGGGTGACAGCTACGTCAGCGAAATGGCCAGCCGGTCCCGCCCGAGCCGTCGGACGATCGCCCAGCGGGCCGGGCTCGACCTGGCGCTGATCGTGCTGGCGGTTCTGGGCTGGCTGCAACTGCGGCAGTACTCCTCGCCGGTCGCCGGTGCCGGCACCGACACCCTCGGCATCGACCCGCTGCTGGCGGCGGCCCCGACGGTCGGCGTACTCGCCGGTGCGGTCCTCGCGCTGCGCGGGCTGCCGCCGATGGCCCGGCTGGCCGAGCGGTACGTCGACCGCAGGTCCTGGACCGGCACCATGCTCGGAATGTGGCAGGCCGGTCGGCGACCGCACGCCGGCCCGGTACTCCTGCTCGCCCTCGCGGTGGCGGTGAGCACCCTCGCCTGGTGCCTGGCCGCCACCTCGGAACGCTCCCTGACCGACCAGGCCAACCACCAGGTCGGCGCCGACCTACGGCTCGTCGAGGCGAACCGCGAGGCACCATCGGCGCGGGCGGGGCAGCTCGCCGGGCTGCCGGGTAAGCCGCAGGTGCTGCCGGCCTGGCGGGAAAGCCCCCGGCTCGGCGTGGAGGGCCTGCCGGGCTCGATGATCGCCCTGGACGCCGCCCAGGCCAGCCAGGTCGTCCAGTTCCGCGATGATCTGGTCGACGGCAGCCCGAGCGCGATCTTCGACGACATGACGGCGGACCGGATCACCGCTCCGTTGACCGAACTGCCGGCCGGAACCCGCCGGCTCACCGGTCGGATCACCACCACCAACTTCGGGGAGTACTCGTCATCGGCGGTACGCACCAGCGCCGTCTTCGTCGAACCGGGCGGCGGTCACCGCCGGATCGCCCTCGGCGCCAGCAGCGACGGTAGGTCGCTGCGATTCGACGTGGATTTGGCCGGAGTAGCCGCCCCGGCCCGGCTGTCCGGCTTCCTGGTGGACACCCTGGGACCGCCCGGACACGGCGTCGACTGGCGCCTGGCCGACCTGCGTGCCGCGCCCGCCCAGGGTGCCGGTACGCCGGTACCGCTCGCCGACGGCGGGCAGTGGCGGACGGTCGACCGGGTGCAACCCGGCCCGTTGATGCCGCTGCGCGACGACGCGCTGGCGGTCCGCTACGAGTTCCCGCTGGGAAGCGGCCGGTTCTTCCCCAGCAACTCCCCGATCCAGTTCGCGGTCGCCCGGATGCCGGCGCAGGGCCAGGTGCCGATCGTGGCCACCCCCGAGGCGCTGTCGGCGCTCCGCCTGGCGGTCGGCCAGAGCACCCGGCTGGTGCTCGCCGGTGCCAGCGTGGACATCACCGTCACCGGCACCGTCGCCGCCGTACCCGGTGGTTCGGAGGCGGCGGCGCTGCTGGTCGACCTCCCCTCGCTCAGCACCCAACTGTTCCACCAGTACGGCATCATCCCGGCCACCCAGGAATGGTGGCTGAACACCAGCCCCGGCGGGCACGAGGCGACGGCCGAGGCGGCGGAGGCACTCGGTGGTCTACAGGTCGCCGACCGGAAGGCGATCGCCGGCCGATCGGGCAGCGACCCGTACGGAGTCGGCGCCCGGGCCGCCCTGTTCGCGGCGGCACTCGGCGCGCTCCTGCTCGCCGCGGTCGGCATCATGGTGGATGTCCGGGCCACCGCCCGGCGCCGGGTCACCGAGCTGGCCGTGCTGCACACCCTCGGCGCCGGACCCCGGCTGCTGGCCCGGTCCCTGATCGTCGAGCAGGGATTCCTCGCCGGCATCGGCGTGCTCGTCGGCCTGGGCGTGGGAATCGCCGTCGCCGCCACCATGGCACCGCTGGTGATCCTCACTCCGTCGGCGGAGCGGCCGGTGCCGGCACCGCTGCTGGACATCACCTGGCTGCCGGTCGGCGGGACCGCCGTGCTGCTGCTCCTGGTCGCCCTCGGACTGAGCGGCCTGACCGCCGCCACCGTTCGGCAGCGGCTGACGGCGGCCCAACTCCGAATCGGGGAGGACCGGTGAGCGCGAGGAGTGAGCCGGGTCTGCGAGCCCCGCAGTCGCGAACGAAAGCCAGACCCGCGAGCGCGAGGAGTGAGCCGGGTCTGCGAGCCCCGCAGTCGCGAACGAAAGCCAGACCCGCGAGCGCGAGGAGTGAGCCGGGTCTGCGAGCCCCGCAGTCGCGAACGAAAAGCGTAGACCGGTGAGCAGGAAACACGGGATGGAGAAGGGTGAGCCGGTGGCGCAACGGGGAGCGGGGAAGGGTGGACCGGTGACGGAACCGGGCGGCGGGTTCTCGGCACGACTGCCCGGACCGCTGCGCCGGGTCCGGGTGTTCGCCGGATACCTCGGCCTGCTGGGCCTGCTCGGCCTGGTCGCGTCGCTGCTGGTCACCGGCGCGCCACGGCTGGCGAACGAGTTCGCCGACGAGGGGCTGCGGAACGACGTCGCCGCGCTGCCGTACCAGGTGCGCGATGTCACCTACGTGGTGCGTCCGCGCACGCTCCAGGCGTCCGACGTGGGCGAGGGGGCGGCGGCGCTCGACCCGTACCGGAAACGGTTGCCCGCGCCGCTGCCCGCGCTGATCGACCAGCAGTGGTTCGCCGCCCAGGTCGGCCCCGAGGCGGTACGTCTCTCGGGCGACAAGCCGCCGTTCAACGGCAGCTGCCGGCCGGTCCTGTCGCTGCGGACGCAGCCGGGCGCCGAGCACGAGGTCAGGATGGTGCACGGGCGGTGGCCCGCGTCCAAGGGCGACGCGGTCGAGGCCGCGATCTCCTCGGATGCGTCGTCCGTGATCGGACTGCCGGTCGGCACCGCCTTCAGGATGTCCGGTACCGGCTTCGTCGGCGGATCGACCATGGTCCGGATCGTCGGGGTGTACGAGCCGATCGACCCGGGCGCACCGACCTGGGAGCCGATCCGGCTCGCGGAGACGTCGTGCCAGAACCCGACCGACGGCATGACCGACAAGGCCACGCTGCTGACCGACATCCCCGGGTTGACCACCGCCGGTACGAAGGTCGGGGCGGTGGCCCTCGAGTGGCGCTACCGGGTCGACTCCGCGCAGTTGACGACCTCGACCATCGCCCCGTTGATGACCGCGATCGCGTCCACCCGCCGTACGCCTCCGGAGAGCGGGCTGGTCCTGGCCACCGGGTTGGACAACTCACTGGCGCGGTTCGACACGCAGCTTCGCGCGGTGCGGGCGCTGCTGGCCGTGGTGCAGGCCGGCATCCTGGCCACCCTGCTCGGGTTGGTCACGCTCGCCGCCGGGCTCGCCGTCGAACGTCGCCGGGAGGAGTTCACCCTGCTCCGGGCGCGTGGCGCCACTGTCTCCGAGATCGGCGCCCGGTCCCTGCGCGAGACGGTCGTCGTCCTGCCGGCCGCCGTCCTGGCCGGCTGGCTGCTCGGCACGCTGTCACCCGGCCGGCCGGCCGGAGCCGAACTGCTGGGCGTGGCGCTGGTGGTCGCCGGCACCACGCTGGCCATCCCCCTGCTGGCAATGCTCAGACAGCGCCGGACGATCTTCATCAGCCAGCGTCGGGACCTGGTACGGCAGCGCTCGTCGGTCCGGCGGCTCACCGCCGAGCTGCTGCTCCTGCTGCTCGCGGTGCTGGGCGTCGTACTGCTGCAACGACGGGGGTTGAGCCAGGCCAGCGGGGTCGACCCGTACCTGGTCTCCGTGCCGGTGTTGCTGGCCGTGGCCGCCGCGCTGATCGCTCTGCGGCTCGTTCCGTGGCCACTGCGTCAGATCGGTCGCCTCGCCGGCCGGGCCCGGGCCGCCGTGCCGTTCATCGGCCTGGCCCGCGCCGGGCGGGGCGCGCCGGTAACCGTCGGTCCGCTCGCCGTACTCGTCATCGCGATCGCGACCGGCGTCTTCACCAGCGTCGTGACCAGCACCATCGGCGAGACCCGGGACCTGGTCAGCGACCAGGAGGTCGCCGCCGACGCCCGGGTGACCGCGTCGTACACCACGGCGGAGACCGCGCAGCGGATGGCCGGGCTCCCCGGGGTCACCGCGGTCAGCCCGCTCGCGGTCGGCGTCGGGCAGCCGCTGCTCTCCCGTACCCCGACCGGGGTCGGCGGCCGGGACCTCGGGCAGGCCCAGATCGTCGTCGTCGACGGTCCGACCTTCGCCCGGGTGCTCGCCCGGAGCGGTGTCGAGTACACCCTTCCGCCCGAACTGACCCGCTCGGGCCGGATCGACGGCCCGGTCCCGGCGATCGTCTCGCCGGACGTCGCCGCCGACGTCGGTACCGATGCCGTCACCGAGGTCCAGGGGCGCCGGTACCAGTTCACCGTGAACAGGGTCGTGGCCCGCTTCCCCGGGCTGGACGTCAACGCCCGCCGGTTCGTGGTGCTGCCCTGGCAGTCCCTGCCGATCCCGGACTTCCAGCCGATCGCCCCCAACCAGTTCCTCGTCGCCGGTAAGGACCTGCCCACCGACGCGCTGCGGGACACCGCCGGCGCCGGCGCCAGGGACTACCTGGCGAAGATCCTGGGGAGACCGGCCGATTCGGTACGGCCGGCGTCGCCGGCCGTGGTGACCACCTGGCAGGCACACCGGCAGACCCTCGAACAGAGCGGGGTCAACCGGCTGCTCAGCTTCACCTTCTCCACCGGGGTCGCCGGGGCGACCATCCTGGCGCTGCTCGCGGTCGGGTTCGCCGTACTCGCCGAGGCGCGGGGGCGGGGGCGGATGCTCTCCCGGCTGCGCACGATGGGCCTGTCCGGACGACAGGGTCGTGGACTGCTGGTCTACGAGCTGGTGCCGCTGCTCGGCGTCGCCGTGGTCGCCGGTGGACTCGTCGGGGTCGCGCTGCCGCGACTGCTCGGACCCGCCCTCGGGCTGTCCGGCTTCACCGGCGGGATTCCCGCGCGGACCCATCTCGATCCATACCTGATCCTCGGCGTACCGCTACTCGTGCTGGTCGCCCTGACCGCCGCCCTGGGCATCGAAAACGTGATCAACCGTCGGATGCGCCTCGGCGAGGTACTCCGACTCGGAGAGGAGAGCTGATGGCCAGCCCGACAACCAGCGCCGCCGTACCGGATCTCGCCGTACTCCAGCGGCGGGCCGCGGAGCGCGCGGCGGCCCGGGCCGGTGGCGAGGACCGGCTCCGTGGACACATCGTCTGCGACGGACTGGTCCGGATCTTCAAGACCGAGGGCGTCGAGGTGGTCGCCCTGCAGGGACTCGACCTGGTGGTCGACCGGGGCGAGCTGCTCGCCCTCGTCGGCGCCTCCGGATCCGGCAAGTCCACCGTGCTCAACATCCTCTCCGGGCTGGACGTGCCGACCGCCGGTATCGCCCGGGTCGCCGACTTCGACCTGCTCACGATGTCCCCGAAGCGCCGGCTCCAGTACCGCCGGCGCACCGTCGGCTTCGTCTGGCAGCAGACCGCCCGCAACCTGCTGCCGTACCTGACCGCCCGGGAGAACGTGGAGCTGCCGATGCGGCTGGCGCACGGCCCGCGCGGCCGGGCGGCTTCGCGCCGGGCCATGGAGCTGCTGGAGATGGTCGGCGTCGGCTACTGCGCCGACCGTCGCCCGGACCAGATGAGCGGCGGCGAGCAGCAGCGCTGCGCGGTGGCGGTCGCGGTGGCCAACGACCCCGAGGTGCTCTTCGCCGACGAGCCGACCGGTGAGCTGGACGAGGCGACCGCGGCCGACGTCTTCGGTGCGTTGCGCACCATCAACGCCGAACTGGGCGTCACCATCGTGGTGGTCACCCACGACCACGCCGTGGCGTCGCAGGTCCGCCGGACGGTCGCGATCCGCGACGGCCGGACCGCCTCCGAGGTACGCCGCTCCACCCGGCTCGGCGCGGACGGGGTGGAGGAACTGGTCACCGAGGAGTACGCCCTGCTCGACCGGTCGGGCCGGATGCAGCTTCCGGCCGCCTTCGTGGACGCGCTGAGCCTGCGCGACCGGGTCAGGCTCAACCTGGAACCCGATCACGTCGAGGTCCGCCCCGGCGCCGGTACGGAGGCGGGCGAGTGAGTGGCGAGCGGGGACGGCACCGGCAGGGTTCCCTGCCGAACGGGGAGGGACGGAACATGGCCGAGGAGGAACGTCCGGTGGACGCGCAGGGGTTGTCGTCGATCGACGGGGGGCGGCCGGTCGGCGAGGAGCTGCTCCGGGTCGAGGGGGTCGGCCGGGACTACCGTGCCGGGGACCGGGTGGTGCACGCCGTCCGGGAGGTTTCCTTCACGGCCCGCCGGGGCGAACTGGTCGCGGTCCGGGGCCGGTCCGGCGCCGGCAAGACCACCCTGTTGAACCTGATCGGCGGGCTGGACCGGCCGACCAGCGGACGGATCCACGTGGCGGGTCACGAGGTCACCGCCGCCGGTGCCCGGGAACTGCTGGAGCTTCGCCGGTCCACCATCGGGTTCGTCTTCCAGTCCTTCGGACTGATCCCGATCCTCTCCGCGGCGGAGAACGTGGGCGTGCCGCTGCGGCTTGCCAAGCGGCCCCGGGCCGAGCGGGAGGAGCGGGTGGCCATGCTGCTGGAGCTGGTCGGTCTGGGCGCCCAGACGGCCCAGCGGCCGTACGAGCTGTCCGGTGGTCAGCAGCAGCGGGTCGCGGTGGCCCGGGCGCTGGCCAACGATCCGGCGCTACTCATCGCCGACGAGCCGACCGGGCAGCTGGATTCGGAGACCGGGCGTTCGATCATGGACCTGCTCCGTGCCCTGGTGCACGCCAGGGGCATGACGGCGCTGGTCGCCACCCACGACCCGACCCTGATCGACCTGGCCGACCGGGTACTGACCCTGCGGGACGGCCGGTTGGTGGACGGGGCGCAGAACGGGACGGCGTTGACGGCCGCGCTCGGCTGACCGGAGTGGCGGGCGGCCATTCCGGTCGGGGCCGTTAGTCCGCACATGGCTCAGGGGTGGGTTTCGTACGATCGTACGAAACCCACCCCTGAGTCGACGTGCGAGTTGCGAGTCGCGTCTCAGTCGCCCTGGCGCTGCTGGGGTATCTGCCCCTGCAGCAGGGCGCGAACCTCCGACTCGCGGTAACGGCGGTGTCCGCCCAACGTCCGAATAGCGCTGAGCTTCCCCGCCTTCGCCCACCGGGTCACGGTCTTCGGGTCGACACGGAACATCGACGCGACCTCTGCCGGCGTGAGTAGCGGCTCAGGTTCATGCGTACGCGATGCCATCGGTCACTCCTCCACAGGTGCCTATAGACATCGGCCGGGGTCCCGCCGGCCGACGCGTCTCCCATGGTCCGGCTAGTCCCCGATGTCCGACATGGGCCGAACGGCCGAAGGTCCTTGGATGGACGGATGAACAATGACCGATATATGGCCCTTTTTTATGCCAGAAAAAGACTTAACCGGACGGCCGATTGCCCCTCGTGACGCTGATATTACGAGCGGCACTCACCTGTTCACGCTCCCAATGGGCTTTGCGCCCCATTGTTCGCTAATTGCAACGCTCCAGTAACTGGACCGCCCGCCAGCGCGCGACGAGCTTCTCGTACGCCTCGGTCGCGGCCTCCGTGTCGCCCCGGGACAGCCCGGCGAGCCCCGCGGCGACCAGTTCCGGAGAGTCGTCCGCGGTCAGCGCCTCGTCCGAGAGCAGGTGGACCAGGCCGCCGTAGTCGAGTTCCACCACCGAGCGCGGATGGAACTCCTCCAACCACCGGGCCCCCTCCTCGACGGCCTCGGTGATCGGCGCGTCCCCCACCGACTTGCGCAGCACCGACAGGCCCCGGGACGCCCGCCGCCGGGCCTTGGAGATCTCGGTGCGGTAGCGGAGCACCCGCCGGTCCGGCCGGGTGGTCAGGTCACGTTCCTCCGGATCGACGAAGACGAACCAGCGCAGCGGCACCCCCCAGGTGGCGATCTGCTCGTGCAGCCGGGGCACCCCGTGCTCCAACACCCGGGCACCGCTGCGCCAGTCCTCCACCACGGCCTTCGCCTGTCCGGCGAGGACCGGCGGCACGAACGCGTCGGCCAGCACCGGAGGTACGCCGTCCCGGGCGCTCAGCGCCGCCTCCGCGACCCGGACCCGCAGGTTCCAGGGGCAGACCAGCAACGTGTCGTCGGCCTCCAGGACGTACGCCTCCTCGGGCAGGTCCGGCAGCCTGGTCCAACCGGCGCCCAGCGCCTCGATCACCGCCGTTCGCTGCCGTACCGGCCCCTCCAACGGGGCCACTGCCCTGCCCTCCTTGACGTACCGGCGCCAGAAGATCTGCCGATCACGGTCGAAGGCGGTCAACGGCTCGTACACGCGCAGGTAGGAAGCGAAGAGCGACGGCACGGCGCGATCCTCCCACGAAACGCGACTCCGTCGCCCCGCGCATCTGCAATCGGACTTCCGCGCACCGGGCCCGATCCACCCGGGTTGCGAGCGCGATTAGGCTCGCAGCAGGTCGGCAACATCCCCCGCCGGCACAGCGGGAGGCCCCCTCCCTCCACATCCCACGAGGATGTCCACCTTCATCGGGAGCGACCATGGACGTATTCGCCAGTACCGAAGGCCCGGAATCCGACGGCCACGAGCAGGTCGTGTTCTGCCAGGACAAGCAGACCGGGCTCAAGGCGATCATCGCGATCTACTCGACCGCGCTCGGCCCCGGCCTCGGCGGCACCCGGTTCTACCCGTACGCCACCGAGGCGGAGGCGCTGCACGACGTGCTCGACCTGTCGCGCGGGATGGCGTACAAGAACGCGCTGGCCGGTCTCGACCTCGGCGGCGGCAAGGCGGTCATCTGGGGCGACCCGGAGCAGATCAAGACCGAGCCCCTGCTGCGGGCGTACGGCCGCTTCGTCGAGTCGCTGAACGGCCGCTACTACACCGCCTGTGACGTCGGCACCTACGTCGCCGACATGGACGTGATCGCCCGGGAGACCCGCTACGTGACCGGTCGCAGCGTCGAGCACGGCGGCGCCGGGGACTCGTCCGTGCTGACCGCCTGGGGTGTGTTCCAGGGCATGCGGGCCGCCGCCGAACACGCCTGGTGCTCTCCGACCCTCGCCGGCCGCCGGGTCGGCGTCGCCGGGCTGGGCAAGGTCGGCAAGCACCTGGTCGGCCACCTGGTGGACGACGGCGCCTCGGTGGTGGCGACCGACGTCAGCGAGGCCGCCCTGGCCTGGGTCCGGCAGACCCACCCGCAGGTCGACCTGGTCTCCGACGCCACCGCCCTGGTCAGCTCCGACATCGACGTGTACGCCCCCTGCGCCCTCGGCGGCGCCCTGGACGACACCACGGTGCCCGCGCTGCGCGCCTCGGTCGTCGTCGGCGCGGCAAACAACCAGCTCGCCCATCCCGGCATCGAGAAGGTGCTCGCCGACCGGGGCATCCTCTACGCACCCGACTACGTGGTGAACGCGGGCGGTGTGATCCAGGTCGCCGACGAGATCGAGGGCTTCAACTTCGAGCGGGCCAAGCTGCGGGCGACCCGGATCTACGACACCACGCGGCAGATCCTCCGGCTGGCCGACGCCGAGGGCGTCCCACCGGCCGTCGCCGCCGACCGCCTGGCCGAGCGCCGGATGGCCGAGGTAGGCCGGCTCCGCAGCATCCACCTCCGCTGACGTGTAAGGAAGGGCCCCCTCTTATCGCTTTTTGTAGAGGAAGGGGCCCTTCTTAACCACTCGTCCCGATCGGCGTCACGGCCAGGCCGGGTAAGCGCTCCTTACTGAGTAGTATGGGACCTCTGGCCGATGCCCGCGCGACGCGCGGGCACGGACGGTGGTAACCCGAGGTGCCGAACCTGGGCATCCCCATGTACCGTAAGAGCCACGAGAGATGCCTGACGTCATCGGGGCCCGCCTTCGGGCTGCCCCGAATTCTGTGCGAGGGGGTCGAGCCATGGGGCGCGGCCGTGCTAAGGCCAAGCAGACAAAGGTGGCCCGGGAGTTGAAGTACCACTCCCCGAACACCGACCTCGCCGCCTTGCAGCGAGAACTCGGCGGCGGCCGGAAGTCGGATCACGTCGTTGACGACGACTACAAAGAGTTCGTCGACGACGATGACGAGGATCACGACGCGGACGACGACCCGGGTAACTGGGTACCGACCCGCTGACCTCTGGTCACATCTGAGCACGCGGTAACGCCGCGTGCTCACGCGTGTCCGAGTGAATGCGGCGGCCGTACCGCCGATCGCACGTACCGGTAAGGACCTGCCACGCCTCGGAGCTCCGACTCCGATGCCGGTGGCAGGTCCTTTACCGCCGATCCGGTCGGGGAAGCCCGGGGACGCCGGACCTGATCGGGTACGTCCGGGGACGCCGAACCTGACCGGGTACGTCCGGGGACGCCGACCTCAGCGGGGGCGGTTGTTCCAGTTGTAGAAGGTCGGGATGTTCTCGAAGTGGTTCCACGCACACACGGCACTCGTGCCGTCTCCTGTGGTGGCCACCTCCGCCCGGAGGCGCCGCGCCTCCGCCGCCTCCTGGAGCAGCGTGGTGAGGCCAGCCCGAGCACCCTGGATCCGTGCGGCCACCAGGTCGTCCGGACCCGCCTCGACGCGCTCAGGCGGGCGTTGGCTCGTGATCTCGGGCATGGTCCAACACTCCCTCTAGTAGACGGATCTTGCTGTTGCGGCAGTGGTCGGTCTCCGTACCGTCGAACCGCCCGTGCTCGAAGTAGCGGTTGGCGGCGTGCCCACCCCCGCAGAACCCGAAGTACGGACACCGGGAACGGCAGGACTCCACCCCGGCCAGGAACTCGGCCACCCACGGCGTGTCCACGGCTGCCGTGGCGAGGATGTCCGCCAGCGGGGTCTTCAGGACGTTTCCGCTGGTGAAGTCACCGTATTCCGGATCGGAGAAGCCGGCCAGCTCCGGAGAGAGCAGGACCACCGAGCCGTCGTACCCGATGGTCGGGATCGGATCGAGATGGCGCGGCAGTACGTCGTCCTCGGCGCCGTCCAGCACGGCCGCGGTGTACCGCAGCGACCACTCGACCTCGCGCAGGTGGATCCGGGGATCCCGACGCCAGGCGGCGACGAGTTCCGCCCAGAAACCGCTGACCACCCCGGCGGGATGGGCGTTGAGCCGGGTGTTGACCCCCTCCGTCTCCTCGATGTTGATACCCAGCACGTCGCACCCGAGATCGAGAAAGTAGTCGTAGAGCTCGGTGGCGAGCCCCGGCTCCGGTCGGCTCACCACGCACAGGGCGGAGAAGGTCACGTCGTTCCGGCGCAGCGCCTCGACCCCGGCCATGATCCGGTCGTACGACGGCCGACCGCCCCTGGTCACCCGCTCCCCGTTCCGTTCGCGGGGCCCGTCGACGCTGACGCTGACCCGGATCCGGTGCTCGGCGAAGAACTCGCACCAGGCGTCGTCGATCAGGGTCGCGTTGGTCTGCACGTGGTGCTCGACGCGGTCGTCGAACGGCGCCAGCAGGGCCGCCAGGTGCTCCCGTCCGGCCGCCAGCGGCTCACCGCCGTGCCAGACCACCGAGAACCGCCCCTGCCGGGCCCAGTCGTTCACGGGCCCAGCCACGGCGGCCGCCACCGGCACCGGCATCCGGCGGTCCGCCGACCGGAGCGGGAGATAGCAGTACGCGCAGTCGAGGTTGCACAGCGTCGTCGGCTGCATGACCACGTAGCTGGGGACCGAAGCGATCCCCCGCATTCCGGAAAACTCCTGTCGCCGGACAGCCATCGGCCCCTCCTCCCCGCGTCTGAGGTGCCCCTCAGGCTAGGTGGCGGTGGCCACTCTGGCGAAGTCCTGACCAGGTATGCCGTCAATCACGGGCATAGATCACGGATGCGGGTTTTGGCATTCTTGTTGTGGTCGGCCCGGAATCGCTTCCCGGCCGACCCTTGCTCGCTCGCCGATTCAGCCCCGGGTGTGCTGCCCGATCATGTGCACCTCGCCGGTGCCCTCGATGATCTCACCAGCGTGCCACGCCTCGACGCCGCGCCCGGTCAGACAGGCCAGGGCCCGATCGGCGTCCTCGGCGGACACGATCGCGAACATCCCGACACCCATGTTGAAGGTGGACTCCATGTCCGAATCCTCGATCCGGCCCTTCGACTGCACCAGATCGAAGATCGGCGCCGGCTTCCAGCTCGCCCGGTTGACCACCGCGTCGACGTTTTCGGGCAGCACCCGTACCAGGTTGCCGGGAATACCCCCGCCGGTGATGTGCGCCAGGGCCCGTACGTCGGCCTCGGCGATCAACTTCAGGCAGTCCTGCGCGTAGATCTTGGTCGGAGTCAGCAGCTCCTCACCGAGCGTCCGCTGCCGGCCGAAGTCCTCGATCACGGTGTCCAGCCGCATCCGGCCCGCCCCGAGCAGCACGTGCCGGACCAGGGAGTAACCGTTCGAGTGCAGGCCCGACGAGCCCATCGCGATCACCACGTCGCCGATCTCGACCCGCTCCGGCCGGAGGATCTCGCTCTCCTCCACCACACCGACACCGGTCGCCGAGACGTCGTACTCGTCCGGACGCAGCACGCCCGGGTGCTCGGCCGTCTCGCCGCCGAGCAACGCACAGCCGGCGTACCGGCAGCCGTCGGCGATACCGGCGCCGATCTCGGCCACCTTGTCCGGAACGACCTCGCCACAGGCGATGTAGTCGAGCAGGAACAGCGGCTCCGCGCCACAGGCGACCAGGTCGTCGACCACCATCGCGACCAGGTCGATCCCGACCGTGTCGTGGATGTCCATCTGCTGCGCGATGACCAGCTTCGTACCCACCCCGTCGGTCGACGAGGCCAGGATCGGGTTCTTGTACTTCTGCACGTCGAGCCGGAACAGGCCGGCGAACCCGCCGATGTCGCCCATCACCTCGGGACGCCGGGTGCTCTTGACCTTGGGGCGGAGCAGTTCGACCGCGCGGTCACCGGCGTGGATCGAGACGCCGGCATCCGCGTACGAGACGGTGCGTTTGCGGCCGGACCGGCCCATACCCGCCGTCCAGGGCTGATGGGTCCCACCCGGGCCGCTTCCAGCACCACTGCGCTCGGTCACGTGCGTCACGGTTCTCCCCTTAGTGGTTCTCGCGGCTGGCCGCGTCGGTAGCGGTCGAGGATCACTCGACTGTCGTACTGCCTGGCCGGATTTTCCCAGCCAGGCCGGTCCTGGTCGCCGGCCGAAACTCGTAAGCCGCGCCCGGCCTGGTGCCTACGCGTGCGACGGCACCTCACCGCCGCTCGAACTGCTCACGAACGGTTGACCGCCCGAACCACGGGACGCGGACGCGGCCACCCGGTCACGATCCACCTCCCCCGGCCCGACGGCGGCAACCCGACGGTCAACTCCTTCGAGTACGTGCTTGCCGATCAGGTTCCCGGCAGGCAGGTCGATCGGGTACTCGCCGTCGAAACAGGCCCGGCAGAGTCGGGTCTTCGGCTGCTCGGTGGCGGCGATGAGGCCCGCCAGGGAGACGTACCCGAGGCTGTCGGCCCCGATCGAGCGCCGGATGCCCTCGTTGTCCAGTCCGTTGGCGAGCAGTTCGGCCCGGGTGGCGAAGTCGATGCCGTAGAAGCAGGGCCAGTTGACCGGCGGGGAGGAGATGCGTACGTGCACCTCCAGGGCGCCGGCCTCACGCAGCATCCGGACGATCGCCCGCTGCGTGTTGCCCCGCACGATGGAGTCGTCGACCACGACCACCCGCTTGCCCCGGACGTTCTCCCGGAGCGGGTTGAGTTTGAGTCGGATACCGAGCTGGCGGAGGGTCTGCGACGGCTGGATGAAGGTGCGCCCGACGTACGGGTTCTTCATCAGGCCGGCACCGTAGGTGATACCGGACTCCTCCGCGTAGCCGATCGCGGCGGGGGTGCCGGATTCCGGGACCGGGATCACCAGGTCGGCCTCGACCGGGTGTTCGCGGGCGAGTTTCCGGCCGATGCCGACCCGGGCCGCGTAGACGTTGCGGCCCGCGATCGTGGTGTCCGGCCGGGCTATGTAGACGTACTCGAAGAGACAGCCCTTCGGCTCCGGCGCGGCGAACCGGGCCGAACGGAGCCCGTGCTCGTCGATGGCGATCAGCTCACCGGGCTCGACCTCCCGGACCACGCTCGCCCCGACGATGTCCAGGGCGGCGGTCTCACTGGCCACCACCCAGCCGCGCTCCAGCCGGCCGAGCACCAGCGGTCGGACGCCGTGGGCGTCCCGGGCCGCGTAGAGGGTGGTCTCGTCCATGAAGACGAAGCTGAACGCGCCGCGCAGGGTGGGTAGCACCTCGAGCGCCGCCGCCTCGACCGACAGGTCGGGCCGGCTGGCCAGCAGGGTGGTCACCAGGGCGGTGTCCGAGGTCGAGCCGTCGGAGTCCATCCCGCGCTCGACCGCGTCGCGGGCGAGTTCGGCGGTGTTCACCAGGTTGCCGTTGTGCGCCAGGGCGATCGTGGTGCCCGCCGAGGTTGCCCGGATGGTCGGCTGGGCGTTCTCCCAGGTCGATCCGCCGGTCGTGGAGTACCGCGTGTGCCCGATCGCCAGGTGACCGCGCAGGCTCGCCAGCGTCGGCTCGTCGAAGACCTGGGCCACCAGGCCGAGATCCTTGTACACGACCACGCCCGAACCGTCACTGACGGCGATGCCGGCAGCCTCCTGGCCACGGTGCTGGAGCGCGTAGAGACCGAAGTAGGTGAGCTTCGCCACCTCTTCGCCCGGGGCCCAGACCCCGAACACGCCGCACGCGTCCTGTGGACCGGGTCGTTGGGGGTCGAGGTCATGGCTCAACCGGCCGTCGCCTCGGGGCACCTGCCGCTCCCTTTGCTGATCTGCTCGGACTCGCCTGTCGCCCGGGTGATACGGAGTTCCGTCGAGTCAGAGTGTACGCGAACCGAGGCCGATACAGAGAGCCACGTTTTGACCTCTGTAAGTGACAGATGGTGATTGATTAATACGGAGAAATCGGCAGATAAGCGGAGATATCCGAACGATTGCCACTCGTCTGGACGAGGCCCTGCTCCACCGCCTCCGACCACGGCATTCGCCCGGTCGCGAGCCGGATCCAGGTGACCGGAGCCATCTCGACCACGTTGGGCGGCGTACCACGGGTGTGTCGCGGCCCGGCGCAGCACTGGACCGCGCCATAGGGTGGAACGCGAACCTCCACCGCCCGGCCGGGCGCCCGCCCGGCCAGATCGCCCAGAAGGGTACGGACCGCGTCCCGCAAGGTCGCTCGATCGGGCGTACGCCCAGCGTCGAGCTCTGCCAGGACGACCACGATCGGTGAGGACTTATTGTGCGGAGAGGACACGTCGGGACGATACGACCCAGCTTTATCGCATTTCCCGGCGCCCCTGGGTCGCGCTCATCCGGTCAGACAAGGCATAGTTGCCGACGGTGTACTCGTATGGGTTGATCCTCTGTCGGCAAACGGGTCGGCGGTGGTGAACCGGAAGGCGGTGGACGTGACAGCACACCGACGAGCCTGGATCTCCCGGGCCGGTGTGGTAGTGGCGCTGGCAACCAGCGCACTATTCGCTCTCCCCGCCACACCAGCCCTCGCAGACCCAGTGCTTCGAAACGTGACCGCGTCTCCAATCGCGGTCGGCCCCAACGGCACCACCACCGTGCGGTTTTCGCTGAACTTCCAAGGCGGCGGGGAGAGCGCCGACGTCAAGGCGGAATCAAACAACTCTCGCCTGAGCTGCGAAGACGGCTGCGCCGTCCAGAGCGCCGAACCTGGCACCTTCACCGCCGTCTTCAAGCGCACGTCCGCGGCGCTGACCGGCAACCAGACGGCGACCATCACCGTGCAGGCCACCCAGAACGTGGTTATCGGCAATGGCCCCTCGACCAGCGCGACAGTCAAGGTCACCCTGACCGGCGCGCCGCCGCCGCCGGAGGTGCAGACCGTGGCCGAGGTGTCGGGGCGGGTCACCAACGAGACCACCGGTGATCCGGTTTCCAACGCCAGCGTCCGGCTCAAGGACGGGCAGGGGCGAGACCGCACCACCAACACGAGCAGCAGCGGCAGCTACAAGTTCACCGGGTCGGCAAGTTCGCCGATCGCACCCGGACAGCTTGAGATCAAGGCCACTAAGGGCGGCATAACGGACACCCGGCGGGTGAACGCCAGCGCCGGCCAGCGGCTGAACAACCAGGGCATCGAACTCGCCATCAGCGCGTCGCCGAGTGCCACTCCGGAATCCACCGAGGACGCCGTCGAGGAAGCTCCTCTCGAAGACGGCGAAACCGAGGCGCCCACCGAGAGTGGTGCGCCGGCCGCCGACAACGCGGCCAACGAGGACTCCGGTTCGGGCCCCTGGCTCCTGATCCTCGCCGGCGGCCTGCTGGTCGCGCTCGGCGTCGGTGCCATCGTGCTGCTGGTGATGCGGCGCAAGGAAGGCAACGACGACGAGGACGATGACGGGGTGGATGCACCGCGCGGCGGTGGGCCGACCGGCCGTGGCGGCGGCTACCGGGGCGGTGACGACGCGACTCGCGTAGCGACCCGGGGCGGAGCCGACCCGACCATGGTGAACCGGCAGTCGCTGGCGGACGCGCCGACGATGATGCACAGCAGTCCGCTGGTCGAGGAGTTCCCGGACCCCTACGGCGCACCGCTGCCGGGGCCGCAGACGCCGGGTTACGGCGGCGGGCAGCAGGGCTGGGGCGCGAACGGCTACGACGACCGACCCGGTTCGGGTGCGGGCGGTTACGGCAACGCACCTGGCTCAGGTGCCGGCTACGGCAACGCACCGGGTTCGGGTGCTGGCTACGGCAACGCGCCCGGCTCGGGTGCCGGTTACGGCGCTCCCGTCTCCGGCGCGGCACCCGGTTACGGCGCTCCCGTCTCCGGCGCGGCACCCGGCTACCGGGACCCCGCGGACGGCTACGGCGAGCAGTTCGACGAGCCGACGGGGCGGTACACCGGACGGGGTGACGAGGACTACGGTCCGGCCGCCGACCCGTACGAGACCGGTGCCTACCGGCCGTCCGCCGGCGCCGCAGCCGGCGGTTACGAGCCCGAACAGCCGTACGGCCAGGAGAGCGGCTACGACGGCGGGGCGTACGGCGGGGGACGCGGCTACGACGAGCCGAGGACCGGTGCCGGCTACGACCGGGCCGACGACGGGTACGGCGCCGCCAACGAAGCCTACGAGACCCGTGCCGACGCCTACGGCCAGCCCGGGTACGAGGCCGATCGCGGCGGGTACGAACAGCCGGCGACCGGCGGCGGCTACGACCCGCAGCGCGCTGGCTACGACGCGGCAGGCGGCTACGACGAGCGCGACTACGACCAGCAGCAGCAGGGCGCTGGCGGATACTACGACGATTCGCCCCGGGCCGGTGGCGGGCACAGTCGGTCCGGCGCCCCGCAGCAGCCGGGCCGGTCGGAACGCCGATCGCTCGACTGGCTGGACGACTGAGGGAGCCGACGCAGGAATGCACTGAGGGGGCCCGGTTCGCGATGGCGAGCCGGGCTCCTTCGCATCGGCCCCACGCGCGCCGTCAGGCTGCGGAGAAGATCCCGTTGCCGAGCACCGGTACGACGTCGGAGACGCCGACCTGGACCGCGACCTCGACGTCCTGCCCGAAACCCCTGGTAGTCAGTTCCCGTCCCGACACGCAGCCCCGGACCGCGGCCGGTATGTCGTGGACGCTGTTCAGCATCGCCAGCGTCAGTGCCGCCTCCACGGAGAGGCCACCGGAGACCGTGGACAGTACGTCCAGCACCGCCGCCGCGCCGAGCTGGTCCTCGACACCGGGTCGAAGGGTGTCGTCCGGCCAGCGTTCACCGGCGGCGATCACACCGATCGGCGCCTCGGTCGAGCCGTACCCCTGGTCAAGGAGCCAGCGCCCGACGGCGCCCGCGTTACGCAGACAGGCCGCCACCACCGGCAGCCCGGTCGCGCTCGCGGCGGCGCTGATGGCGGAGCCGTTCGGGGACGGAAGTACCAGGTCCGGCACCACCGGCGCGGCGGACAGTGCGGCCGGCGACAGCGACCAGGGATGTTCCGGAGAGACCGCACGTCGGCCGACCGCCGCCACCGCACCGACCCGGGTCGCGTACTCGCCGGCCTGGGCACCCCAGGGGAACGGATGCACCCGCATCCCGCGGGCGACCGCCACCTCCACCGAGGTGGTGAAGGAGAGCACGTCGATCACCACCAGCACCGCGCAGACCCGGCTCAACTCGGTCGCACCGGCCAGACCCCAGTCCAACCGGACGCCGCTACCGGGTTGCGCGTAGACCGATTCGGTCGTCGGCTCCATCCGTCCCGTCACGATACGGCCCCCGTCGTCCGTGTCGACCGCCCACCGCTCGACCGCCCGTCCGGCGGCCGGCTCAGCCCGCCGGCCGGCTCCCGGCGTCCGGTCCCGTTCCGGTCGGCGCCGGGCCGGACGACCCGGCGTCGGCCGGAGTCGCGGTCGGAGCGGTAGCGGCCTCCGCCGGGATCCCGGTCGCGTCGGCGTCGACCGGAGCGGAGTCGACCGGAGTCGGAGTCGTGGCCGGAGCGGAGTCGACCGGAGTCGTGGCCGTGGCCGTGGCCGGAGCGGAGTCGACCGGAGTCGTGGCCGTGGCCGGAGCGGAGTCGACCGGAGCGGAGTCGACAGGGGTCGCCGTCGTACCGGCGTCGGTTCCGCCGGCAGCGGCCGGGACGGCCTCGGTCACGGTGCTGCCGATCGGAGCGGCGTTGTCACCGAAGAGGCTCGGCAGGGTCGACGTGAACGCCGCCCGCAGTTCCTCCAGGCCGACCGTGAAGTGGTCCCGCACCTCAAGCTCGCCGCCGTTGGTGTCGGTGACACCGATCAGGGTCCACGGCACACCACGCTCGGCACAGAGGGCGGTGAACGCCTTCTCGTGCCCACGGGGAACGGCCACCATCGCCCGACCCGCAGACTCGCTGAACAGGAAGACGAACGGCATCGAGCCGGCGGTGAAGCCCTCCGGCACGGCGATCCGGGCGCCGACCCCGTGTCGCAGGGTCGACTCGACCAGCGCCTGGGCCAGGCCGCCGTCCGACAGGTCGTGTGCGGACCGGAGGTGTCCCACCCGGGCCGCCTCGGCGACCAGTTCGGCAAGGGTGCGCTCGCCCGCGAGGTCGACCCTAGGCGGCACGCCGCCGAGGTGCTCGTGGGTGACCCACGCCCACTCGGATCCGGACAGCTCCATCCGGGTCTCACCGAGCACGAAGATCAGATCGTGGTCGGCGCCGGTGGTCCGGGCAAAGCCCATCGGCACCCGCTGCGCGACGTCGTCGAGCACGCCCAGCACGCCGACGACCGGAGTGGGGTGGATCGCCGCCGCACCCGTCTGGTTGTAGAAGCTGACGTTGCCGCCGGTCACCGGGATGCCCAGTTCGGCGCAGCCGTCGGCGAGCCCGCGTACGGCCTCGGCGAACTGCCACATCACGCCCGGGTCCTCCGGCGAGCCGAAGTTCAGGCAGTCCGTCACCGCCACCGGCTTGGCGCCGGTCACGGCCACGTTCCGGTACGCCTCGGCGAGCGCGAGCTTGGCCCCGTTGTACGGGTCGAGTCGCGCGTACCGGCCGTTGCCGTCGACCGAGATCGCGACGCCCAGGCCGGACTGCTCGTCGATCCGGATGATCCCGGCGTCCTCGGGCTGGGCGAGCACGGTGTTGCCGAGCACGTAGCGGTCGTACTGCTCGGTGATCCAGCTCTTGTCGCAGAGGTTCGGCGAGCCGATCATCCGCAGCAGCGTCTCGCGGAGTGCCTCCGGAGTCGACGGTCGGGGCAGCGTCTCGGCCCGGTCGGCCTGCAACAGGATGAGGTCGGCGGGCTCCCGCATCGGTCGGGCGTAGACCGGGCCGTCGTCCACAAGCGACCCCGGCGGTACGTCGACCACGGTGTGTCCCTGCCAGGTGACCAGCAGTCGACCCGGCTCGGCGCCGGCCTGACCGTCGGCGGCGGGCTGGGCCGCCCCGGTCACCTCGCCGATCGCGCTGGCCGGTACGCCCCACTTCTCGGCGATCTTCAGTACCGCCTCGAGCTTCTCCGGCGCGACGATCAGCAGCATCCGCTCCTGGGACTCGCTGGCCAGGATCTCGTGCGGCTGCATCGACGCCTCGCGCAGCACCACCCGCTCCAGCCAGACCCGCATCCCGGTGCCGGCCGCGGCGGCGGTCTCGGTCAGCGCGCAGGTGAGCCCGGCGCCACCGAGGTCCTGGATGCCGACGACGAGCCCGGCGTCGTACAGCTCCAGGCACGCCTCGATCAGCAACTTCTCCATGAACGGGTCGCCGACCTGCACCGACGGGCGGCGCTGCTCGCTGCCCTCGTCGAACGTGGCGCTGGCGAGTACGGAGACTCCGCCGATGCCGTCCCGGCCGGTCTTGGCACCCATCAGTACGACGATGTTGCCGGGTCCGGCGGCGGCCTTGTTCTGCAGCCGGTCCACCGGCAGTACGCCGAGACAGAGCGCGTTGACCAGCGGATTGCCCTGGTAGCAGGGGTCGAACACGACCTCGCCGCCGATGTTGGGCAGGCCGAGCGAGTTGCCGTAGGTGCCGATTCCGGCGACCACGCCGGGAAGCACCCGGGCGGTGTCGGGGTGGTCGGCGGCGCCGAAGCGCAGCGGGTCCATCACCGCGACCGGGCGGGCGCCCATCGCGAGGATGTCCCGGACGATCCCGCCGACGCCGGTCGCCGCGCCCTGGTGCGGCTCGACGAAGCTCGGGTGGTTGTGCGACTCCACCTTGAAGGTCACGGCGAGCCGGTCGGAGATCTGGATCACGCCGGCGTTCTCGCCGATCCCGGCAAGCATCCGGTCGCTCGGCGGTGCCTTCTCGCTGAACTGTCGCAGATGGACCTTGCTCGACTTGTAGGAGCAGTGCTCGCTCCACATGATCGAGTACATCGCCAGTTCGGACTGGGTCGGACGGCGGCCGAGGATCTGACGGATCCGGTCGTACTCGTCGTCCCGGAGGCCCAGCTCGGCGTACGGCTGGAGGTCGCCGGCGGTCGCCGTCGCGTGCGGGACGGTGTCCACGCCGTTGGGGTAGCCGTTCACCGGCAGTTCCGCCGCGTCGCTCGCCGATCCCGCGCGGGCCGTGTCCGACGTGTTCTGTCCCGGCCCGGGCTGACCGGGTACGGGTGACGCCGGCCGCGCCGCCAGGCCCGCCGGGTCGACGGCCGGGCCGGTCGCCGAGGGCTGGTCGGCGAGGGTGGGCTCGGGCTGGCCCATGACCTCACTCCGTTCGATCATGCCGGCGCTCCCGCCAGGTGCTTGAGGATCGACGTGAAGAAGCCGAGCCCGTCGAGGGACGGACCGGTCAGCGCCTCCACGGCGTGCTCCGGATGCGGCATCAGGCCGACCACGTTGCCGGCCTCGTTGGTGATGCCAGCGATGTCGCGCAGCGACCCGTTCGGGTTGCCGTGCAGGTAACGCGCCACGACCCGGCCGGTCGCCTCCAGTTCGTCGAGCGTGCGCTCGTCGGCGACGTAGCAGCCCTCACCGTTCTTGACCGGAACGAGCACCTCCTGGCCCGCCTGGAAGGCGTTGGTCCAGGCGGTACCGGCCGACTCCACCCGCAGCCACTGGTCGCGGTTGCGGAAGTGCAGGTGCTGGTTGCGGGTCAGCGCGCCGGGCAGCAGGTGCGCCTCGCAGAGGATCTGGAACCCGTTGCAGATGCCGAGTACGGGCAGGCCGTCCCGGGCTCCGGCGGCGATCGTCTCCATCACCGGCGCGAACCGGGCGATGGCGCCGCAGCGAAGGTAGTCGCCGTAGGAGAAGCCCCCGGGCAGCACGACGGCGTCGACACCGTGCAGGTCCGCGTCGTCGTGCCAGAGCGGCACCGCTTCGGCACCGGCGATCCGTACCGCCCGGGCCGCGTCGCGGTCGTCCAGCGAGCCGGGGAACGTCACCACGCCGATCCGGGCGGTCATGGATGGCTCTCCTGGACATCCGCGGCATCCACCACCGTGATCGAAAAGTCCTCGATCACGGGGTTGGCCAGCAGTTTGTCGGCGATTTCCCGAGCTCGGTCCAGGTCCGGCTGGCCGGCGAACTCGATCTCGATCCGCCGCCCGATCCGCACGGAGGACACGTCCGTGACTCCGAGCCTCGGCAGCGCATTCGCGACGGCCTGGCCCTGAGGATCGAGAATCTCCGGCTTGAGCATGACGTCGACGACGACGCGAGGCACTGGGCACTCCTGACTGTGTACGCAGTTGGGTGCCGGCCCACGAAAGGGGCGAGCGGAGCCAGCGTACCCGGCGGACCAGCGAGTTGACGCACGGGCCAGCCCTGGAGGCAACCCTGTGGACAGCCGACGGTCAGCGGGCCCTTCCACGGACCCGGTCACCCGCCGGCAGGGGTCCGAAACCGGCCGAGGAGGTTCACCCTTGTGAATAGGTGACGAACGGCTTAGCGTGTTGCGTCAAACGTCCGGTTCTCCACGCCGAACGTTGACTGTCCAGATCCGTACGGCGGACATCCCCCCGCCTGCGGCGGCTCGCCCGACCCGGTGACCCCGGGTGAACCCCCGGAAGGAGCCCCGTCCATGCGTCTTCGGCGAACCCTGGTGATGCTCGCCACCACCCTCGTCGGCGTGCTCGTCGCGCCCGCCGTGGCCTCGGCCGGCCCGGTCACGCCGTTCATCATCGGCGGCGGAACCGTCTCGTCGGCCCCGTGGGCCGCGGCGGTGTTCAGCAACGGCTCGTTCACCTGCTCCGGCACCATCATCGCGGCGCGCTGGGTCCTCACGGCCCGGCACTGCGTCAGCGGCACGATGTCGGTGCGGGTCGGCAGCGTCAACCGGACCTCGGGCGGTGTCACCAGCAGCGTGACGGCCACCGCGAGCCGGTACGACCTGGCGCTGCTCCAACTGTCGACCTCGATCAACACCTCGTACGTTCCGCTGTCCAGCGCCTACCCGCCGGTCAACTCCACCAACTCGATCTACGGCTGGGGCATGACCTGCTACAGCGGCTGCTCGGCGTCGACCCAGCTCAAGACCGCCGATGTGCGGGTGACCAGCACCAACGTCACCGACGCGTACGGAGGTCGGGCGATCCGCAGCACCCGGATCAACGGCAATGCCTGGCGGGGTGACTCCGGCGGTCCGGAGTTCTACAACGGCGCCCAGGTGGGCGTGGCTTCGACGGCAGACGGCGCGAACATCCAGAACTACGGCAGCGTCGCGTACAACCGCTCCTGGATCACCTCGGTGGCCGGGGTCTAGGCCCTACTGAACCCTCCTCAGGGGTTCGGCGCGGACGTTCCAGATGGGTTGGGGCGTCCGCGCCGCGCCGTTTCACGGCCGCCGTGCCCGTTCAGGAGGTCGGCGCCTCCTTCGGGTCGCAGACGGCGTTTCACGGTGGCCGCGCCGTTTTGCAGAATGAGGCGATGTGAACAGGCCTCGCAAATTGGTCGGCCCCGTCTCTGCCAGCATCAACGTGTGCTGGTCGTGACGACGGATCACCTACCGGGGTACGAGATCCGCGCAGTACTCGGCGAGGTCGTATCTTCCCAGGCCCGAACCCGGAATCCGTACCGGGAAGGCGTCAAGAACCTCCGTGGTGGTGCCTATGACCCCAAGGCGCCCGAGAACCTGACCCGCTGGCGTACCGACGCCGTGCAGAAGTTGGGCGAGGAGGCCACCCGGCTCGGCGCCAACGCCGTGATCGGGATGCGGTTCGACCACCGCGAGGTCGGCGAGATGTGGATGGAACTCTGCGCCTACGGTACGGCCGTGGTGGTCGTCCGACAGCCCATGGAGAATCCGCCCACCGACCAGCCGAGGGTCGCCGCCGAGACCGCGCACCTGGCGGAACCTCTCGACTCCGGGGCGATCGCGGAGGCGCCCAGCGCACCGGACCTCGGCAGCGCCGCCGGCACCCCCACCCCCCGCAACTGACATGTAAGGAAGGGCCCCTTCTTATCGCTTTCTGTAGAAGAAGGGCCCCTTCTTAACACCCCTGTCAGAGGATCGGCGCCGGGTCGTACGCAGCGGCCTCGGGATGTACGGCGACCACCTCGGCCACCCGCTCGGCGACGGCCCGGACCTGCGCCGACGCCGCCCCGGTGAAGCCGGCCCGGTCGGCGACCAGCTCGTCGATCTCGGCCCGGGTCAGCCCGAGCCGGCCGTCGGCGGCCAGCCGGTCGAAAAGGTCGTTGTCGGGGGCGCCCTTCTCCCGCATGCCCAGCGCCACGGCCACGGCGTGTTCCTTGATCACCTCGTGTGCGGTCTCCCGGCCGACCCCGCGCCGTACCGCCGCGACCAGGATCTTGGTGGTGGCCAGGAACGGCAGGTAGCGGTCCAGTTCCCGGGCGATCACCGCCGGGTACGCGCCGAACTCGTCCAGCACGGTGAGGAAGGTCTGGAACAGCCCGTCGGCGGCGAAGAACGCGTCCGGCAGCGCGACCCGGCGGACCACCGAACAGGAGACGTCACCCTCGTTCCACTGGTCACCGGCCAGCTCGCCGACCATCGACAGGTAACCCCGGATGATCACCGCGAACCCGTTCACCCGCTCGCTCGACCGGGTGTTCATCTTGTGCGGCATCGCGCTGGAGCCGACCTGGCCCGGCTTGAACCCCTCGGTGGCCAGTTCCTGGCCGACCATCAGCCGGATCGTGGTGGCCAGCGAGGACGGCGCCGCCGCCGTCTGGGCGAGCGCCGAGAGTACGTCGAAGTCCAGGGAACGCGGATAGACCTGGCCGACGCTGTTCAGCACCCGCTGGAAGCCGAGGTGCTCGGCGACCCGGCGCTCCAGCTCGGCCAGCCGCTCGGCGTCGCCGTCGAGCAGGTCGAGCTGGTCGGCGGCGGTACCGACCGGCCCCTTGATGCCGCGCAGCGGATAGCGCTCGATCAGGTCGGTCAGCCGCTCGTACCCGATCAGCAGTTCCTCGGCGGTCGAGGCGAACCGCTTGCCGAGCGTGGTCGCCTGGGCGGCGACGTTGTGCGACCGTCCGGTCATCACCAGGTCGGCGTGCTCCACCGCGAGCCGGGCCAACCGGGCCAGGGTGGCGACCACCCGGTCCCGGATCAGCTCCAGCGAGGCGCGGACCTGCAACTGCTCGACGTTCTCGGTCAGGTCCCGGGAGGTCATCCCCTTGTGCACGTGCTCGTGGCCGGCCAGCGCGCCGAACTCCTCGATCCGCGCCTTCACGTCGTGCCGGGTGATCCGCTCCCGGGCCGCGATCGAAGCGAGGTCGACCTGGTCGACCACCTGCTCGTACGCCTCGACCACTCCGTCCGGCACCGACACGCCAAGATCACGCTGGGCCCGGAGTACGGCCAGCCACAGCCGCCGTTCCAGCCGGATCTTCTCCTCCGGGGACCAGAGCACGGCGAGTTCGGCCGAGGCGTAGCGGTTGGCGAGGACGTTGGGAATGCTGGTCACCCCACTATTCTTGACCATCCCGCCCCGAGCCCACCTGCCGGGCACCGGGGCCACCGGTCCACTGCGCGACCATCCACGCGACAACGCACGCCTGTCCCCACGACAACGCACGACGCCTCCCCGCGAGAACGCGCGACGCCTCCCGCGAGAACGCGCGACGCCTCCCGGCGAGAACGCGCGACGCCTCCCGGCGACAACGCGCAACGCCTCCCGCGACGCATCCCGGCGACAACGACGACGCACGACGGATGCCCGCCGTGCGCCGTCCAGGCGACGTACGCCGTTACCGGAGTCCCGTCCGGTCCCGGGTCAGTTCCAGGGGTTCCCCGCCTGATCGTTGATGTGAGCCCAGAACCGGGTGTTTCCGGGCAGCGTGCCGTTCGCCCAGAGGTTCCATCCGCTGCGGGCGATCAGGGGCGGCAGGGGTCGGGGGAAGGGACGCGTGCGGTAGTAGTACCCGTCGTGGAATTCCGCCATCCGCCAGCCGGCGCCGAGGGTCGTCGCGCAGATCCGGTTCGCCTCGGCCAGGCTGGTCAGTCGGGTGCCGGGCACCGGCGGGGTGAGCTGCACCGAACCACCGGCCCAGCCGTTGTACTGGTCCGGGGTGATCCCGGCCGGGATCGCGGCGCCGGTCTCCAACAGGCAGAGGATCGGCAGGCTGGCGGTGGCCGGGGTGTCCCCCTGGTAGGGGTTGGTCTGCTCGTCGGAGCCGACCAGTACGACGTTGTCGGCGCGTTGTTCCTTCACCCGCCAGGTCATCGCCGTGTGCGTACCCGGACTGCTGGTGTAGAGCAGACGGTTCGGCGATCCCCGTACGTCGGAGAGCACGTTCGGGGTCGCGGTGCCGGTGAGCCACTCGGCGACCTCGGCCGGGTCGGCGGTCGGATCGGCCTCCAGGTAGATGGCCGCGGCGCCGGCCACGTGCGGGCTGGCCATCGAGGTGCCGCTGGCCACCAGGGCGGCGTTGTCCGAGGCGATCCCGGTGGAGAGGATGTCCCCGCCGGGGGCGAACAGGGCGACGCAGTCGCCGAAGTTGGAGAACCAGGTACGGGCGTCCCCGGAGTCGCTGGCGGCGACGGTGACGACGTTCGGCAGGTACGCCGGGGACTGGCCGCACGCGTCGACGGCGTCGTTGCCGGCCGCGACGATGTACGTCACCCCGGCGTTGATCGAGTTCGTGACCGCGGCGTCGAGCGCCGGCTGCGGCGGCCCGCCCAGGCTCATGTTCGCCACCGACGGTCCGGTGCGGTTGGCGGTGACCCAGTCGACCCCGGCGACGACCGCCGCCGTGCTGGTGTTCGGCGAGCAGCCGAACACCCGGACGGGAACCAGCCGTACCCCCTTGGCCACGCCGTACGCGGCGGAGCCGACCGTACCGGCGACGTGCGTGCCGTGCCCGTGGCAGTCGTTGGTGCCGTTGCCGTCGTTGATCGCGGTGAACCCGCCGGCCACCCGTCCACCGAATTCGGCGTGGCTGGCCCGGATTCCGCTGTCGATGACGTAGACCGTGACGCCCGCACCGGTCCGGTTGTAGTCGTAGGTGTTGTTCAGCGGCCGGTCACGCTGGTCGATCCGGTCCAGGCCCCAGGTGACCGGGGTCTGCGTGGTGTCGAGAGTGATCTTCTGGTCGGGCGCGATGTATGCCACGTCGGGGTCGTTGCGCAGCGCGGCGACCTGCTCGGTGGTCAGTTTCGCCGAGAAGCCGTTGAGCGCGCTGTGGTAGCGGTGTTCCACCCGTCCGCCGAGTGCCGTCGCCCGGGACACGGCCGCGCCGCCGCGTGCGGTGGCGGCTGCCCCCGGCTTTCCGTGAAGGACGACGATGTAGCTCCCGGACACCGCTGGCCCGCTCGCGGCGAGCAGGGGTGCGGGCCCGCCTCGGCGGGTGGGTTCGGCGCCGGCAGCCGTTCCGGGCGCGACGAGGCTCCCGGCCAGAAGCGCGAGGAGGGCGGCGGCGGCCGTGATGCCGCGCCGTCGGCGTATCGGTTGCCGGCTCCCGACCGGGCCGTGCCGGCCAACGTGATCGTCGAACATGGACGGTCTCCTTCCCGCAGAACACTGCGCCGGGCCGCCACGGTTCGGATCACCGGAGTGGGACCGGGTGGCGGGCTGACGGACGCCGTCGTCACGTCGCCGCCACGCCTCCCCGAGATCCGAGCGGCAGCGCCGGGCTGTACCCGGCGATGGTCGCGGATCAGCGGGCGACGGGATCGGGATTCCGGACAGCAGCAGAAATCGACAGACAACTGTTGATCAGTCAGTGCCGGCGTCTACGCTTCGTCCGTCGGCCGGACACCAGAGGGGTCCCACCACGATGGCGCACCGCTCGAATGGGCACGTCTTCGACCATCCACCACTCGACGTGTCCGAGGTGCGAACCCTGTCCGACCTGGCCACGGTACTGCGGACACTTCGGCGCCGGCACGCGCGGCAGCGCCGGGACGGCGAACTGACCTACCGTGAGCTGGCCGCTCGTACCGGCTGGTCGACGGCGGCGGTCGCGGAGTACCTGACCGGCAGGACCCTGCCGCCCACCGACCGGTTCGACGTCCTGGTCGGGCTGCTCGGTGCCACGCCGGTGGAGCAGGGGGTGTTGGCCACCGTCCGGGACCGGGTCGCCGAACAGCAACGGCGTACCCCGCGTCGGCCCGGCAAGGCAGGCCGGCGGTCCGTCCCACGGCAGTTGCCGGCGGACGTCTTCGCCTTCATGGGACGCGGCGAGCAGCTTGCCCGCCTCGACGCCATCCTCGCCGGCCCGGCACCGACCGCCGTGGTGATCTCGGCCGTCTCCGGTACGGCCGGAGTCGGCAAGACCGCCCTCGCGGTGCACTGGGCCCACCGGGTGGCGGACCGCTTCCCGGACGGACAGTTGTACGTGAACCTGCGCGGCTACGACCCGGAGCAACCGATGCCGCCCACCGACGCGCTGGCCCGGCTGCTG
Organism: Plantactinospora alkalitolerans; assembly: GCF_015690345.1. Taxonomy (GTDB): domain Bacteria; phylum Actinomycetota; class Actinomycetes; order Mycobacteriales; family Micromonosporaceae; genus Plantactinospora; species Plantactinospora alkalitolerans. Next base: position 3,653 of record NZ_JADPUN010000076.1, on the reverse strand, counting down.
ACCTCGTTGCGGGTGAGCGGGGCGGAGATCCCGATCGACATCGACGAGCGGGCCGCCCGCTACCGTACCCAGTTGGCTGGCCAGCGGATGTTGATCGTGCTGGACAACGCGGCGACGGTGGAGCAGGTCCGCCCGCTGCTGCCCGGCACCCCCTCCTGCGCGGTGGTGGTGACCAGCCGGGACAGGCTGGCGGGTCTGGTGGCCCGGGACGGCGCCCGGCGGGTCGACCTCGACCTGCTACCGCTGTCCGACGCGGTCGCGCTGCTGACCCAGCTCGTCGGGTCACGGGCCGAGACCGAACCGGAGGCGGTCGCCACGCTGGCGAACCTGTGTGCGCGGCTGCCGCTGGCCCTGCGGGTCGCCGCCGAACGGGCCGCCGCACACCCGGCCGCCACCCTGGCCGAGCTGACCGCCGAGCTGGCCGACCGGCAGCGACGGCTGGAGTTGATGGACGCGGACGGAGATCCGCGCGCCGCCGTCACCACCGTCTTCTCCTGGTCGTTGCAGCACCTACCGCCGCCGGTCGCCCGCACCTTCCGGCTGCTGGGCCTGCACCCCGGTGCGGATTTCGACGAGTACGCGGCTGCCGCGCTCGCCGGCACCGACCCGGCGTCGGCCCGCAGTCAGCTGGACGTGCTGGCCCGGGCCCACCTGGTCCATCCCGTCGCGACCGGCCGGTACGGCATGCACGACCTGCTGCGTGCCTACGCGACGCGCCTCGCCGTCACCCACGAGACCGATGCCGGGCGACGCACCGCCCTGGGACGGTTGTTCGACGCCTACCTCGGTACGGTCCGCGCCGCGACGGAACTCCTCGACCTGACCGACACCCGCTGGCGGCCCCGGGTCGACGCTCCGGCCACTTCCGGCCGTCCCCTGGCCGGTCCCGAGGTCGCACGCGCCTGGTTGGACACCGAACTGCCCAACCTGGCCGCCCTCGCCACGCACGGCGGAGCCGGTGGTGTTGGAAGTGCCAGCAGTACCGGCAGTGCTGGCAGTGCTGGCGGGTGGCCCGCGCACACCATCGACCTGTCGGCCCTGCTGTACCGCTACCTCGACGGCGGCCACTACGCCGACGCGTTGACCATCCACAGCCAGGCTTACCGGGCCGCCGAGCTGACCGGCGACGAGGCCGGCCGGGCCTACGCCCTGCTCGGCATCGGCGTCACCCACCTGCACATGTGCCAGTACGAGCGGGCCGTCGACCATCTCCAGCGGGCCCTGACCGTGACGGAGCAGGCGGACGACCGTACCCAGCAGGCGCGGGTCCTGACCGTCCTCGGCAACCTGGAACGGCTCAGGGGTCGGCCCGAGCCGGCCGCCGGATATCTCGACCGGGCCATGAACCTCGCCCGCTCGACCGGCGACGACGCCCAACAGGGCCTCGCACTGAGCAACCTGGGCACCGTCGACGCCCAGCGGGGCCGCTACGAACCCGCTGTCGGACATTTCGAGCGTGCCGCCGCGCTGCTCGGCCGCAGCGGCAACCGGTTGGGCGAGGCGACCGCGTTGACAAATCTCGGGCTCGCCGAGCAGCGGCTGAGCCGGTACGAGGCGGCGGCCGAGCATCTCCGGCAGGCACTGACCGTGTTCCGGCAGCTCGGTCACCGGCAGGGGCAGGCCAACTCGCTGGACAACCTCGGCAGCGTCCATCTCAGCCTCGGCCAGCCGGACCGGGCCGTCGAGTACTTCACCGAGGCGCTGGGCCTCTGCCGCGAGATCGACGACCGGGAGGTGCAGGCCTGGGTACTCAACGGTCTCGGTGAGGCCGCGTGCAGCACCGGCCGGCACGTCGACGCCCTCGCCCACCACACCGAGGCGCTGGCCATCGCGGGCGACATCGGTGCCGGGGAACCGCAGGCGCGTGCCCACGCCGGGCTCGGCTACGCGCACCGGGACCTCGGGAATCCGGCCGGGGCCCGCCAGCACTTCGAACACGCCCTCGCCGGCTACAGCGAGCTGAAGTCCCTGGAGGCCGACAACATCCGTACCCTGCTCGCCGCGCTTCCCGCTCCCGGCGACGACGGCTGAGCCGGCCGGGTCGGCCCGGGGATCAGGCGCTTTGACCTTCCAGTTGCTGGAATCCATAGCGTCGCCGGCATGGCTGCACCGAAGAAGGTTTCTCGCGAGATCACCCTGGAACTCGACGCCGGCAACGCCGCGATGGTCGACGTCGGCAAGATGCTCGGCCCGACCGGTGTCAACACCCGAGCGCTGAAGCTCGACTACGACGCGGCCACCGCGGCACAGCGCGGAGAGGTCGTCCCGGTCGTGGTGACCGTCTTCGAGGACCGCTCGTACGCGCTGCGCTACAAGACGCCGCCGACGGCGTACCTCATCCGCAAGGTGCTCGGGCTGCCGGGCGGATCGGCAAGGCCCGGCACCCAGGCGGTGGCCAAGATGTCCCGCCAGCAGCTCCGTGACGTTGCCGAGCGCAAGCTGCCAGATCTCAACACCGATGACGTGGAGGCGGCGATGCGGCAGGTCGCCGGCACCGCCCGCTCGATGGGTGTGCTCATTGCCGACGAGTGATCACACCGATGGTGACGTCAGCCAGCGTTACTCGGCCTTTCCGACCGACGGCGGTGGCTCGGCCGGTGGCGGCTGTGGCGGGGCCGGTGGTGCCGACGGGGCCCCGTGCGGGCCGGACTGCGGCGGCACCGGCCCGGCACCGCCCGGCACCTGCGGCGGCGGAGCACCGTAGGGCTGCGGAGCACTGTAGGGCTGTTGGGCACCGTAGGGCTGTTGGGCACCGTACTGATGCGGCGGAGCGCCATAGGCCGACGGGCCGTACGCCTGGGGTGGTGGGCCGTACGCCTGGGCCGGCGGGCCGTACGGCTGCGGCGGTACCGCGACGCCGAACCCGGTGTTCGGTGCCGACTCGGTCGTCGAGCGGCCGACCCGGATGGCCAGGCGGTCCAGGTAGCCGATCTGGAGTGCGGCGAACGCCAGCAGGAACAGCACCAGCAGTGGCAGCGGCAGGACCAGGCTCAGGACGTCGGCGTCCACGGCACCTCGCTGGGCCATGAATACCTCGGCCAGGATCGGCGCCGACATCCTGTCGGGGTCCGACGCGATCAGCCGCGACCAGAGCGGCTGCTGGGCATTGACCAGCCAGGTCAGAAGGAACGCGGCGGCCACCATCGGCAGCGCCGGCATCAGCAGGGTACGACCGACGTCGCCGCTGCCCCGCCACTTCGGACACTGCCCCCGGAACAGCAGCGTGAAGACGAACAGCGCCGGTACGGAGAGCCAGATCGGCGGGATCAGGCCGATGAACGTGTTGAGGTGCTCAGCCTCGGAGGCCCGCTTGAAGTTGGCGACCATCAGCGGACCGACGCCGACGAAGAGCCACGGGGCGAACGGGACCAGAAGCAGTTCGCTCCACCGGCCGAGCGGGCGCAGCGCACCGATGCCGAAGCCGGCAACCGCTGCCAGTCCGACCGAGACCAGCGCCGAGATGAACGGCGGCAGCCAGGTGTTGACGAGTACGTCCGAGGTGCTGATCTCGGGGGGTAGTCCGGGATCGCCGACGGCGTGCTGCAACCAGGGCGAGGACGCCCAGCCGATGATGCCGAGGAAGACGACCAGCGCGGCGATGACCAACCCGAGGTAGAGCCCTCGACCCGGGTGGGCGGCCGGCACCGCCGGAC